>CAYQZD010000080.1:3483-7822 GCA_964421875.1 uncultured bacterium
CGAGCGCAAGCCGGAATCCAGTCTTTAAATCGTATAGAAGTTCTGAACCGCTGATAAAGGATGATTTACGCTGATGGCGCTGATTTTGTATCAGTGTAATCAGTCTTTATCAGTGAAATCAGTGATTCTAAAAAAGGATGGGCGATGCGAATCACTGAAGGCACAGAAAACACGGAATGGCGCGGAAAATATTATTTATATTGTGGTACAATAGACTGATGTCATTTCGAGCGCAAGCCGGAATCCAGTCTTTAAATCGTATAGAAGTTCTGAACCGCTGATAAAGGATGATTTACGCTGATGGCGCTGATTTTGTATCAGTGTAATCAGTCTTTATCAGTGAAATCAGTGATTCTAAAAAAGGATGGGCGATGCGAATCACTGAAGGCACAGAAAACACGGAATGGCGCGGAAAATATTATTTATATTGTGGTACAATAGACTGATGTCATTTCGAGCGCAAGCCGGAATCCAGTCTTTAAATCGTATAGAAGTTCTGAACCGCTGATGGGGGATGATTTTCGCTGATGGCGCTGATTTTTTATCAGTGTAATCAGTTTTATCAGTGGAATCAGCGATTCTAAAAAAGGATGGGCGATGCGAACTGGACTCCCGCTTTCGCGGGAGTGACAACGTAAAACTCTATCAAGACACGCCATTATGTCATTCCGATGCGCAAGCCGGAATCCAGAATGAACTTTCTCATTATATCGGGAAAATGCATATGAGGCACAGCAAAGGAAAAGACATATGTCATATTTGCGGAAAAGGTACAAAGTTAACTCGAGAACATGTTCCACCACAATCTGCATTTAACGATAATCCAATGGTTCTTCAGAATATCAAAGACTATTTATATAAAAAAGCAGGAAAGACGCAATTGAAAGATGGATTTTGTGTCTATACACTCTGCAATGAATGCAATAATAATACTGGGAGATGGTATGGGAAAGCATTTGCCGAATTCTGCAGAAAAGGTATGGATGTTATGGATATGGAATATAGAGGAAAACTGTCTTTGTGTTTTGAAATATATCCTCTACGCGTCCTAAAACAAGTAATTGCAATGTTCTTCTCAGTAAATAGTCCAACATTTAGAAATAATAACGATGAACTTGTAAAATTTATCCTATCCAGAGAAAAAAAGTATTTATCATCTAAATATAGAATCTATATGTATTTTTTCGCTGGTAATATTGCCAAATGGATGGGAACTCAATATAAGGCGAATTTATTATCAGGAAAAATGATAGGGATTAGTGAAATAGACTACCCTCCTTTTGGTTATGTGCTGACAAAAGATTATGTTGACAGTTTATTTGACATTACGTTCTTCTCAAGATATGATTACTATGAAAAAAGAGTTGTTGAAATAAATCTTCCTATATGTGAAACTAACACTCCTTATCCACTTGATTACAGAACGAAAGAAGAAATTGAAAAAAATAGGAATTCACAAATAAACAATCCATGAAACACCTAATCACCATAACCGTCAACGGCGTCCGTTATGAAGAAGCGGTCGAGGCCAACCGGACCTTGGCGGATTTTCTGCGGGAAGATTTGAACTTTACCGGGACGAAGAAGGGCTGCGGCATCGGGGACTGCGGAGCCTGCACTGTCCTGCTGGACAGAACGCCCGTGTTCTCCTGCCTCACCCTGGCGCTGGAAGCTGACGGCTGCGAAGTCCTCACCATCGAAGGCGTGGCTGATGGGAACCAGCTGCACCCGGTGCAGAAGGCTTTCGTCGAGGTGGGGGCGATTCAATGCGGTTTCTGCACGCCGGGGATGGTGTTGAACGCTATTGCGCTGTTGAACAACAATCCCGACCCCACCGAAGCGGACATCCGGCTGGCGATATCGGGGAATTTGTGCCGCTGCACCGGCTACCAGAAAATCGTGGAGGCGGTAATGACCGCGGCGGAGTGGATGCGGGCGGAGAAGTTATCGGAGGCTGCGCTATGAAGAAGTCCTACAGCGTGCTGAACAGCCGCGCTCCGCGGGTGGACGCCTTCGACAAGGTTACCGGCAGGGCGGTCTACACCGACGATTTGAAGCGTCCGGGGATGCTTTACGGCGCAATCCTGCACAGCCCCTTGGCGCACGCCAAAATCCTCAGTATCGACACATCGGAAGCGGAGAAGCTCCCCGGGGTGAAGGCGGTTATAACCTATAAGGATACGCCTGGAATTTCATATGGCGTGAGTCCGGCTCGCTACGATGAGCAGGTTTTCTGCTCGGATAAAGCGCGCTATGTCGGCGATGAAATCGCGGCGGTGGCGGCGGAAAGTTATGAAATCGCCCGCAACGCTATCGACCTTATCAAGGTGGAGTTCGAGGAACTTCCCCCGGTTTTGGACGGGCTAAAAGCGCGGGACGAGGAGGCGCCCCAGGTTCATGACAAGTATAAGCGCAATACGGTGCAGGAAGTCCATTGGAAATTCGGCGAGGTCGAAGCCGCCAAGAAGGAAGCGCACATCGTCCGCACCGACACGCTTAGTTCCAAGATGCAGGACGCCGCCTTTATGGAGCCGCAATCGGCTTTGGCGGAGTTCGATTCCGAAGGTTACCTGACGATGCACAGTTCCACTCAGGCGCCGCACTACGTCCAGCGCACCTTAGCGATGGCTTTGAATCTGCCGCTGCACAAGGTGCGGGTAGTAAAGCCGGCGGTGGGAGGTGGTTTTGGACCTAAAGCGTCATGCTCTTCGATGGAACTCATCACCTGTTTGCTGGCAATGAAGACAGGAAGACCGGTGAAGACCACCTTCGACCGGGAGGAGGTGTTTCTCCATTCCCGCGCCCGGCACCAGTTCTTTCACAAGATGACCATAGGAGTGCGGAAGGACGGGACGCTGGCGTTTCTGGAACATGAATGCACCCTCGACGGGGGAGCCTACTGCAGTTTCGGCATCGCCACAGTTTATTACGCCGGGTCGCTACTGGGAGGGCCTTACCGGCTGGAGAATATGAACTACGACGGCTGGCGGGTGGTGACCAACAAGCCCGCTTGCGGAGCGCAGCGGGGGCACGGCGCGGTGATTGCGCGGGCGCTGTTCGAAATCCAGCTCGACCGTATCGCCGAGGAATTGGGGATGGATCCGGTTGAACTACGGCTGAAGAATGTGCGCGAGGCGGGCGAAACCACCTGCAACGAGCTCTATCTTTCCAGCTTCGGGATGCGCGAAGCGTTGGAGGCGGTGCGGGACAGCGCAGCCTGGAAGAAGTCGCGCGGCGAGCTTCCCCCTGGCAAGGGTATCGGCGCGGCCTGCGGATTTTTCGTGTCCGGCGCAGGGTATCCGATTTATTACAGCACGACCTTTCACTGCACCGTGGTTATCAAACTCAGCGAAGTCGGCGGCGGGGTGATTGTGGAATCCGGGGCGGCGGACATCGGGCAGGGGAGCGACACAATGTTGGCGATGATAGCCGCCGAAGTGCTGGGGATACCGCTTACCGATGTGAAAGTGCTGTCGGGCGATTCCGATTTGGCGGTGGATTTGGGGGCTTATTCCTCCCGCACCACGCTGATGACCGGCAACGCCTGCAAGGAAGCGGCGGAATCGGTGAAGCGGCAGATGCTGGAGGTCATCGCCCTTAAGACCGGCGTCCCGGCGGGTGAACTGGACATCGCCGACGGGAAAGTGGTCTGGTCTGGCGGCGAACTTGATGTCAAGGAACTGCGCCATGAATTCCGCAAGGAACATCGCGGTTTCGAAGGGACGCCGCTAGACGGTCCCCTGACCTTCGGCGAAGCCTCGCGCATCGCTTTCTTGGAAAAGGGGAGTATAGTGGGAACCGGCAAGTATAAGCCTCCCAAACTGGGCGGCTCCTTCAAGGGAGCGGCGGTGGGCACCAGCCCCGCTTTTGGCTGCAGCGCGCAGGTGGCCGAGGTCACGGTCGATTTGGACACCGGCGAGGTTACGGTGGATAAAATCACCGGAGCGCACGACTGCGGTTTCGCCATCAACCGGACTCAGGTCGAAGGGCAGATGCAGGGATCGATGATGATGGGGATGGGGGAAGCGCTGATGGAGGAGGTCAAATACGACGACTGCGGCAGGATAGTGAACGCCAATTTAGCGGAATACAAGATTCCCACCGCGCTGGATATGCCGCCGCTGGAATCGATTATCATCGAAAGCGATGAACCGGCGGGTCCTTTCGGCGCGAAAGAGGTGGGGGAGGGGGCGATTATGCCCACCATCCCGGCGATACTGAACGCAATCTACAACGCTACAGGAGTGCGAATCGATGAACTGCCGGTCACGCCGGAAAGGATAAGGATGGCGGTGGGGGGGAAGGATTTAGGGGGTGGGGGGTAGGGATTATAGCTATG
>CAYQZD010000080.1:7832-17198 GCA_964421875.1 uncultured bacterium
AAACGCCGAAGGAAAGCCCTGGTCGTCAGGGACGGCAGCGAGGAAAAGGGGGGGGGGGGGGGGGGGGGTGGGAGGGGGGGGGGGGGGGGGGGTAGGGATTATAGCTATGCTGATAAAGATTGTCCGATGTTTTTGTAGGGGTTCAAGATGTTGAATCCCTACTTTTTGGGTGTGTTGCCGAAATCCCGTTTCCGTGGTGTCGGGTCCCCGCACCCGACACCAAACAACTGTTATTATTAAAATTGCTGTTGACTGCGGAGAGTTGACAGCACACATAACAGGGTACGGACAGTCTGTCCGATAATGTGATTGCGAGGATGCCGCAGGCGGACGAAGCAATCTGTAAAGTCATATTAATCAATAAGATTGCTTCGCTTCGTTCGCAATGACAGAATGCGTTTTTGTTATTCACGGACAGACTGCGGAGAGCCTGCGCCACGATAAAGAATGGGCTTACAGATTCCGGACGAGCCGGAATGGCGCCCATTTTTGTTATTGTCGGACAAACTGCAGAAACCCTGCTACATTCTTATCAATTATGAACATTATGAGCGATTGACACTGTGGTTGCGGCGCCTGCATTGCCCGCTTCCACCGGGAGAATCCAGCGGCGGTTTTCGAAATAGCACAATCCCTCGTTTTCAGTCTGGCAGTAGTTCAGGCTGAGTTCAATCGCAAATTCCGTTTCGCCCGCCAGCCACTCCACCGGTATGTTTATGGACAAGTCATTCGATTGGAATATGGTTTCCTTAAGTTTCGCTGCGTAGGGGTTGGAATTCTTTATTTCCACGCTCATCCGCGTGCCCGGGGTAATTTTATAGCCGTCATCGAGGTGGACGGTTAGCATAATGCCCCCCTTGCCGCCGGCGGCTTTTTTCCGGTCGAGTCTAACATAATCGTCCGGGGATTCGGCCGGCGCAGCGGCCGGTTTGTCCAATCCCTTCAGATTCAAGGTCCGAACCGTCTTGCTGTTCAAATCGACGATGCGAATCAGGTGGTTATTGGTGTCGGCGACATAGATTAAACCATTGGGAGCGGCGGCGATACCTGCCGGTTCATTGAAGGCGGCTTGGGTGAAACCGCCGTCTTCAATCCCCTCTTTTCCGGTTCCCGCCAGTGTCATTGAAGTCCGCTGTTTCGGATTAATCACTTTTATCTTATTATTGTAAGTGTCGGCGATATAGAGTAATCCCTCGTGATATGCCACTCCGAGGGGATGCTGCAACCGGACCCTATTCCCTTTACCGTCGATATCGCCGAATTCGAAGAGGCCTTCGCCGACAATGCTCACCACCAGACCATCAGGTCTCGTATCCGCCCAGCGGATGGCTGAAACCTCGCTATCGGCGAAGTACAGCCCTTCGCCGTCGGTGGTCAGCCCCGAAGGCTGCGCCAGGGCGGCGCTCTTCAAGGCTCCGTCCTGAATGTTTTCGTAGCCCGAACCGGCGTGAACGGCGATGCGCCCGCTCTTAAGGTCCAGCGACCAGATTTGATGGAAACCGGCCATAGCGATGTATAGTTTTTCCTTGAGCACTGCTAAATCCCAGGGCGAGTTTAGGGGAACGGACAGGGGGTCGTCCCCGCCCCTTGTGTAGCGGCGCGCCTGATGACCGATGCCTGCGATAGTCTTGACCTCGCGTTTTTTCAAGTCAGCGGCGCGGAGGGAATGATTCTCGGTGTCTGCGATATAGAGCGTGTTTCCTACAAGCGCTGTGCCCTGAGGATGGTTGAATTGGGCGTTGTCGAAGGCGCCGTCCTTGAACCCGGAGTCGCCGGAACCTATCACATTTAACACCTTACCGTCGGGCAGAGACACTATCAGAATCCGGTTATGATTCGAGTCGGTGATGAAGAGGGTGTCGCCTTCCGAACTGAGCGATACTTTGCCGGGGAAGGACAGAATCGACTCCTTAATCCCCTCGCTTTCACGGACGAGGTTCAGGGGTTGGCGGTCGAGTATCCCTTTCTTCTCGAATTCGGCAATCATTTTGGCGATTATCGGGTCGAAGGCTTCGGGCGCGCCTTCGCCGGATTGCTGTGACACTATGTAACCTTGCGGGTCGATAAGCGCCATTGTGGGCCAGGCGTTGGCGCTGTAGGTCCGCCAGACTCTGAAATCCCGGTCGTTCACCACCGGGTGTTCAATTTCGTAGCGCAGGATTGCCTGGCGGATGTTTTCCGTTTCGCCCTCATTAGCGAATTTGGCGGAATGGACGCCGATAACGACCAGGGCGTCGCCGTATTTATGCTCGAGTTTTTTCAATTTCGGCAGGACATGCATACAATTGATACAGCAATAGGTCCAAAAATCCAACAGAACCACTTTCCCGCGAAGTTCTTTCAGGGTAAGCGGCTGCCCCGTATTCAACCATTGCAATCCCGCCGGAAATTCCGGGGCTCTGATATTATCTTTTCCGTAAACCATCATTTTGTTCTCTTCATTGTTTAAGACCAGGCTCAAGATTGAAACCATCGTTAAAACGGAGAATATCGAAGCGAAAATCCAGAATTTTCTTGGTAACATCTTGAAATCCTCCTAACTTTGTCATACTCTATTATTTGTTATGGTGTGTGGCTTTATGTATGCTAAAGTATAAGCAATATAGTCATTCCGGCGCAGCCGGAATCCTTCCGGAAAAGAAAGATTCTGGCTTGCTTTGCCGCCAGAATGACGATTTTGATTCAAATCGTTTAAATGTTTCGTTGTGGCTGCTTGATTTCCGTAAGTCACTATTTAGTTTTACGTTAATCATTGTCTATCTTTATTATCTTTGAAGTGTGCAATAATCATTCCGACTCTCTTTCTGCGATGATGCTGAATCTAATAACCTTTAATTCAATGACTTATGAATCTCATAAATACTCAAGACAAGTTTGCTTAATTGAAAAAATATTGTATATTTTTGGTATGAATGGGACTGATATTTCAGAGACCTGATGAAAACTGAAGATTCAGAATACCGGTTGGACATCTCCGAGAACGGAGATGGGAGTATCACCATCGAGCTTGAAGGAGTGGTCGGCTTCAGCACCGTGGAATCGATTTTATCCAAGGTCGAGGGCGCTATCAAGCGGCATTCCGGCGGTGAAATCACTTTGCGGATGGATAATGTCAGATATTTCGATTCCGCCGGCACCGCAATGCTGCTTAAAATCCACCGGGAACTGGGCAAGCGGAGAATCGCCTTTAAAATGGGTGAAGTCAGCCGCGAGGTCAGCGAATTCCTCCGCCTTATCAATTTTGAGAAGCTGCTGAAGCCGGAGGCTTTCAGCGTCCATATCCCCCGCAACTTCTTCGAGATGCTGGGGGAGATGATAATTGAGATTGAGAGGGATTTGCGCCGGATGACGCTGTTTATTGGGAAGTTCACCCTCTCGATGCTGTGGAATTTACGCCACCCCGGCAGGACTCGATGGCGGGAAGTGGTTTTCCTCACCCAGCGGGCTGGCGCTGAGGCTTTCCCTATCGTCGCTCTCCTGAGCCTGCTCATTGGACTGGTAACCGCATTTTCGTCCGCGGTTCAGCTCCGCCAATTCGGAGCTAACATCTTCATCGCCGATCTGGTGGGAATCGGGATGACACGGGAGTTGGGCCCGCTGATTACCGCCATCATCCTTACGGGCAGGTCGGGGTCGGCTTTTGCCGCTGAAATCGGGACGATGCAGATTTCCGATGAAATCGACGCCCTCACAGTGATGGGCATCAAACCATTGCAGTACCTGGTTCTGCCCCGGATATTAGCGGTGATGCTGGCGATGCCGTTTTTAACTTTGTTCTCCGACTTCTTCGGTGTGCTGGGAGGGCTTATTATATCTATGCTGAGCCTGAATTTGACTTTGACAGCTTTTCTGAACCAATTGGAACTGGCCATCGACCTCTGGGACGTTTTCTCAGGTGTGCTTAAGGCTTTCGTTTTCGGTATTTTGGTGGCGGGCGTCGGCTGCTACCGCGGGCTGGAGACGCGGGGCGGAGCTTTAGGGGTGGGACAAAGCACCACTTCTTCGGTGGTCAGCGGCATCTTCCTGATTGTAGTCGCCGATTCAGCCTTCGCCATTCTGTTTCATTATCTGGGATTATAGCGTTTGGAAGAGAAAAAACCCACTATAGAAGTGAGAAACCTCACAGTCCGCTACGGCGAAAATCTGGTGCTGGACGACATCTCCTTCGATGTTTTCCCTGGTGAAATCTTCGTGATACTAGGTGAAAGCGGCTGCGGAAAAACCACCCTTCTGAAGCATATGGTAGGCCTGCGCCGGCCGGAGGCGGGTGAGGTTTTCATCGATGGGGAAAACATTACTATGTCGCAAGGCGTTGACCGTGACCGGATTCTGCAGAAATTCGGGGTGCTGTTCCAATCCGGCGCGCTGTTAGGTTCGATGACTCTGGGGGAGAATGTGTCGCTTCCCTTGAAGGAATCGACGCGTCTATCGCGCGATATGATAGAGGAACTGGCGCGAATGAAGCTGACTATGGTGGGACTGGAGGGGCGGGAAACGCTTTTTCCCGCCGAACTCAGCGGCGGGATGAAAAAAAGGGGCGGGCTGGCCCGCGCTATCGCACTCGACCCGCAAATATTGTTCTTCGACGAGCCTTCCGCGGGATTGGACCCGGTGACCCAGGTAGGTCTGGATGAACTGATTATCGGTTTTAACGCGAATTTGGGGACTACGATGGTGGTGGTCACACACGAACTGCAGAGCATCTTTAAAATCGCCCAGCGGGTGATTATGTTAGACCGTGAAACCCACAAAATCATCGGGGAGGGGGAACCGGAGTATCTTCGTGACCATAGCGACAATCCCAAGATTCGAGCTTTCTTTCGGCGGGAACCTTTGAAGGTTATTCAGTAGATAATTTTGAAACAGTTGTAGTATTTAATTAGTTTTTATTGAAAAAGTCACCTATTTGTCATTGCGAACGAAGTGAAGCAATCGGAAAATCCTATCCAATACTCCCCGATTTCTTCAAGGCTTTCAGCCTTTCGCAATGACATTTCTATCCGCAATTAAGAGACCTGATTAATATTATTTCATTCCGCCGGCGCGGAGTGGTCGAATAATGAACCATTTGTGAAGTTATCCATCGGCGACAGGAGAATTCGTAATGACGAGACAAACTAAGGCCTTCTGGCTGGGGCTTTTTATGCTGGGAGGCATGGTAATCGGGTTGGGAGTTCTGATTTGGCTGGGGGCTTCGAACTGGTTCAGGGAAACCCACAGCTATGTAACCTATTTCGATTATACGGTGCAGGGTTTGACTATGGATGCGGCGGTGAAATTCCGGGGTGTGCAGGTAGGCAGGGTACAGGATATCAGAGTGGCGCCGGATGGCAGACTGATTGAAACGGTGATGGAACTGGAGCCGGTATTCGTGGTTACCGACAGCCTTCGCGCCAAAGTGGAACTCACGGGAATTACCGGGATGAAGTACATCGAACTCGATTATGTGGGACCTGAGAAACAGCGTCTCCATCCCGAACTGTCATTTGAGCCGCCGCATCCGGTGATACCCTCCTATTTCGGCGGTTTCGAGGAAATCGGTCAGGCTTTGCGTGATGTTTACGATAAGATAATGATTATCGATACCGAAGGAATTTCTTATCGGACAAAGACTTTTCTGGAGGCGGTGACATCGACTGCGGTCAACGCGGACAGCCTGTTAGCTGACACCAGCCTCACCTCCTGGGCGGTCGCTTTGCATCGCACCACCGGGAAGCTGGATTCGATGCTTGGAGAACTTGACGTTGCCTATTACGATGAAGAGGTCGAAAAGGCTCTGCGCGAACTCAGCCAGGGAGCGAAACACTTTAACCAAACCTTCGCCGCCCTGGAAAAACAGGCTGAAGGGATGAATGTCGATGTCAAGCTGGACTCGATCGCAGACAATCTCAACAACCTGATTGTAGCGACCACAGAGTTTTTGGGAAGGTTCCAATATCAGTCGGCTCAGGTCTTGATAGATGTCAGCACCGCAGTCTCGGCGCTGAATAAATCCATCGTCCAGCTTGATGAAATGATGATATCGATGGAAACCTATCCTTCGAAAATATTATACACCGGTCCACCCCCCAAGGAAAAGTAGGGAAGCGGATATATGAAGATACATTATCTTTTGATAGTATCAATATTAGTCTCTATCGCAGGGTGCGTCAACATCCCTCAGGAGACCATTGAAATTAAACGCTACGCCATCGAACCGGCGGGGGAATTCACTCCGGCTGACACCACACTGAACCTGAGTCTGCGCGTCGCCCCCTTCAGCTCCGATGCGATTTTCCGGGGTACGCGGATGGTCTATAGAAAGCATACCGGTGAAACCGATTACTACTTCTATCACCGCTGGATAGCGCCGCTTTCCTATCAGTTGACCGACGCCCTTTCCGCCAACCTATTGGATTGGGGGCTGTTTTCCAAGGGTGTGATGCAGGAGGCTAACGGTCCTACTCCCTATCACGAGATCCAGTGCCGGTTGAATACCCTCTGTGCGGTAAACCTGAAGAAAGACCGCAAAGCCGCGCTGGAGGTTTACCTGATGGTCTATGCGGTCAATCCCAAAACCTACGAAAAATCCACCATCTTCCAGAAAAAATACGCATTGGAACAGGAGCGGAACAAGGACAATGTGCCCAGTTTTATCGAAGCGGCTAACTTGGTGGTGGGACAGTGGTTTCAGGAGGTGCGGACAGATTTACTCCCGGTTTTCCTGGAGGAGGCGAAAAAATACGGGGATTAATGCCTTAGTATCTATAGATATGCTCAGGAGGAGGCGGGGCGGGAATTTTTCAGCCCTTTGTTGTTTGTGGATAGTGGTTAGTGTTAGGCGCTTGGCGCTGGGGGCTGGTGAAGAGGATTCACTGGCTATTACGTCTAATAAGGCTATGCAGGGCGGAATCATATTACGCCGGGTGCGGGGACCCGGCGGGCACTTAAATAGTGTTTGGTGGTTGGTGATTAGGTGCTTGGATCTGGGGGCTGGGAAAGAAAAATTCACTGGCTATTACGGCTAAATTCGGTAGGCGGGGGGTTTATCCCCCCGCGCCAACTAAAGCGCCGCCCGGTTACCGGACATAGTGTTATGCGCATGTAATTAATAATCGAAAAAGCGGCTCCCGTCGGATTGATAATACCATTGAAACTCTATCCATACATAGGGTACGCCGCTGTCGGTCTCTTCATAATCCATATCGAGCAATAGAATCTTCGCGTAGTTTCCCTCCGCAGTAATGATACAGTAGCATTTCTCAGGTTCGAGGTTGTATATTACAACATTATAACCATCTTCCGGCGCTTCCGTGATTTCATCCAGAGTCGAGTAGCCAATTTCAATGAAGGCGGGACGTCGATGCGTGGTGTAGAGCGAGGCGCCGGTGGGATTCCCTCCGCCGTCGGTTTCAATTTGCAGCGCCATATCGTAGTTTTCATCCCATCCCGCAGGATTTTCATAAGCCGCAGTTCCTTCGGAAAAATCGAATCCCTGGATGTAAGCGAATCCTCCTTCCAAATAGGTTTCCGAACTTAAAGTGGAAATATAGGAAACTTCGCTGTCTTCGTCGCTGCTGTCGCATCCGAGTATTACCGCCGCGATAATCAGTGTAAAAAGGACGGTTCGATACGTTTTCATTGGCTCTCCCTTGGAGAGGGTTTCTTCGCCAAATCAACATTCACCCACAGCTTTATTTCTTCCATCATAGTTCCGCCCGGTCCTTTACCGCCGCCGGACCCGCTCATTCTCCCTCCGCCACCCATCCCCCCGGGCCTGCCTCCGCCGAAACCGCCAGCGCCCCCCCTCCCGCCGCCGCGCCTCCCGCTGGGAGGTCTCATTCCGCTAATATCCGGCGCATCGATTACAATTCCAAGCTTGAATTTATCCGGTTTAAAATCCTCTGAGAGTATCGGAGTTCCGCTGCAGTCGATTAAGGGTATTCTGAATTCATAGGTGAATACTCCTTTGTCCCGGTTGAACGCAGCCGCGGGTCCCTCGCTGCTCATCGAAGGGTAGAGCGTTTCTCCTCGTTCGGTGACAGCAGAGGCTTGCAGGCTGCCGCATTCCGGGAGATTTCCCATCATATCGCCTTGCTTAGGGTGTTCGCCAGGGTTGAAATTCAAGCGGCCGAAATCCTTAGGGGCGTTCCCGGTAAATTTGTATCCGAAATCCTCGCGCTTACCGCCCCGGGGACTCAGCCAGAAGGTGACGCCGAACTGATGGATCTGCAGCGTGGTCATACGGTCGGCTAAGCGCGTCAGCGCGTATAGGTAATCGCCGTCGTTGCACAGCCCCACCGACAGGTTGAGGTCTTCGAAATAGGTCAGTGACGCGGGGTCCCATTCTTCGGCGAAACCGTCCACCTGTATCGCTTTGTCAGCCCATCGGCTCTCCAGTTTCTCACCACCGCAGCCTAAAAGTAAGAGCGCGGCTGAGATTGCTGTCATTGTAACGGCTATGCGTCTCATATTATTGTCCGGATTAGTCTTTCGGTGTGTCGGTGGACCTTCTGATTGTTTGGTCCATCCTTTAATTTTGACCCTGGAGCGGGAGGAAATGTTTAAGATTCCTCCCTTTCAGCTTCAACAATTAATGGAATATGGCGATTCTAATAGGGCGTGTCGCCGAATCACATTTCTATGGTGTCGGGTTCCCGCACTCGACACCAACTAATTATTATTTTTGAATATGCTTTCGACTACGGAGAGTCGACAGCTCGTATGATTCATTTGGGAAACAGCCCCTTACAGATTAGCTCTTGAAGTATTCGGCATCACGCCGATAAAGAAACGCCCCAATCAGCACAATGCGTTTTTCATAATGGTCAAGGGATAATTGTGGATTTTTTCCTGAGATTTTAGTACAATATATATTTCAGATAATTTGGGAAATCGTTTTTCCGAATCAACATTTTTTTCTGCTAACAACCGGATTTATAGCGATTCCCAAAAAGATTGTCCTATGATTTGTCATTCCTGCGCAAGCAGGAATCCAGTAAATAATACAAATACAAGAAGATGGATTCCCGCTTTCGCGGGAATGACATCCTTTTTCCGTCATTCTTTTCAGGACGTGTTGCCGAAATACTTCAAGGGCGGAAAGTAGGGGCTTGATTTATCAAGCCCGGTTTTAAGTTATTGTATTACAAGGGATTTGATAAATCAAATCCCTACACCTCTATCTGTAAACTAAGACAATAAAGCGAAAATTGATTTGGGAAACAGATCCTTCAAGAATGACTATAACTCTGGAAAAGTGGTTGCACTTAAATGCAGGCCGATGATTTTTTCGCAAATTTAAAGTACATCGTGATTAATTGGTAATGTCCATCACTACTGTCCCAACTTTTAGTCTAATAAAGACAATTGATTAGGATTTATTGT
>CAYQZD010000081.1:0-17117 GCA_964421875.1 uncultured bacterium
ATAAATCCTAATCAATTGTCTTTATTAGACTAAAAGTTGGGACAGTAGTGATAATAAATATATGTTGTCGGGTGCGGGGACCCGCCACCACAGAAAGCATCTGTCGCAGGTTGCGGACAGACTGTCTGAAAATATGAGAAAGCGGACAATTTTCGATTCACCTAATAATAACCTATTGTTTATTTATAACTTCTGGATTCCCGCTTTCGCGGGAATGACAAATTCGGAGCATTCTCGGACAGACTGCGGAGACCCTGCGGCACGATGGTAAGACCATAACTATCCGGAGTAATGAGCGAAATGGTCATTCCGGCGAAGAGGGATTCTGGCTTGCTTCGCAGCCAGAATGACATTCGCGCTGCAAGTCGGTAAATTATTACTCACAGTAGTTATCCGATAAAACCACTAAAGTGGAAGAGTGGATTGTATTAGGCAGGAGTTTTGAATTTTCCGAGAGCCCAGCCTGCGATGAGTCCGAACCTGAGCCCGCGGTGGGTGACGCGGCAGGTAGCGACTTCAAGACGGCTTAAGATTTCCAACGCCAGGGCAGTTCCGGCGATAATCACTGGGGCGCGGTCAGGATCGAAGCGCAGAATTTTCTTTCGTTCCTCCAAAGTCGCCTCAAGGAAGCGGCTTTGCGCTTTTTCAATCCATTCAGCGGTAAGCGGCGCGCCCTCTACCGCATCGCCCCGGTAAGAGGGGAGGTTCTTGTAAAGGGCGGCGAGGGTGGCGGCGGTTCCGCCGGCGAGGATGATTTCGCGCCCCTGCGCCGATTTCCAATTAATCACCTTTAAACTTTTAGCCACCGCCTCGGACATTGCCTGATATTTCTCCCTGTCGGGGGGGTCTCCAAGGGGGAAATCGCCGGTAATCCTTACCGCGCCGGTTTCCAGGCTGCAGGATTTTTCCACCTTCCGACTTTGTCCCATGATAAATTCCGTGGAGCCGCCTCCGATGTCGATAAGAATGACTGGCTGGTGAAATTCGAGGGGACCGCTAAGGCAGCCGAGGTAGGTCATCCGCGCTTCTTCTTCGCCGCTGAGGAGGGTAATATCGAGTCCGAGAGCTTCATGCGCCCGGCGGATGAGGTCTTTCCCGTTGGCGGCGTTTCTGAGGGCTGAGGTTCCGGCGATGAGGATTTCTTCCGCGCCTTGAGCTTCGGCGCGGCGGGCGAGGGTATCGATGATGCTCAGATTCCGCGAAATCGTTTCCGGGGCGATACTGCCGGTTTGGAAGACATCGCGCCCTATGCCGTTGGAAAGCTGGTCTTCGTCCCGGGGGGCGACTTTTCCGTGTAGGTCAACTTCGGCGGCGAGGAAGAGGGTGGTGTTACTGCCGATGTCGATGGCGGCGGCGCGGGCTTTCACGGATTTTCCTCGACATAGATAAGTTCAACCAGGACATCCCCCACTGCTTTCAGGCTTTCTATGCTGCAGTGTTCGGGGGTGTCTTCCTGGGTGTGCCAGTAGCGGTATTCCAGGTCAATGATGTCAACGGCGGGGATACCGATTTCAATCAGGGGGAGGTGGTCGTCGGTAATGGGTCCGGTCATTCGCGGTGAGAATTGGTGGGAGCCGACTCTGGCGGCGATGCGCCAGATTTTATCCTGGAGGGCTCGGCAGTTTATGAAGGAATTGTATTCGCGTTTGATTTCCAGGTCTTCGTCACCAATGAGGTCGAGCAGAACGGCGAATCGGTACTCGGAGGGATCGGCGGTCTTGGCGAAGTGTTTAGAGCCCAGGAGGTAGTCCCAGATTTCACCTTCTCTGCCGTAGTCTTCACCGTCGAAGAAGATGATTTGCATAGGGAGCGGAGGGGGGTGTGCGGCGAAGATTCGCGCCATTTCCAGGAGGACGGCTACGCCTGAAGCGCCGTCGTTGGCGCCGAGGATTGGTTTACCACGGTTTTCAGGATTGGGGTCTCGGTCACTCCAGGGCCGGCAGTCCCAATGCGCGCAAAGCAAAATTTTCGGCTCGGCGGACTGGCTGAAATCGGCGATGATGTTGCGCATATTGTAGGTTTTTCGGAGGCGGCGGTCTCTGAATGTAAAGGGCTGTTCGCTGACATCTGAGGTGAATTTTTTCAACTCAGTTACCAGGTAGTCTCCGCACTTTAAATGTCCCTGAGAACCGGGATTACGGGGACCGAAACTGCATTGTTTCAGGAGGTATTCCCAGGCTTTATCCTGATTGAAAACCGGTTTTTCCTGTGATAAAGCGGGCAGCGCCAGGGCGATGGTGAGGCACAGTCCTGCGGAGATGACGGATGATTTCATAAAATTTATATTACCTCCCTCGGATTTCAATTCTGACATTGAATCCGAATTCATGGAAGGATGATTTACCGGTGCTGGAATTGGTGTTGACACCGGTTTCATAGTGCACTCCGCCGCTGACAGTGTTGGAGAAGGAGTAATCGAGACTGGGGCGGAGCGACCAGCTGGTGGATTTGTTGGTGGTGCTAAATTTGGTGCCTTCACCCTGCAGCACCTGTTCATCTCGATTTGAGGAGGTGAAGGTGAGGGAGAAATTGGTGTTGTTTTTGAAGCGTTTGTTGTTGAAGGGCCATACCGGTATGGGGATTCTGAATCCGGATTTTCTGGAGTATCGGGCGGTGAAGGATATGGTAGTGTTGTTGGAGCGGTTTTTTCGGTTGTTGAGGTTTGCGATATCGTTGGTGATTTTCTGGGTTTTTTTGAGGTCGAAGTTGGTGGAGATGCCGCCGTTCCAGGTGATGTTCATCCCGAATAATGGTGAGAGGTTCCGTTCGAAGTTCTCCTTGGTGATGTTACTTTTTTCCACGGTCCAATCGGAGGAGTATTTTCCGGAGAAGCCGCTGTTGACGCTTACGGTCTGGGCGAGGTTGTTGAAGATAGCGAGTTTTTCCAGTCCGGTCAGTTTAGCGGTGATGTTTACGAATGGGAAGTCGTTGATTTTCCCTTTATCGTCGGCGAGGTAGAAGAGGGAATAGCTTTTCTGTCCGCCGGCGGTGGTTCCTCGATAACTTTCCGAGGTTTTATAATCGAAATCGAAGGTGGTGCTGAAGCTTCGGGAGAAGCGGAGTCCGCTTTTAACGCGATAATCGTCGTTGTAACTTACGTTCTGGGTTTCGGTTCCGGAATAGCCAGCCACCTGGGGAACTTCGGGATCTTTACTCAGTCCAAGCTGGTATTTCCATCCGGCGTGTCCCGTAACTGCGGGAGTTCCCAGGTCGCGGGTGTGGGAATAATCGAAGCGGACGTCGGTGACTTTCGCCATCATTTTTTTCATCAGGGTGAGGGGATTGGGGATTTTAATTTTTTTCTCTTCTTTCTTTTCCCCTTCTTCGCCTTCCGGCTCACCCTCTTGGGCTCCGACATCTCCGGGCGGGGATACTCCTCTGGAGGCTGAAGCGGCGCCTCTTCCGGCGCCTCCCGGGCCTGGTGAAGAGCTTTTGAAAAGCTGTGAAGTTCTGAGGTTCCAGGAGGTTCGGATAGTGTTATGGGAACGGATGGATTGTCCGATTTCGGTATAACCGTTCGACCAGGTCCACTGATAGCTGGAGGAGTATGAGACATCCTGTGTCAACCATTTGAATATCACCGGTGAGTAGGAGTAATTGAGGGACTGGTCAACATTATAATCGCGGCCGAAATTTAATTTTGCCACATCACTCCATTGGTTTCCCCGCATATCTGAGCGGTGGGAGCGGCTGAAGTCAAGGTTCATATTGGAGAAAGGTCTGGCGCCCGAACTTACCTCCCGCGTCATACCGAAATCTTCCCTCTGGTTGTAGGAGTTAGAGCGCGACAGGGATTCTGTTATTGTCCGGGTTCCGGAGATTCCTGTTGTTATATTATTGGGCAGGGGATTGAACTTGGTTTCGTGGATTTTTTTCAGGAGGGGGATTTTTTTCGCCCAGGCCAGGATAGCGATTCCTTCGAAACGCCCGAAGGAGAGGTTGTAATTCAGTCCTGCTGAACGGCGCTGCGTGCGGTTAAACACGTCATATTGGCTTGAACCGTCGCTGGAATTGTAATCGTAGTTTCCCGATAGTTTATCTACGGTGTATTTAATAAGGGGATTCGATGACTCGCCTTCTTTTCGGAATTGAATTCCCCACTGTTTGGTGACCGTCTGATTTTTCACGGTGTCGATGGCGGCTTGGTCGTCGGAGGCGAGCAGGATGTCGCTTCCGGGGTAGTATTTGGGAACGGTAGTATTATTCTGGTAATTTCCGTTTAAGGGGAGCCTTAATCCCCAGGTGGGGGGCAGGAATCTATCCAGGTTGAAGTTGCCGCTAATTCTCTTTTCCTGGCTGTTGTTTCCGCTTCCCAGTCGGGAATTGAGGTTGTGGAAGTCGGCGTCCGATTCGTTTAGATTAAGGTGAACCGTGCCGAGGTCGGAAAGGTTGACATCGATGGAGGTGCGGTAGGCGGTTCCGGGATCTTTTTTCACATCGGAGAGCCTGAGTTCGTCCATCCAGATGTGTACGCCGTCGTATTCATCGATAGCGCTTTTTGTAGTGTTGTGGAGACCGACGGTTATCTGCCGGATTTGCGAGAGTGAGGGATTGCCCACAACAACGATGGAGTCTCCGTATTCACCGGGCTCTTTCCAGTATCCGAATTTTCTCCAGGAACCATTGGCAAGCTGGAAGGAGTCGACCTTGGCGGTGGTTTGGAAATTAGGATTGAGCAGCAGGGCGTCCCGGTCAAGTTTGAGGCGGGGAATTTCCCGAAGGTCGATTTCGATTTGATTGTCGTCGTTCCATCCGGGCTTCAAACGCTGGTAAATTTCATAGTAGTTTGAGGTTGTGTCGGCGCCGAAGCGGAAGGACATTTCGACTCCCTTTTCCTCGATGTTATCAGAGCCGTAAACAAACATTTTCAGTGTGTTATATTCCAGGAAATTGACCTGGTTCCTGAAGGTTTTCTGAGCCCTGGCGGTGGCTTTGGGAGCAAGGTCGATAACTTTAAGAACGATGGATTGTTCTCTGGCGATAAGGTTGGTCACCGGGTCTCGCTGGCCTCGAACGCCGGGGGGCTGGATGTAGTCGGCGGCGTTTTCTTCGGTGTTGATGGTGGAGATTTCAAGTCGTTCACGTTTAAGGGCTCCGGCTTCGTTGGGAAAGACCTCTTCCCATTCGTTTCCCACCAGTTCGAAGGTGGCGATTCTGAGTTTGACATCATCGGTGCACCCGCTCAACCAGAGCCGGGCGAATTCAATCTGGTTCCAAGCCGCCTGTCCTACGGCTTGGGCTTCTTTCAGGGGGACACGGATTAGGTACCAATCGGTGTTTTCCCCGCCTTTTCCGCCAAAATATGGGTGGTTTTCATCAAGGGGGAGAGGTATGGAGCAGCGGAAGAAGCTCTCTTCATTCTCCAGGATTCCGTTTCCGTTGAGGTCTTCGGTGTCGGGGATTCGTTCTCCCTCGTCCCTCTCGTTGTTCTCGGTGCCGTTGATGTGCTGGTAGTTGTTTTTATCCGATGCGCTGTAGTTGAAGTTGTCGTTGGAAAAGCGTTCCCAGTCCTGCTTGACATTATCTTCGTTGATATCCCAGAAGTCGTTAGCGCCGGACATTTCGTCGATACCGATATCCTCGCCGGGGTCGAGGATTCCGTTGCCCTGGGTGAGGTTGGGGAGGGGGACGTCTTCGGTGTTGAGCCTCCCGTTAGGGATGACGTCCTCCGACACTTTTCCCAGGTCAACATGAAGTGTGCACTGGGAACCTGTTGAGAAGACGGTCATTTCCAGGAACTTTGATTTGGACTGGTCGGCGTATCCGGCTGAGAGGTATTTTTGAATACCTTCCCAGCTCTCATCGATATCGCAAGTATTATACAACGTATCCTCGACCGGCGAGAACTCTATATCGAGGACGTGTATATTGTTTTGGACGGCGGTATTGACATCTCGGTTGGGCCAGATATCTTTGATTTTGACCTGGTCGAAGGGATTGTACCATATCATCGAGCCCCGCATCGCCCAGCGCACTGTGTCTGGTCTATTGGCGACGGCGCCGATTGGAGTTGAGCTTGGACGCCAGCTTCGGCGCATAATACCGAGGGTGGTGACACGTTTGGCGCTTTCGAAATCGTCGAGATAGGCGACGCCGTTATTGTCTCCGGTGGCGGGATTGTTTAAACTGTTGGGATTGGGCCAAACCCGTGCGATTTCACCTTCCAGGGTGATTTCAGACTCATTCTCGGCTTCGAGCAAAGGCAGGAAATCGATGGCGCTGGTGATAAAATCGTTTTTTATCACCATACGGGAATTTGCGTCCCAGATGAAATTTCGAGTGGGCTCGTTACCGACTCGGACTCTCTCTTCAAGTGGTTTTTCGTTGAGATAAAGCGCGGTTATTCCTACAAAGGATTCTTCGTTCCAGAGGTCGTATTCGCCTCTTACGCCGAACAGGGTTTTTTTGTCGAGTTGGAATAGTTCTCCGCTCTCCCAGAGGACTTCCACATTGGCGGAAGCGGAGCCCGCGCCTTCCTTGAGGATAGTCAGGGCTCCGGTCATATAATCGATAGTGTAGTCCGCTCCCTTGGTGAGGCGCTGACCATTCAGGTACACTTCTTCAGAGCCGGGGAGGACATTGAATCCGAGGCTGAAGGAGGCGGACACCGAGGAATACTTGACGTCGAATCTAAAGGTGGAGACCGTGGGATAGTCGGCGGTGGTGTCGTAGATAGTGGGCATCCTGGAATCGAGGCCGATTTGGGGGAGAATCAGTGAATCACCCCTATAGTATCCAGCGTCGGGTTTAGAGGAATCGGGATCGAAGGGTCTCAGTCCGGGAAGTATCAATTCACCCCTTCCCCAGTTGATTAAGGCGGGGTTGTCGTCCAGACTGCCGTCGGGAGGACCTCCGGCGTCGCCCCGGTTGTCCAATCCCAGGATTTCGAGGTAGGGTTTGGCTTCACCGTTGACGGTTCCGGTCTCTTCATCTGAACTCCCGGTCCCAATGCGAAAGATTTTCAGTCGGAAGTCACTTTTGGGGATGTTTGATGCTCTGAGACTGTAAACGTTTTTCATTTCGAGATTCCAGGTGGAATCGGTATTCTGGGGATTGTGAGGTCTCAACAGTTTCAAAGTGACCACGCTGTCTGGGGGGAGGGGTATATCGCCGAACTTGGTTCCATCCTCGAGTTCATAGGCGCAGGCGAGCACCTGGCTTTTACTGAGGTAGGAGTTGAGTCGAATGTAACCGAGCCGGGTGTCGACGGAATAATCGACATCTTTGGTCAGGGCTCTGAAGTAGTGCTGGATATTGGAACGGCTGGAGGAGTCGGGGTGTGGTCCGGGGCTGTTCATCGCCCAGGCTTGAAAGGTATTGGTGTTTCGGACATCATCGGAGACATATACTTCGATTTGACGAATAGGTCTGGCAAAGGAGGTGATGACATGGTTCATATCGTTATCGAAGCGGCGGAAATTTTTGCGGTAGTCTTCATTGAGGAAGAAGTAGCGGTTACGGAGAATATCTGGGGCCTGGATGCTTTGGGTTTGTTCTTCGGCGCCGCCTTTGATAGATCTTTTATTTTTCTGCCCCTTTTCCACGGAGGCGACAGATGTGAGGCTTAGGGGCCCGAACCTGGATTCGGTTTTCAGTCCGAAGAGACCGGTGTTATTGCCTGAGAATGTGGCGAGCTGGGTTCCGGCGAGGGAGAGGGAGATATTTCCCGCTTCGATTTTTTGGATAATTTCGTCTTCATGTCCGGTATAATCGAGCTTGAGTGAATTTTCGAAATCGAACATTCGTTCCGAGTCCTGGTCGATTTTGACCGAGACCTTGTCCCCCACTCTGCCTTCAATGTTGAAGCGCTGGGTTTGGTCGATGCGGAAATTGTAGTTGGCGCGGTCGTTTTGGGTGGTGGATACACGGTCGTCTTTCTGGCGTCGGAGTCCGCCGTCGATGGTGATATTACCGGTAACCCTCAGTCCCACTCGGTCGCCTCCGAAGATACGCTGGAAGGTTTTGGAGCGGACTCTCCAGGGGATTTGTATCTCCAGGGCTGAGCCTCCGCTTCCGGCCTGGGTTGCGAAAAGGCGTTTTACGTTTTCTTTGCGCCAGGCTTCGATGAACTCGTTTTCCATCCGCTGGCTACGGTAGATTTCCGGGTCATAGACTGCGGGACGGGCGAAATAGGGGTCGCGCGCAGTGCGCTTGCCCACCACCAGGGAGGAGGCGGAGTCGATTTCAAAGGTGTACTTGAGGTATTCGGGTTGGAGGTTGAAAAATGCGGGTTGTTCAATGTGGGACAGCGACAGTCCCTTTCGCGAGGGGATAAACTCATATTTATACTTCAAGCCGGGAGGGTACACGAATCCAACGCCGGCTTGGGCGGCGGTCCAGCCGGAAAAGATTATCGCTGCCAGGGCTGCGAGCAGAATTAAAGTGAAGCGTTTCTTTGAGCGCGAAGGAATCACAAGTTTCCTGGGATGAGCGTAGAGTGACTATGTTTTTTTGAACCTGACGAATGGCATCGTCAGCGAGACAATATCAACTAATCGATAGGCATTCCTGTTTTTGTGATTCCGTTATTAAACCCTCATCCGAGGGTCTTATTCGCGACCTCGCACAACTTAGAATGAAAATGTTATCGGTCGCTCGTCTGCATTCCCACGCAGGAGCGTGGGAACGAGGTGAACTTATAATTATAATAAAAATATTACAAGATTTCAAGTGTAAGCGGCAGAAAGCGGGAGTATTTTATTAATATGCGCTTGGCACAAACGATGTGTTTTGTCAGTTTGTCACCGAGAGGCCTAAAACCTTTTCCGCTCCGGCTCTAATCAGTTCTTCTGCGGCGGAGGCGATGGTAGCGCCGGTGGTGACCTGGTCATCGAGCAGGATGATTATATTGCCCTCTGGGGAGGCGGATTCTGCGATCCGGAACGCTCCTTTTACATTTAACTCCCTTTGGGGGGGTGAAAGTTCCGTTTGAGAGCCGGTGTTTTTTATTTTTTTAAGCATATTTTCACAGGGTATTTCCAGGATTTGCGCTAATTTCCGGGCAATCAGCTCTGCCTGGTTGAAACCTCGCTCTCGTCTTTTCGAGGGATGCAGAGGGACGGCGGTCAGCGCATCGGCTTCAAGATATAAGTCTTCGGCGCTAAGCATAACCGCGAGTAGTTCTGCTATTTCGGCGGCGACGCCGCGGTAGGCGGCGTATTTTAGGGCTCTGACTGCGGCGCCGAGGTCGACTCCGCGGTGTAAATCGTAGAAGTAAAGGCTGCGCGCTATAGCGATTCCCGGGCGGTCGCGAAAGACGAGTTTCCTGCCGCCGAGGGCGGCAATTTTATCTCTACAGGCGCTGCAGATGAATTTCGCGCCCTCCCCTGCTCTACCGCCGCAGGAGACGCATACCGGAGGCAGGATGACATTTAGCAGATCCGATGGGATTTCCGCCAGCGGTTTCAATACCGGCTTCATCGCCGCCTCCATTCGAGAGGAATTACCCGGCTGCGATTCAGCTCGAAGACTGCGGCCTGGGAAAGGTCGGTTCGGTGGATTAGCGCGCCGGAATTTTCCAGTCGGCGGATGGTTTCCGGGGCGGGATGGCGGTAGCGGTTGTTCCGTCCGCAGGAAACGAGCGCGTATTTAGGCGATACCGCTTTCAGGAAAGGCGGTGAGGAGGAGTATGCGCTGCCGTGATGGGAGACCATCAGGATGTCGGCTTTCAGCAGGTCTGCGAAAGGGAGGAGTTCCCGTTCGACCGAAGCCGGTATATCGCCGGTGAAGAGCGCGCTCGATTTTCCATATATCAAGGTGAAGACCAGCGAAGCGCTGTTGTCATCTTCGCTGGGGCGCGGCGGATTGAAGAAGAGGAGCAGCGCTCCACCGATTTTTAAATAGCCTCCTGTTTTCTGACGGATAATTTCCCAATCGCCGCTGCTTTCAGGTCCGGCGGGACCGATGACAAGAGCTTCGGCGCCGAAGGCGTTCAGGAGGTAATCCGCGCCGCCGACGTGATCGATATCCGGGTGGGTGAGGATGAGGCGGTCGATGCGGTCGATACCTTTAGCGTATAGGCAGGGCGCAACGGTTCTTTCCCCGGCGTTGAAACTAAAATGTGCGGGGCCGGCGTCCACTATGAGGCATTTACCGCCGGGGAGTTCGACCAGGGCGCAGTTGCCCTGGCCGACGTCGAGGCAGGTCAATTTGCAGCGGTAAGGTTTCAGCGCCGGTTTCCAGGCGAAGACATTGGCTGCTACCAGCGCGGCCCAGAGCCATTCCCGGCGGCCAGCGATAAGCAGGAGTAATGGAATTTCCAGCAGGAGCAGATGATAAAGGGTAAACTCCGGGGTGGAGAGGTAGAGTCCGGTTTTGGCGGAAAATTCGACCAGAACTTTAAGTATGTGAGTCAGGAGCCATAGAGTATTTCCCAAAAGAGCGGCGGCTGGCGCGAAAATCAGAGAAGATACGTAGAAAAGCGGGAACAGCGCCAGTATCAATCCTGTCAAGGGAACTCCGACCAGACCGGCGGGGATGGAGGCGAGGGGGACGCCGCCGAAATGATACGCCAGAAAAGGCGCTGTGCCCAGAGAAGCGGCGAGTGAGGCTGCGAGTAACCCCAGAATATATTTACGGAAGCGGGATTTAAGAGGCGAGCCGGGTTGGAGCAGTCCTCCCCATTTTTCGTAGGCGGCGAGGATGCAGGCTGCAGCGGCGAAGGAGAGCTGGAAACCGGGAGCGAGCAGTTCGCCCGGACTAAAAAGCAGAATGACCAGGGCGCTGAGGGCGAGGAGGTTCCAGCGGTCGAGGCAGCGGTTTAGATAACGGCTGGCGAAGAGCAGGGTGATGATAAGGGCGGCGCGGACCATCGGGGGGCGGGCTTCCGCGATGAGACAGTAGGCTATCACCGCGCCTATGGCTAAGCCCCAGCGGAAATCGAGAGGGACCCTGCACAGGATTAGAACTATCAGCACCATACCGGCGAACATTCCAAGGTGAAGTCCTGAGAGGGAGAGCAGGTGCCAGAGTCCTGAAAGGCGCAAATCCCGCTTGAATCCGCTTTCGAGGCCGGTGCGGAGGCCGAGGGTGAGGGCTTTGAGGATGTCCGCTTCTTCGCCGCCGATGTGATGGTCAATTGAGGCGGCGAGGCTACTGCGGAGGGGGATTTGGACTTTTCTTTTTAACGCGCATCCACTAGTACCAACAACTTTGCTTTCGCCGGGGCGGACCTCGATAACGGCGAAGACTCCTTTCCGCTGGGAATAGTCCTCGAAGTCGAATTCTCCGGGATTGCGGGGGCGGGGGAGGGGTTTCAGTTTCCCGATACCTTCGATGAGCGCGCCGCAGGGGGGATTGACGCTTTCAGGCATCATAAGCCAGATTTTTCCCGGGCGGTGAATCACCCTGCCTTTATAGGCGAGGCTTTCGAGGCGGGCGAGGCGGGAGTGTTTTCCCGCGGCGGAAAGAGTGTCTTCCAGAATCATCACCCGGAAGGCGCTCAGAGGCTCATGGGAGGCGGTTTCGCGGAGGGGATGTTCGATTTGACGGCTGCGGTAACGCGCTCCATAGAGCGTGCCGGAGGCGATTATCA
The DNA here is from genome assembly GCA_964421875.1 of uncultured bacterium. GTDB lineage: Bacteria > Electryoneota > Tariuqbacteria > Tariuqbacterales > Tariuqbacteraceae > CAYQZD01. The sequence goes on from CAYQZD010000081.1 coordinate 11,534, forward strand.
GAAGGCAGACTGCGAGATTGGCGAGGAGGGGGGATTTCCCTTTTTTCAACAGTATAGCGAGGGCGATAAATCCTATCATAGTTGATAAAAACCAGAGCGGACAAACTCCTGGAAAGGATAGTCCTATGAACAGACCGGGGATAAAGAGGAAGGCGGCTTTCAGCAGTGGGCGGGTAGCGGGGCTGCCGCAGACTCGATGTCTCGGCGGTCTCATATTCAGCGCCGGGCGCGGAAGAAGTTCATCGCCTGGGGCAGGATCTGCACCTCGATGGGGAGGGTGCCGATAATATCGCCGTCAGCCATTTTAACCAGTTCGCGGTCGGCTTCCACGATGAAGCTCTGCCCCTTCTTGATTTCAACGTGAGGTGAATTAACATGGCTGCCGGAATAGACGGTGGGAAGCAGTGCGAGCAGAGTGGCTTTGCTGGCGGTTTTGATGATGGCGATATCCAGGTATCCATCGTTGAGGATTGCGTTCGGGGTGATTTTCATCCCCCCTCCCACCCTGAAAGTGTTGTTAATCAGCACCATCGAAGAGGGCCCTTCCCAGGTTTTGCCGTCGATGGTTATGCGGTAGTGTGCGGATTTGAAACAAGCGAGGGTTTTAAATACTGCGGCGAAATAGGCTGCGGGTCCGTGAACATAGCGGGAGAGTTTGGCGACAGCTGCGACCACATCGGCGGCGAAACCGGAGCCGATGGTTTCGGTGTAAACGGTTCCGCTGTCGCTGAAGAGGTCGATTTTAACGATTTCGGCTGTCATCAGAAGGTCCAGAGCGCGGTCCAGGTCACGGGGGATACCTAAAGTTCCGGCGAGGTCGTTACCGGAGCCGGCGGGGATGTTGGCTACGGGGATTTCCGAGCCGATGAGTCCCTTGGCCACTTCGGAAACGGTGCCGTCCCCTCCAAGGACGATGAGGGCGTCGAAGTTGTTTTCCTTGACTTCCCGGCCTAACTGTTCAGCATGGCCCGGGCGGCCGGTAATCATCGCCTCGAAGTCGATTTTGCGGGCTTTGAGCAGGTTCACCAGTTCGCGCATCTTGGTATAGCCCAGCCCGCCTCCGGACATAGGGTTGGCGATGAGGGCGACGCGCCCTTTAAGGGGATTCTGGTTACTCGTTCCTCGTTCCTCGTTTCTGGTTACTCGTTGCTGGTTATCCGCCTGGCGGCGGTTTCAGAGTTTTCAGGAATGCGGATTGGCAGGTCAGCAGGCTAGTATATTAAGATAAGGGATTATTTCAACAATATCAATTTCTTTACATCCCTTTGACTGCCCGCCTCCAGCGAAATGAAATATACGCCGGAGCTGAGTCTGGTTCCGTCTAAAGCGGCGGTGTGGCTTCCGGGGGGATATTTGCCTTCGGCGATGGTTTCGACCAAGCGTCCGGCGAGGTCGTAGGCTTTGAGGGATATATTAACCGCTTTCGGCAGTGAAAAAGAGACCAGCGAACGCTGGTTGAAGGGGTTGGGCGCTGGGGAATGAAGTGAAATCGAAAGTTTTGAACCTTCATCTAAGTAGTTTTCGACCGGAGTGTCTACGGTGCAATGTAAAACAAGGAATCGGTTCGATTCGGGAACGCATAAATAACCTGCTTCAGCGCTTATGTCTTGAGAATCAACAGCATAACTTGCCGCGACATAAGGAGCAGTCGGAGATGAGCAATCGATTATCCGCACTCCGGTGGAATACAGCAGGTAATCGTCTGCATCCATAAACCTGACCCACCTGCAATTCACATCACACTCGCTTACAATATATGGATTCAACAAGTCGGAGATATCTATAATATAACAATAGTTAATACACCCCAAAAATGCGATGGTGTCTCGAACCAGGATTGAACACAGATAATACGGTAGAATCAACTTACTCAAACGGACGGGACTGAACGGATTCGAAATATCGAAAACCTGAAAACCACCCGAGCTGGTCACGACATATAAATAATCACCGCAAGCATCGATCCATTCAACATCGCTGACATAGTAATGCACACTGGCAATTTCATAAGGATTTGTAGGGTCGGATACATCTACCAACCTAAAACTTGAGACGGCAGCCACCACGGCAATATTATTTATGACTTTAATATTGGTAGGATTATGGTGGGTATTTAAAACTACGGTTCCGACCAGCTGGGGATTTGCAGGGGGAGTTAAATGTATAATTCGCAGATTTCTATTTCTGTAAGTACTGCGTCCCATTATATAAGCATAATCTCCGACAACATCGATATCGATGTGGACATCAGACGATGACCATATTCCTGTTTGAGAAGGATTATAAGGGTCGCAGATATCGACAATATACATACGACCACTGTCAGCGGTAATGAAAGCTCGATTGTTCTCAATGTCAATTCTGTTGTCTGTTCCGGTTATTCCCGGGATAGAACTAATATACTCGATTCCATAGCTTTGCGCCAGAAGTAATTGAGGATCAATGACCAATACCGGTAAAACAACGACAATCAAAGCTGTTGTGAGGTTATATGTCATTTTTGATAACTGATAAGACTATAGCATTGTTAAGTTAAAGGCTTGATAGTCATTCGGGCGCAGCCGGAATCCCTCTTTTAAAGAAAGATTCTGGCACGCTTCGCGGCCAGAATGACATTTATACTTCACATCGGTAAAGTGTTACGATAACTGCTATAAATATGTACAGCTAATTATTTTCCTTATGTTCCCTTGTACTCTCAAACGAAGAATTCGGCGGCGCTACGATGATATATTCATCTTTGCTCCCGATTATCGTTCCCACCGGCAGACCGACTAAAGCCGAACCCAACGCTCCAAAAAACGTCACACCCGCCACCGACAAGTCGGGACCATAGCCTCCGGCGTCTTCATCGGCGTCGATGGCGAAACCGATGATTAATCCGGTTGCGCCCCCAAACAAAGCTCCATACTTGATACCTTCCCATGCTCCCCGGAATCGTTTCTTAATCACGATTTTTTCAATCGCCGAATGGGGAAAGGCGCGCTTCTCGCCCAACGCCGAATCGAACCAGGAGGTAGAATCTTCGCCTATCCGGGGATTCATCCCCGTGAACACACGCTCATCCGTCAAGGTAATCTTCACCTTACTATTATTCATGGCGTGGTTGATTTCATCTAATTCCGAAGGCGCCGAAGCGACATCGATAATATGCGTGTGGGAGCATCCGAGGAGAAACATAGAGAGCAATACGGTAAATAATGACAGGCTGCGCATAGTTTCCTCCGTTCTGATTAAGGAAATTATGCCAGTCGTAGGAAAAAATTGGTATGGCACTCTGATAATTTAAAGAGAAATATCAGTCGATGAGTCTTCAAGTCGGCAGGTCAACAAGTCAAAATAGAATTTTATTTCAACAATATCAATTTCTTTACATTGCGGTACCCGCCCGCTTCCAGCGAAAGGAAATAGACGCCGGAGCTGAGTCTGGTTCCGTCTAAAGCGGCGGTGTGGGTTCCGGGGGGATATTTGCCTACGGCGATGGTTTCGACCAAGCGTCCGGTGAGGTCGTAGGCTTTGAGGGATAGATTAACCGCTTTCGGCAGTGAAAAAGAGACCAGCGAACGCTGGTTGAAGGGGTTGGGATGGGGCGGGTGGAGGGAAAATGAGTAAGGCTGTTTACCGGGAGCGAAGTTCGGGACTTCCGCTTGCGAGCAATCGAAAATGAGATAATAGTTACAATCTGAAACATAAACCAGCCTCCCGTCGAATGCCACTCCCAGCGCTTTTGAGGGAGTGTCGTAATACCCTACTTCGACGATATTCAGCGGATCCGAGATGTCAAGGACACGCAGGCCAGCGCTGTCGTCGGCGACGTAGGCGAAATCCCCCGAAACAACTATCCTTTCCGCGCTTCCGGGAGTATCGATTCCACCGACTAGATAGGGATTTGAAGGATTGGACCAATCGACCAGATGCACTCCAAGCTCTCCGACCGCAACGAATGCGTAGTGTCCAACAACCGCCACGCTTCGAGGCTCTTCCCAGGTCCCGGATGAATATGTTCCTATTGGTGTGGGAGAGGCGGGATTGTCTACATCGACAATCTGCATACAGGGACCGCAGCCATCCCCGGCGCAGAACGCGTAGTGGTCGTCGACGGTGATTTCGACATAATGCGGAGTGAGCTGACAGTATCCGACTAAGCTCGGCGCAATTGGGTTCGCTATATCGATGACACAAAGTCCATGGCAAACGCCGACATAAGCATAATCGCCCTTAACAGCGATGTCGGATAAATCGCTATGCATGTTTAAACTGCAGGCGGCGGCGATATAAGGCTGCAGGGGATTGGACACATTTATGACATAGAGTTCACCCCAGGAGTTGGCGTAAAGGTAGCTGTCCTGCAAAGCGATTTCGTAAATCCAGCTCGGCAATTCCAGCCAGGTGATTTCCTGCGGATTTTCCGGCCGGGAGATATCCACCACTCGAAGGTCTCCCCGCTGACATGCGACATAGGCGACACTGTCCGAAATGGTCGAACTCCACACCAATCCCGGAGTCATATAAAATCCGGTTTCATAGAGATGCGCCGGAACCGTGAAATCGATGATTCTCAAACCCGCGCTTCTATCTACGACATTAGCATGATTTCCGGCGACGAAGATTTTATTCGCCCAGTCGGAACTGGGCATACTGCCGACCACTTGAGGTGAATTGGGAAGAACGGCGTCAACAACATATATACCGTTGTCCCCATTGGCAACGAAAACGAGATTGCCCGCGACATCGACTCCAGACGAATGATAAGGCAGGCCGCAGCTCCCGACTTCGAACGGTGAACTCAGATTGGTGATATCGATGATGCGCAATCCCGCTCTGTTATCGACAGCATAGGCATAACGACCTGAGACAACCACATCTAATATCATATTCGTATTATTGACGCATCCGATTTGAAAAGGCGCCGAAGGATTAGATATGTCTATAATTCTCAATCCTTCCGACCTGGCGGCGATAAAAGCGGCGCTCCCGGAAATACACATCCCATACGACCCCCCAAAAATCCCCAAACCGCCAACCTGGAACGGATTATATGGATTCGAAATGTCGATTATCAGCAATCCGGAAATATATTCCGAGACATAGACCATCTCGTCTTGTATTTCCACATCATTGACTTGATTCGAAGTTTCGAAATAAGCAATTTGGACCGGTTCGGCGGGATTTGAAACATCGATGACCGCCATCCCGTAATGACCCCCCACGCAGGCGATAGTGTCGGACACCGAAACATTCCCCGCCAGACTCATCTCTGTGCAGCTGCCTACTTCAAAGGGAGAGGCCGGATTGGAAATATCCACAATGCGCAGCCCCGACCCCCAGGTGGCGACATAGGCGTAATTACCCGACACTTTAACATCCTGGGCGTCCCACCACATATCATAAATCCGCCCCGTCAATTCCACATTCCACCCTTGAGCATAAAGGGGAATTGAGAACACTAATGTGATGAAAATCAGGATGATGAGCGATAAGGATAGTAAGTGTTTCATTCTCTCCTCCGAAGCAAATCAATTGGTTTATATGCCGTTTTGTCGGTGAGTCGTGATAGCGGCAAGTTTATATCGGAAAGATAACT
>CAYQZD010000082.1:0-16730 GCA_964421875.1 uncultured bacterium
CCGGGAAAATGCTAATTATTATAGCAAAAATGAAAGATATTTGTCAACACTCTCTTAATAATGAACACCGTTGGCCATTTTTGTTATTAGTTGGATGTTGCCAAGGCTACCATTTTCCAACTACTGAGTCACAGCCGTTTCGGCGTTATGATTGTATGGCCGAGCAGTATACAGTCAAAGATAATCACGGAGCAATTGCTGTTATTGGTGCCGTGGGATATGATTGGTATCCGACTTGGCCTATGCAGACAATCTTATCAAATGTTTTGTTTGGTATTGATTTACCTTATTCCGAAAATCCTTATCACGAAATTATCGGATGGAGTATAATGGCAGCAAAGAACTCTATTCAATACCCTGCTAGCTGGACTGCAAGTAAAATGTATATGCTCTTTGGCGACCCCGCTGTTAATCTTTTCGTCCAGCCTACCAGCGGTATCATTACTTCTAATACAATGTGGACAGGTAGAATAGACATTGTAGATGACGTTACTGTGGCTCAAGGCGCTAATCTCCTAATAGTCCCAGAAGCTGTTATCATTTTTCATCAGGGCGCAAGTCTATTCGTCGAAGGTACCATCCAAGCTAATAGCCCAAGTGGGATTACTTTCAAGAGCGGAATGTCGCAGGGCGGCGGTGTGCGTCTTTCCAATCTGACCAATCAAGCTTCGGTGATAAAGAACTGCGATTTTGAAGGCCTGTTATACGGTATTGCCTTGACCAGCACTCCGACCCTGACCAACGACATTGAGGGAAACACTTTCACCGCCTGCGATTACGGGATTTACGCCTATAACACGGAAAACGATATTTGTGATAATGAATTCGACGAATGCGTAGAAGCCGCCATCAAATTGGAAGTCTATGAGGGAGAGGTTTCGGAAAACGAGATTACTCTGGGCGAGGACGCTTACGGGATTTGGGCTTGCAGTTCGCCGGATGTGGATTATATTAAGAATATTATTACCGGTGAGGCGGATGATAGCAGTATCGGTATCTATTTACAATATGGAACGGGGATGTCGTTTGACAGCAATGTTGTCAATGTCGCCGGGGAATGTGATATGGATTTTTACCACTGCGGGCCGATTATGCATAAAAATATTCTGCGGAACGGCGGCGGTTTCGGTATGCGTTTGGCGAACAGCGCCCAGTCTCTAATGGATACCAACAGAATCGCGGACAATGCGGACGCCGAGATTTATATTGAAGGTTACAAATTCCCCTTTATGGAGGAGGGACACAACGACATTATCGACGAAGACGACCCTGAAACGCCGGTCAATCCCGGTGAATTTTTAATCGAAGCGTATTACGAATCGATTCCCGGAGGAGGATATACCACCAACCAGGACTATAATTGGTGGTATGCGAACGGAGAAACGCTCGATGAAAATGAAGCGCGGGCGCATATCTATCCTGAAGACGACCCCGGCGACTTCGAAGTTGAAATCACAGAGGTCGACAATCAAAGCAATACCGGTTATTCGCCGCAAGGTTTTACCACACCAACTTTAGAAGAGTTGTTCCTTGAAGCTGTGGCGCTGCAAAGCTCCGGCGATTATCAAAGCGCTTACAATGCTTTTCTGAGTCTTATCAATAATAACCCCAATGAATTTATAGCGGTTACCGCGGGAAATCATCTGTTCAGCTGCGCGGTCATACTCGAAATGGATATGAGCGTTATCGCCGGATATTTTAACAATTTAGCGGTAAACGCCTTATACGATGATTTTGAGAAGAGCTGGCGGGATTTGGTATCCTATTGTAATGTGGAAGATGGAAATTATGAGGACGCAATAGCATATTATGAATCCATCATCGACGATACATCTTCCTCTTTAGCCGATTCCGTTTATGCGGTAATCGATGCCGGAGAAGCCTATTTACGCGCTGAGTTAGCCGGAGTCAGATTAGTCTCAGGTAGCGGGGAGCTTTTATTTGGCTCTATTAAAGAACTCTGCCCGGCAAACCATCGGGAATATGAGGCTACGGTCAAGAGACTGCTTAATCAGCTTTCCTCAAGGAATTATGGGGGCGATAAACCGACAATCGTAATTCCGGAAAGCTATGCCCTTCATCAAAACTATCCCAATCCCTTCAATCCGGTGACCAACATCAAGTTCGACATCCCTGAACTTTCGAGCGTTAAACTTGAAGTGTTCAATATACTTGGTCAGCGGGTGATAACTTTAGTGGACGGACTCGAAGAAGCCGGATATAAGAAAGTGGTTTGGGATGGGCAGAGTTCCGCAGGAGTGCCGATTTCTTCGGGAATTTACATTTACCGACTGCGCACTACCGGCAAGGCGACTGGGGAATCGTTCACCAAATGCAGGAAGATGTTGTTGCTTAAATAAGGAGAATCTGCCGATAGAATAGAAGATTTGGTAGTATCCTCATGATTGACAATCATATATCTTATGTGCATTATCTTCCACCCCCCAACTCCGATATAGCACCGATAAAACTGACATACAATGGCTCACATCCGCTCACAATGGCTCACAATGGGATTGCGTGTAACCATCCGAAGGTTTAAAGGCTTACACGCTAACTTGAAGTATTACAATGAATTAGATTAATGGACTTTACCTGCTTTGGGAGCAGGGGGTCGCTCTTAATAATCCAGCGAACATTCGAATACTAATTCTACGATTTCTTAGCCGACACATGGCCGACGCTTGTGTTTTGTTATGGCGCACTTCTGCTCACAATAGCATACTATGAAACTAACTGTAACCGCTTAGAAAGTTAAATACTTACATTGTAATATAATGTAATTCAGTGACTTAAGTATTTCCAACCCTTACGCCTCTCACGCCGGTAACAGGGGTTCGATTCCCCTTGGCGCTACCACCACAGGTGGTTTAGATCGCGGCTGAAGAATATATAATATTTTTAAAACTAAGCTCGCGGTTAAACTGTCTGAATAATCACGGTAATAACAAAGGCTTGCGAAGCGTTTTCGGGCGCAGTTTCGCAAGCCTTTTTTGCTCAAGTCAGATTTAGCGCTGATACTCAATAGTCATCTAAAAACAACTATGGCAACGCCGATGCGCTGTCCTTCATCCTTTACCTCAATTGAGGTAAGTATAGAACTAAACTCCCATAAAAATTTAAAATGTTTATTTTCGATTAAACTATTCAGCCTTTTTATAGGTCAAATGTCTATTATGTCGTGTTTTTGATTCCCGCCTCTTGCATTACAAACTTATTATCTTTTAAGATAGTTTTTTCTTAATGATATTTTAACAATTTTCTTTGGAAACTTGATTGTGATGTTTAAATGCGCTATATTCAGCGAAGGAACATACAGCATAGTCAAGCATTTACTGCCGTGACTACCGGAGAACCGACTCACATTAACGGAGGATGAAATGCTAAAACGATGTGCGGCTCTGATCACCGCGCTGCTTATATCAATCACTGTTTCAGCGCAGCAACCGGACACATTGTGGACCAAAACCTTTGGCGGGACCGGCGCCGAGAGCGGAAACGCCGTCTGGCAGACCACCGAGGGAGGATTTATCATCGCAGGGAGTACAAATTCCTACGGGGCGGGTAATTACGACGTTTATCTGGTTAAGACAGACGTCAGTGGCGACACGCTCTGGACCGGAACTTACGGGGGAAGCGGCGACGATAGGGGCAACTGGGTTCAGCAGACTAGCGACGGGGGTTACATTGTTGCGGGCAGAACTAGCTCTTTTGGCGCCGGAGGCTGCGATATCTATCTGCTAAGAATCGATTCCGGCGGCGACACCTTGTGGACTCGGACCTTCGGAGGCGGCGATGACGATATTGGAAGCTGCGTTCAGCAAACAACCGATGGTGGATATATCGTATCCGGCTACACCAGTTCTTTCGGAGCCGGCGGCTACGATGTTGTGCTCATAAAGACTGACGCTAACGGAGTTGCGGCGTGGAATCAAATATACGGGGGATACGATTCCGATTACGGTTATTGCGTACAACAAACCAGCGATGGAGGATACATCGCCGCGGGCGAAAGCGGTTCCTTCGTAATGTATGACTACGATGCCTATCTAATCAAGACTGACGCCAATGGCGACACGATGTGGACCCGGAACTACGGCGGATTCGATTGGGATGAAGCCCACTGCGTTCGGCAAACCTCGGACGGGGGCTATATTCTAACGGGGGGAACCTATTCCTTCGGCGCGGGCGGTTACGATGTTTATCTGATAAAGACGGATTCTGACGGCGACACCTCCTGGACCCGGACCTATGGGGGTATGATGGAGGATGCGGGAAAAAGCGTGCTGGAAGCCTCGGCCGGGGGGTACATATTAACGGGAAGCGCCGGCTCCTTCGGCGCAGGCTGGAACGATGTTTATATCATCAGAACCAACGCCAGCGGCGATACCCTGTGGACCCAGGTGCACGGCGGCGCCGCTGAGGACGTCGGTTACAACCTTCAGCAGACTTCGGACGGAGGTTATATCATTGCCGGGGAAACCAGGTCCTTCGGAGCCGGCCAAAATGATATGTGGCTGATTCGCCTCGATTCCGAAGGTGTTCCGGTTGAGCATTTAGAAACCCAAAATCCGCAGGAATTTATCCTCTACCAGCCTCACCCCAATCCCTTCAATCCGGTAACAAATCTTAAATTCTCACTGGCGGAAGCCGGACCTATATCACTGATAATCTACGATATCCGAGGGTGTGAAATTGAGGAGGTATTTAATGGTTGGCAGTCTGCAGGAATCAATGATATCGCTTACGACGCTTCCAATCTCTTCAGCGGGATATATTTCGCGCGATTGACCGCAGGAAAATCTCATCAAACTCGGAAACTGTTACTGGTGAAGTAAAATGTGAAAACAATTTCTTCATTTTTAGATTGCTTTGCCGCTTCTTCGTTAAGTCAGTTCTTTAGTAAAACGGAGACCTGATTTTCCCTTAACAGTTAGTGGATATAAGCTCATAATAAACTGACATATAGCAGTTTTTGTCTTAACTATGTTGTTTAAGTTATAACATAGAACAACTCCCTTTCAACCGAAGCGAAGAGATTACATCATATAGTTCTCAAGGCGATAAAATGCGTACACTGAAATTCTCGGACCTCACCAAAGCTCTCTTTTCATCCATTCTCATCTTCTGGGTTTGTCTGGTATCGGCGCAAGCCCAGCCTTTTGAAGGTTACACCCTGTTCAATCCTAATAATGCGACCACTACTTATCTCATCGATATAAATGGCACTGTCGTTCACACCTGGGTCAACGCCAGGCGCGGCGGCTATTCGGTCTATCTGCTGGAAAACGGACATATTATGCGTCCCGCGCAGGCGTCGAACACTTATCTGCACGGCGGCGCAAGCGCAGGACTGGTTCATAATACTGACTGGAACGGGAACTTAGTGTGGCAGTTTGAATACAACAGTCAAACTTACCTTACCCACCATGATATTGAACCCTTGTCCAATGGTAATGTCCTGCTTATCGCCTGGGAAGTAAAAACCGCCGCTGAAGCCACCGCCGCCGGCCGCAGCAACGCCCGCGAGATGTGGCCGGACCATATTATTGAAGTTGAACCGGCGGGCGCCAGCGGAGGGAACATTGTCTGGGAATGGCATGCCTGGGACCATTTAATTCAGGATTACGACTCGACCAAAGCTAACTACGGAGTCGTGAGCGACCATCCCGAACTGATCGACGTCAACCTGGGTTCCAGTATGGGTCCCGGCGGCGGGGACTGGCTGCATATAAACGGCATCGGTTATAATCCCGAATTGGACCAGATAGTAATAAGTTCACATGTTCTGGATGAATTCTATGTAATCGACCACAGCACCACTACCGCTCAAGCTGCCGGACATACCGGGGGAAACAGCGGAAGGGGCGGCGATATTCTCTACCGCTGGGGAAATCCCGCTAATTACCGCGCGCCGGGGAGCGCATATTTCGACGTCGTCCATTGCGCCCTTTGGATTCCGGACAGCCTTCCAGGCGGGGGGAATATTATGGCGTTCAATAATGGCGAAGGACGGCATTATTCGGAAATTATTGAAATCACGCCCCCCATAGATTCCACGGGCAGTTACATTTACGTTCCCGGAGCCGCTTACGGTCCTGCTGCGCCGGCTTGGAGCTATTCCGCAGGCAACGGCTTCTTCTCGCAGCATCTCGGAAGCTGCCAGCGCCTGCCTAACGGGAACACCTTGATAAGCGAATCCACCAGCGGCTACCTTTTCGAGGTGGATTACAGCGGCAATGTGGTATGGGATTACAGTTATTTATATGAGATTGCCCGGTCACTCAGGTATGCTCCTGATTATCCCGGTCTCGCCGCGCTCAATCAGAGCTGTGAAAACCGAAATGCTCCAACCATCGAAACATTCACAATGGAGAATTACCCCAATCCCTTCAACGCCAATACCATCATCAATTATGAAATCAATACTGCCGCCAGAGTTAAATTGAACGTCTCCAATCTGTTAGGTCAAAATGTAAAGACTCTGGTCAACGAGTATAAATCTCCCGGCAGCTATCAGGTTGTCTGGGACGGAACCGATAATTTCAAAAGGAAGTTGGTTTCGGGTGTTTACCTTTACTCGCTTAAAATAGGGCAACAGACTGTTACCAAGAAAATGATTATGATGAAGTGATATGATTCAACAAATTATAGATTCGAACATAATATATTATCAAGTACACTAAGAGAATTCAGGAGTCGTGACATGAACAAAAAACACTTATCCAGCTTAATTTTGATTTTGTCCATCGTCGTTACATTTTCCGTGAGCAGCTCCGTTACGGCTCAGGGACAACCTTTCGATGGCTACTCCCTGTACTGTCCCAACGACCGGAACACCACTTACCTGATCGATATGGACGGAACCACCGTTCACTCCTGGTATAGCCCAAGGCGCGGGGGCTACGGAGTCTATCTGCTGGAAAACGGACATCTGCTCCGTCCGGCGCGGGCTCCATACACCTATTTGAACGGCGCAGCTAAAGCCGGGCTCATCCAGGAAATCGATTGGGACGGGACTGTATTATGGGAGTTTGAATACAACAGCCAGACCTATATTACTCATCACGATGTCGAACCGATGCCCAACGGCAACGTTCTTCTGGTCGCCTGGGAAGTTAAAACCGCCGCTCAAGCGTCAGCCGCCGGCCGCAGAAATGCCCGAGAAATGTGGCCCGACCACATCGTCGAAGTCGAACCAACAGGACCCTCCAGCGGGAACATTGTCTGGGAATGGCACGCCTGGGACCACCTGATACAAGACTACTCGCCGACTGCGGCAAACTACGGTGTGGTAGGCGACCATCCCGAATTAATCGATATCAATTTAGGATCGACCTATATGGGCGGCGATTGGATGCATGTCAACGGTATCAGTTATAATCCCGACCTGGACCAAATCGTGATAAGTTCTCATTTTCTCAATGAATTCTACGTAATCGACCACAGCACCACCACCGCCCAAGCCGCCGGACACACCGGCGGCAACAGCGGAAGAGGCGGCGACATCCTCTACCGCTGGGGCAATCCCTCGAATTATGACGCGCCGGGAAGCCGCTATTTCGATGTAGTGCATTGCTCCATCTGGGTGCCCAGGGGATATCCGGGCGCGGGAAATATTATGGCTTTCAATAACGGCAGCGCCAGACGATATTCGGAAATAGTGGAAATCACAGCGCCGATGGATTCTCTGGGAAATTATATCCTCGTTCCCGGCGCAGCCTACGGTCCCGCTGTGCCGAATTGGAGTTATTCCGCTGGCAGCAGTTTCTATTCCAATCATCTCGGAAGCTGCCAGCGCCTGCCCAACGGGAACACATACATCTGCGAAGCCACCAGCGGTGATTTGTTCGAGGTGGATTCAAGCGGCAATGTGTTATGGAATTACAACTACTCGCGGCAAATCGCCAAGTCTTACCGCTACGCTCGAGATTATCCCGGAGTTGCCGCGCTCTCAGTGTTAACTATAACTCTCACCCCTACGAATCCACCAATTCAAATCCCCTCAGGAGGGGGAAATTTCCTCTTTCAGGGGATAGTGGGAAACACCATTAATACCCCTCTCGATTTCGACGTTTGGACTGAAGTAGTCCTGCCCAATGGCAATACCTATGGTCCGCTGATTATGCGTTCTGATTTAATCCTGCCCGGTGGAGGCACCATCTTAAGGCAGGTCACACAGAGCATTCCGGGAACTGCGCCAGCAGGCACATATCATTACAGAGGTCATATTGGCAATTATCCCGCATTCATCGACGATTCCGATGAATTTAGTTTTGTGAAACTGCCGGGAGATAACTACGAGATTAACAATTTCGGATGGAACGCGCAGGGCTGGGATGATGAAATAGAAACAGTATCGAAACCGCTGGAATATTCATTATTATCAGCCTCCCCAAATCCCTTCAACCAGCGTTCGCTGGTCTCTTTTACGCTCCAACGGGAGGGGTATATCGAGCTCTCGGTTTACGACATTGCGGGGCGCGAAATGGTGGTTCTCACTGAGGGCTTTTACCCCGCCGGGGGGCATCAAGCGATATGGGATGCATCAGGAGTTTCAAGCGGAGTCTATTTCGCGCGTCTCACCGCAGATGAATCGGTTCAAACGCTTAAACTTTTGCTGGTTAAATAAAGTAGTCTTTCCCATCAATAGCATCAAGAGGAGTCATCTAATGAAATGCAAGCAGCCGCTGTTTCTGATACCGATTTTTCTGCTGATAACAATCTTTCTTTCATGTGGTGAGGATGATAAGAATCCCGTCAATGGCGGTAATGGAACCTTGACTCACAGCGGCGGGATGGTGTTGATTAAGGCGAAGGATATGACCTTCCAGATGGGATCGAATAACGGTTCAATCGACGAACAGCCCGTCCATACGGTTAGCTTTACCTTCAGTTTCTGGATGGACACCACGGAAGTCACTCAAGCCGATTATGACAGCCTGATGAATGCGACCTACGATGGGTATTTCACCCCCAGCTGGCAGGTTACATTTGGTCAGGGCGATGATTACCCGGCATATGCGGTTTACTGGGATGACGCGGTGTTATACTGTAACGCTCGCAGCAAGAGCGAGGGACTGGATACAGTTTATACTTATACCGGCATCAACGGCGTCCCCGGAAGTCTCTGCACCTTGGATAGCCTTTCCGCAGATTTATCTAAAAACGGTTACCGCCTTCCCACCGAAGCGGAATGGGAATATGCCTGTCGAGCCGGTTCGACTTCGGATTTCTACTGGGGAGAAGATTACGACCCGTATCCCTCCACTCCTGAGGATTCTGCGGAAGTGAACAGCTTCGCTGTATGGTCGGCAAATTCCTGGATTTTCGGCGTTGGACATTCTGACTACGGTACACATCCGGTGGGAACCAAGGCGCCCAATTCCTTTGGTTTATACGATATGAGTGGGAATGTCTATGAGTGGTGCCACGATTGGTACGGCGACTACGACGGCTCATCGCAAACCGATCCCACCGGTCCCCCCAACGGCGGCTGGCACAGCGTCAGAGGCGGCAGTTGGGGCACGGGCGCGGGACTTTTAAGGTCGGCTAACCGCACTTTCACCAGCCCCGATTATCAGTATTATTTCCTCGGTTTTCGCTGTGTGAAAAAACAGTGATAATCCTGTAAGTTGATCTGCATTCCCGCGCAGGAGCGTAGGAATGAGTAAGGGCGGTTCGCGAACCGCCCCTACCGCACTCTCTGTGGTGTCGGGTCTCCGCACCCGACACCAAATATTTATTATTATTGAATATGATGTCGACTGCGGAGAGTCGACAGCACATTTTTAGTATTTAGGCAACAGATCCTTTAAGAATGACTATATAAATTAATTACAGATGAAGATTCAACTTGTCATATTATGCGCGTTGGTCACAGCCAGTCTATCCCATAGCCAGGGATTGGTGATAAACGAATTCCTGGCTCAGAACGATTCTGTCTTAGCAGACCAGGATGGCGAATACGACGACTGGATTGAACTATATAACAACGGAGCTGAACTTGTTTCCTTGGAAGGGTATTATCTATCGGATGATTCGTTAAACCTGACACAATGGACCTTCCCGGACACTGTAATCGAGCCCAGTGATTTCCTATTGGTGTGGGCGGATAGAGATGAAAATCAGGAGGGATTGCATACAAACTTCAGATTAAACGCTTCCGGGGAAGCGCTATATCTTATCGCCCCGGATACGACCGTAATCGATGAAATAACATTCGGAATCACCAATCCCGACATCAGCATTGGTCGCTATCCCAACGGGATTGGCAGTTTCAGAGAGATGCTGCCAACTCCCGGCGGGACTAATAGACCCGATATCCCCAATGTTGTAAGTGATTCCAGCGATTTAGTATTCGGCGACTATAAATTATACGACTACAATCTGCATTTTTATTACGACAATTGGGCAGATTCGCTGATTTACTATTTTGAAGCGCTCGATGAAGAGTATATCCCGGCGCAGCTTATCTTCAGCGATACCCTAATCCTCGACAGCATCGGCGTCAGGTATAAAGGGAATTCGTCCTACGAATTATCCGGCAATACGCCGAAAAAACCTTTGAAATTCAAGTTCAACGAATTCGTAGAGGGACAGAGATTCTTCGGGCTCTCAAGATTGAATTTCAGCAATGGTATCAATGACCCCAGCTTTATGCGGGAGAAGATTTCCTACGATATTGCCCGCCGCTACCTCCCCGCCCCCAGGACCGCCTACGCTAATATATATTTCGACGGTGAACTGCTTGGTCTCTATATTCAGGTGGAGCAGGTCGATAAAAGATTCCTTACCAGAAATTTCGAAGACGATGGATTCAACCTGTATAAAGCCTGTGACACCGGGGCGAGTCTGGAGTATTTAGGTACGGAGCAGTCGAGTTATGAGTCGATTTACCTGCTTAAGACCAATGAGGATGTAAACGATTTCACCGCCTTAATCGAAATGATAGAGCGCCTTAACAACACCCCTTCTCAGGATTTCGCGACCGTAATGCAGAACCATCTGAACCTGGACAATTGCATCCGGCTCCTCGCTTTCAATATGGTCCTATCGAATTTCGACAGCTATACCGGCTCGGGACGGAATTTTTATCTTTATGACGACTCGACTTCGGGACAGTTCAACATCATACCCTGGGACTTGAACGAATCCTTCGGCGTATATAAATACAGCTGGGATGTTATAAATCAGGATGCGCTACAAACTTCCAATATCAGTCATAGACCGCTGTTCAGAAGAATCTTAGCGAATGACTCATTGAAGAGTATATATCTGCATTACATCGGAGCTATGATAGCGGGTCCTGCCTCTTTCGATTCGATTTCAGCTATGGCGGATTCAATTCTGCCGATTATCGATAACTATGTTCAAGCGGACAGTAATAAACTGTACAGCTACCAGAGTTTCCTGAATAATATCGAAGACGATGTCGTCCTGGAGCTGGGTTTCATAGTCCCCGGAATCAAATCGTTTGCCAGGCTGAGAAACGAAAACTTGTCTTTCCAACTCTACAGCGTCCCGGTTCATCCCGGAGACACCGACAACGACGGTTTGGTCGATGAATTGGACATTTTACTCATAGGCCTCCATTTCCTGCAGGAGGGCGGCTCCCGTCCCGACGCCTCCCTCGCCTGGAATCCTCAACCTGTATTGGAATGGGACAATCTCGCCGCAACCTACGCTGACGCCAACGGCGACGGCATTGTAGATGAGAAAGATGTCATCGCTATCGGCGTCAATTGGGGTAATACACACGGCGACACCTCCGTCACTTTCGCTGTGAATTCTATCGATTCCATTGAACTTTGGGAGTGCAGAAACAATTTTATCGCCCTCTACAACTCTCTGACCGGAAGCGGTGAACCGATAATTGCAATGCGGAGCCTGCTGGAATCACTGCTGAATATCGACCGGATTATTCCTGCTGTATTCTCGCTGAAGCAGAACTATCCAAATCCCTTCAATCCGCAGACGACCATCAGTTTCGACCTGCCTGAAAGTCAAATGGTTTCTCTAACTATGTATAACATAATAGGGCAAACGGTATCAGTCCCGGTTTCAAACCAGCGTTTTAGCGCTGGCTCTCATCAGGTCCGCTTCGACGCTGCAGGTCTATCCAGTGGAGTTTATTTTTATCGAATCAAGACTGAAAACTGGAGTGAAATGCGTAAAATGGTGATATTGAGATGAATAAATCGATGAAAATTCATATCATATGCCTGATTTTAATCGGTTTGGTTCTATGCGGATGCAGCGATAATCCCGCCAATCCCCAGGATGAAACTACCTCGCTGCGGTTTACGCCTCCGGAGGTCACTATTTCAGTCGGTGAAGAAGCTCATTTAAGCCTGGAGATTCAAGGATGCCTCCAACCGATATTCGGCGTCAGTATGCAGATAGCTTACGACAATACGGTCTTAACTTTCCAGGAGTCTCAAGGGACGGATAAGGGAGATTTTTTCGGGGAGGAGGCGATATTCTTCGTGAACGATAACGATTCAATCATCCATTTGACCATCACCCGGATTCAAGGACAGGCTATGGTTAGCGGTTCGGGAACGATATTGACACTCGCTTTCAGAGGTTTGGCTGCCGGCTCGGGTATTATTCAGTTGATACCGGACAAATTGAATTTTTACGATACTGCAGGCGCCGGGATTGAATTGACCCAGCTTGAAATCGAAGATTCCGCAGTAATTGTTGGATAGCAGAGTGATTATACCGTGTTTTGCCTATCGAAACTACCAGATATAATCCTCCTTCAGTAATTCCTCCGCCACCTCGTTAAACACATCGACTGTGCGGACTATACCCACGACCTGTCCTTCTTTCAGTACCGGAAGCTGACTCAATCCGAATTGGTTCATCTCGTATATCGCTTTGAAAATATGGTCGTAATAATCCACCGTAGCCTGAATCGGCAGCATTATCTCCATCACCGGCCTCTCTGCACGCTCCCAGACTCCCTTAAATATCTTCTTGTATTCGATATTGGCCATTTTCGGATTCTGTTTAGCGTCGAACATCATCTTCCTGCTTTGAAGGGACTTCTTCACCAGGAACTTCGGTTCCAAACCCTTAAGAATATCCCGCCGCCGCACCATCCCCACCAAACGGTCTCCATCCCCGAAAACCAGCAGCACCCGGGGCAGCGAGGTCCTGCCGCCGCGAGTAAGTGTCGCCCCCTCTATCTTCTTCATCGCTTCCAACAAAGTGTCCCCTTGTAGAATATAGGGGTATTCATTCAGAGGAATCATCACATCCCCGACTCGTTTGTCGAACATCACCGTCTCCTTTCTGTTAATCTAAAAAAAGCGGCAGCGAATTTGTCAAGTGGACTTTAATCCGCCTCATCCCGGTAAAAACTCTTCTTCGGGAGGCAGTCCCGGATGAGATATATTGTCTTGATTCTGATTCTCCCGTTTATTCCGATATTTGAAACTAACCTTAATTGTCAGCACAGTCTGCGACTGATTTATTCCATTCATAATTCATCATTCAGTATTCATCATTCGGCATCAGTGTTCACTGATGGAAGCGGGAACCTCCGAAATCGGCAGCAACACGGTGAAAAGCGTCCCCCACCCGAAGGCGCTCTCCACCTTGATATCGCCGCCGTGCTTCCTGATAATCCCCAACGAGACCGACAGCCCCAATCCCGTCCCCTTACCCGTGTGCTTGGTGGTGAAAAAAGGGTCGAAAATATGCGGCAGTATATGCGAAGGGATACCTGAACCGTCGTCCTTTATTTTTACCGTGATAAATCCCGGCGTCTTGGAGCGTACGGCTGAAATCTCCAGCTTCCCTCCGGGATTCATCGCATCCAGCGCATTCAATATCAGATTCAGGAATACCTGGGATAACTGCTGGCGGTCGCCATGAATTTCCGGCAGGTTATTGTGAGCGTCGAGTTTTACCTGAACCTTGCTCAGTTTAATTTGGTTGGATGCGAACTTAATGGTCTCCTCCAGGAGTTGGCGCATACTCAGATGCTCGGTCTTGATTTCACTCTCCCGCGCAAAATCCAACAGGTTCTTGATTATTCGCTCCGACCGCTCCGCCTGCTCCACCAGGTCTTTAACCATATCCAGCCGCTGCTCGTCCGAGTAATCGTGATAATCCTCCTCTAAAAGCGCCGCGGTGAGGGTGATGTTGTTTATAGGATTGTTCAACTCATGGGCGATGCCCGCGGTCAGCGTGCCGATAGCGCGCAGCTTGTGGGATTGCAGCATAAGCTCCTGGCGGCGGTTGAGCTCGTGCATCATCCGGTTCAACGCTATGTTGACATTGGAAAACTCATCCCGGTACTTCCGCTCCGGCATAATCGGAGTAAAGTCCCCGTCAGCGATGCGCTTGGTCAAATCCATCAGGCGGCTCAGCCGCCCAATCATCTGCCGCGAAAGAAAATTAGCCTCATAAATCGCCAGCACCAACAGCACTCCCAAAAAAACCAGCGGAACCTGCTTCGCCATCTTGAACATAGTGCGCACGCTCTTGCGCTCCTTCTCCGCCAATTCCAAAGCCAGGGAAACCATCAAAGCTCCGTGCTCGCGAAGTTCGGCTTCAATCTCAGGCTGCTCCGGCAGCGCCCCGGGCGCCCGCTTCGTGTCCATCGTCTCCAGTTTCCGCAGAAGTTCCCAATACCGCTCCAGGTGAGCGGTCATCACCGCAACATTGTCCTCACCCAGCAGTGTCTCCAGCTCCGAAGCCGAGGTTTTCGCCAATGATTGGCCGGCTTCGATATGCTCGATGATGTCCCGAAGATTGGTGCCGTAGAGGAAATAGTTTTTTTCGAAGCGGCGCGCCTGCTGAATCTCACTGGTGTAGCGGTCGGCAATCACCAGAAACTCCGTCTTAGTACGCAGACGATTAAGCACAATCAAAGTCGACATAATTACCGCGCCCGTCAACACGAAAAACAACAGAAATCCCAGAAAGAGCCGAACCCGGACACTCACTTTAGGCCGTTCTAAAAGCGCCTTCTGCGCTTTCTGTTCAAACTCATCGCTCCCCGATATGGGGTAATCCTCCGCCAGGTCTTCTGTAATATCCATATTTACACCTTGAAAATAGCGGTAGTATTAAGCGCGAGCCATCAATTTTCATTCTAAGCTGCGGATTAATAAAATCTACTGCTTTTGTATTTCGCTGGCGGCTTTTTCAATCACTTCCCGCAGTTCATTAGGCTTGAAAGGCTTGGCGATGAAGTCGAAAGCCCCCTTCGCCAGCGCCTCCCGCGCCATCTCTATGGTGGCGTAGCCAGTGATGATTATCACCTTCACCTCCGGGGAAACCTCGAGCGCCCGGTTCAAAACATCTATCCCGTCGATTTCATCCATCCTCACATCGGTGACCACAATATCGAAAGCCGTTTCTTCGAAGCGCTGCAAAGCGTCCACACCCGAAGTGAAAATCTCTACCTCGTACCCGTTCTTCTCCAACGCCGGTTTCAAACGAGTGCCCACAATGGGTTCGTCGTCGATAAGCATGATTTTCGTCTTGTCCGTCAATTGAAGCCTCCATATCGGTTTGGATTGGTTTTCACTGTCCCTCATTTTACTATTGAAAAACTTCACGATGCCGGGAGCATCGCCTGGATGCGCATCCGCCGCCGGTATGCTTTAATAACCGAAACCAGAATCACCGCAGTCCCGGAAATGCCGCTGGCGAACAGTAACGCCTTGCTGCCACCGTTGAAATATGCGTCCCACGCCGGATTCATATCGATAAAACCGAGCTGCCGCAAATACATCGGAATCGCAATGGCGCGGCTGAACACACAGAGCAAAATGATGACACCGGTAACCAGTCGTATCATCTTCTCGTTCACAACCTTGGTGCCGTAAGCCCCGATATAAATCCCGATGAGCGAACCGCAGTACAACAGCAGGGTGAGCCGGATGTCCACGAACCCTCCCCAGGCGTAATTCACCGCTCCCCACGCTCCCATAAACATCGCTAAGAATAGCTCCGTCCCCGCCGCCACCTGCGAGGGAATACCGAACACGTATATCATCGCCGGAACCCCGATGAAACCGCCCACACCGATAGTCCCCGCCAGATAACCGGTGGCTAATCCCACCGGAGCCACTATCCAGAAGGAAATCCTGACATCCGCCACTTTGAAATATATCATAGGCGGCAGTTTGACCCGAGCAAAATACTCCGCGAGTTTAGTGGAGGGACCCTCGCCGGTTTCACGCTTGCGCAGCGCGTCTCGGAGGATGGAAATAGACACGATGGAAAGTATCACCACAAAGATACTGCTGATGTAAAGGTCGCCAGCGGCGCTGCTCCCGCCCTCACCATGACCGCCCCCTCCAATCTTAAAGGTAGTCGCGTTCAGCCACACCGCCAGGCGAATTCCGATAAAAGCGGTTATCAGCATAATCAACCCCAGTTTCTTGTCCACATGCCCCAATTCGCCGTGCCGTCTGGAACCCATCAAAGCCTTACCGAATTTATGGGTGATATTGGTGCCCACCGCTATCACCCCCGGAACTCCAAGGTTCATCATCCCCGGCGTCATAAAAAACGCCCCCCCGCTACCGATGAAACCGCTGAGTGTCCCTCCGATGAAACCTAACATAATTACCTGGAGCGCCGCCTCCAGCGTCAATTCGATGAACATTCCTTCGCCAATCACACTCGTTTCCTTTGATGATTTTATTGGCTCTTCGCTGAATTGTATGGGTAATGACAATCACGATTGAGGATACAGGGCA
>CAYQZD010000083.1:0-15915 GCA_964421875.1 uncultured bacterium
ATTTTGAACAAGTCGATACCAAATCGTCCAAGTTAACACAGAATCTGGGTATCAACAATTTGACTTTCAACTTGTTGAAATGTAAATTATTTGAGTATATATGAAATACAATGTTGAATTAAAACCACAGGCTGTCAAGGATTTAAAATACATACCTCCACATGATGTTGAAAGAATCTTTGACGGACTCGAAAACTTGTCAGACGATATTAAAGGAGATGTGAAGATGCTCACAAATACAACTCCAGAATATCGTCTGCGTGTTGGCAACTATAGAATTCTATTTGAAATCGAGCAAGTTAAACAAATCACCATTTACAGAATTCTACACAGAAAAGACGCTTATAAAAAGAGGAAATGATATCAATGATTACGCTACATCCGAATATTTTAGAAAAAGAAGGTAAAAAAGAATTCGTAGTTATCTCCTACGAAGAATTCCTTACTATTCAGGAAGAATTGGAAAATTACGAAGACCTGAAAGAACTACGCGCCGCTAAAGAACAAGAAGGAAACGCTCAGACTATCCCTCTTGCTGAAGTTCGTAAGATGTTTCGTTCATAAAGCAGAGAATCAAGCCCAACCATTTATAAAGTAATAAGGTTCCTCGCTTTTTTGTATGGGTAAATCATTGCGGATGGTCTCTATCATGATTTTTCCGAACCGCTGATGAGGAAATGATTTACGCTGATTACGCTGATATGCCGCACGATTTCATCGTCCATACGTTGTTCCAACGGCGATGTGATTGTCTTTATCACCCAAGTCAGCATTACAATTGTCGTTGATTAGTTTTTGATTAATCTAAATTACCCACACGATTCAGCGAAGAACCAGAAATAAAATATATAATTACTTGCTAGCAATACAATTAACCTGGTAGGACAAATGGTACTGTATTGGGTTTTTATGTACCTCCTCTAATTTTCCCTTGGCTATGATCTAAGGTTTACAGAAGCGACTCTTAAGATTGGTAAGTCTTTAAGCAACACTAACTCACCAACGGGATATCAAGATGCAATAACTCCGCCATTATTTTCAAAATTCGGTATCATTATTTACGCTTTATGTCTGCTCGGCATCATATTTGGTTTTTTAAAATTCGGTTGGGTAATTGGTTTTTGTATTATTATAGGATTTCTTCTGGCCGTAATTATAAACAGAATTCTAATAATTCCCAAAGAGGATAGTGAACACTTTAGGAAAATAATTATTCACTCATTGATTAAGCGCCATGTGAATTATCTGAAAAAAGGGGATATGATACGCGCTTCTTTAATTGCCAGGCTATTAGAAAAGCTTGGTATTCCAGTTACTGATTTTATAAAGGGACACAATTAATAAAATTCTGATGCTACTGTAAAGTTGAGCTTTTATCCTTATTCGTGTATTAATATTGAGCGGATGGAAGAAGCAATCTTTATGTTGACTTTCCCCAAAATAAAAAGCGTGAAACCTCTTGCCAATAAGTGTCTCTTGGTAGAATTCACCAACGATGATATAAAAATCTATGACTGCCGGCCGCTTTTGGAACAATATGTTTTTACACCGTTGAAAGATGAAGCCTTTTTTGGAAATGTACGTGTTGATAAAGCTGGTTATGGAGTGGTTTGGAATGACTACATCGACCTTAGCGAAGCGGAACTCTGGATTAACGGTGTGTCTGAATCTAAGGATAGGTACTGATAATGATAGATAATAAGTAGGTCATTGCCGGGTTTTTTTATTTTCGGATATTCGCGAGGAGGATTTTTTTATCACATTTCTTGACTAAATGCGCATTTTAATTGTATAATACAATTTGTAATAATGAATTCCTATCTATACATTCTATTAAACCTACATTTTCATGGAGAGGTAATCATGCTTAACCGATCATATTGTCTTTCCCTTTTAATTGCAGTTCTGTTATTGGGATGCGAAGAAGATAATAATCCTAATTCTTCAACTCCCCAGACGGCGTCTTATACACTATCAGGTACTGTAAGTTACGGGTCTGGCAATGAACCGGTAATTATAGCTCTTCTTGACAGTATTCCCGATTTCCCAAATACTTATGCAGAGCTATTCCTGAATCTGGATAACGGATCTGTAGATTATCTCATTGAAGCTCCGGATTCCGGATTTTATTCGATTGTTGTTTGGATTGATATGGACAATAGCTGTAACGGGGTCTTTTCAGAACCTACAATAGGCGATAGGATGCTTCCTGCTCCATACTATGTTATTGTAAATATTAATGGTTCTATCAAAATGGATTTTACCGATTTCCCCGTAGTATGGCCAGATGCAATCGAGGATACAATAACCTCGGCTGTGATAACCATAGATGGCGATCTATCCGATTGGAATGGTGTAGCGCCAATCTTAGTTGATGATAGTGGAGATAATATAGGTGGTATCAATGGAACGGATTTAACTAATATTTATATGGTAAGAAACGCTGATAGCTTGTTTACCAGGATAGATATTGCTAATGGCGCTCCAAATTCTGCTCTTCCTGTATATTATTGTATAGGTTTTCGGGAAACTGTCGGCAGTTCAATCGGAGAATTATTGCTATTTAATCATTTCACAACAAATTGGTATGCAAACGTAGACGAATGGATAGATGAGGAGGGACATCATACCGCCATTGGAAATGGAAATATTGCGACAGGTTCAAATTTCATTGAGATGAGTTACGCTTTACAGGATGTGGATAATCCGGTAAATGAATGTAGGTATATCAATGCTTGGTGCGATCCAAGCGGAAATCATTTCGACGATACAAAATTTGTGCATATGTATTTTCCCTGATTCGATAAACACAGTAATATTTTCTTATTCATCACAAGGTTATTTTCAAAGTCCACAGCGGGAGGGCCACACCTCTTCCCCTTCCGAATCCGCTGTACAGCGGATAAAGCCTCCCTGCGCCAATGGTACTGTCCGGCGGCTGCCGGATGGGAG
The DNA here is from genome assembly GCA_964421875.1 of uncultured bacterium. Lineage (GTDB taxonomy): Bacteria > Electryoneota > Tariuqbacteria > Tariuqbacterales > Tariuqbacteraceae > CAYQZD01. Next base: position 2,953 of record CAYQZD010000083.1, read on the forward strand.
AGTAGGTCATTGCCGGGTTTTTTATTTTTAGTCCGCCGCGAGGCGGATTTTTTTGTAGCATTTCTTGACTAAATTAACATTATATTGTATAATCAATTAAAATGAAATTCAGGAGTTGATTATGGCTGAAAAAGTGTCAGATTTGACTGTCGAAGAGTTAAAAAAAATCATTCGCGAAGTGATTGAAGAGTATATAGACCCGGATGGGGAGTTAAGAGAGGATTTCGCCCGGGAACTTCGTGAACGAATGGAGTCGGAAAATTTTCTTACACACGAGGAAGTATGGGGCGACAAGTGATTTTCTCACTTGCTTATGAGAAACGACTGATTCGAGACCTGGCGAAAATTCCTATCGATGAGAGAAAAGTGATTAAACGGAGGTTGGAATGGCTGGCTGATAATGTCCTGGAAATAAGCCATTATAGACTTCGCGGCGCTGAGTTCAAAGGAGTGTATAGACTGAGAATATCTAATTGGAGAGTGTTCTATAGAATCGATTTTAACATAGAGAAAATAATTGTGTTGAGCGTTAAAGACAGGAAGGATGCATATAAATAGTTATACATATTAACATTAGTTGAAGAAACAAGTTAATTTCCTGCGCCAATGCCACTGTCAGCCATACGGCGAATGGGAGAGTAGGTCATTGTCGGGTTTTTTTTATATAGCTCATAATATTACATGAAACTAACAAATGAAATTCTCTCAGTATTTTCTATATATCCGTAAACGCCCCGATCGTTCGATTATTAAGATTGAGTGGATTGAGTATGTTTTGAACAATGCAGTTCAATCTGAAGTTCAAAGTGATAATAGAATTAGGAAATGGGGATGGATATCTGAAGCAGGAAAGTTTTTACGCGTTATTCTACTTCCGGATGGTGAAACAGTCCATAATGCATTTTTCGACAGAAATTATAAAGGAACAAAACCATGAAAATCAAATATTTCCCTGACACTGATACCGCTTTAGTGGAATTTCACGATAGAGAAGTATCGGAAACTGTAGCTATCGGTGAAAATATCATCCTCGATCTGGACACTGTCGGTAATTTAGTCGCTATGACCATTGAACATGCCAGACATCAAGCGGGACTTCCTTATTTGTCTTTTGAACAAATCGATAAGCAATTGAAGAAAAAATCAACCGCCGGTGGATTATAAAAGGAATATAGATTTGCGCTTTTCACAACTCTGGATTAATGGTGTATCTGAATCTAAGGCGAGGTACTGATTTTAAGAAATGACTAGTAGGTCATTGCCGGTTTTTTTTATTTCGGTCCACTCATATCCTCTTCAGCTATGAATGTCCCCTTCTCTCACCCGACCTTACCATCTCCCGCAATCCTTTCTTGTAGATTTTTCCCGAACCTGTTTTGGGCAGTTCGCTCATAAAAATTATGTTCTTAGGTGTCTTGAAGGAAGCGAGATGCTCCGAGCAATGTTGAATCAGGTCTTCCTGGTTCAAATTTTCGCCGGTTTTCGGCACAATAGCGGCTGCAACCGCTTCACCCCAGATTTCATCAAAGATACCGAATACCGCCGCTTCCAGCACTCGGGGATGCCTGTACAGAACGTTTTCCACCTCGATAGAATATATGTTCTCTCCGCCGCAGATAATCATGTCCTTCTTGCGGTCCACAATATTCACATAGCCTTCGGAGTCGATAGTTGCCAGGTCGCCGGTTTTCAGCCATCCATCTTGGAAAGCCTCTTCTGTCTCCGCCGGACGGTTCCAGTACCCCGGGGTGACGGTTTCCCCCTTCACCAAAATTTCGCCCACTTCCTCATCGTCAGGCTCGATTTCCGAGCCGTCTTTCCGCACCACTTTCAAATCGACGGTAATGAACGGTCTCCCTGTTTTAGCTTTAAATCGGAATTGTTCCTCCGGCGTGAGTTTTTTCATATGCTCTTTCAGTATGCTCAATGTCAGGTAGGGGCTGGTTTCGGTCATACCGTAGGTTTGAATATAATCGCAGCCGAATGTCCGCATTATACTGCGGACCACTTCCGGCGCTATCGGCGCTCCTCCGCTGAGGATGACCCGCAGGCTGGAAAGGTCGCATTCATTCACTTCGGGACACTTGACCATAAGATTCAACATTGTCGGTATCAGGTTGCTTATGGTTATTTTCTCCGATTGGATAAGTTTCAAGGTATCCACCGCATTGAAACTGTGTTGAATCACGTGTCTGGCGCCGACTATGGTTACTGCGAACACCGCCCAAGCGTCCGCCAGATGAAACATGGGAGCGATATGCCCCCACCTGTCGGAACCGCTCAGTTCCAATTCTTCAACAGCGCCCAAAGCGTGGCGGCATACATTCTTATGAGTGAGAATCACCCCTTTGGGCTGCCCGGTAGTGCCGCTTGTATAGTAAAGGTAAGCAATATCATCCGGATCAACATTAACCGGTGTGAATTCACCGGGATTTCGAACTATTTCCTGATAATTATAGGATTTACATCCGACAGACGCCGCCGGACTCTCTCCCAGCCAAATCACCCCTTCGAGCAAGTTGTCTTCCTGCAGAATCTGCTCCACCTGGCTATGGAATAACGGATTTACCATCAGCCAGCGTGAACCGGCATCCCTGATGATGAAGTTCAATTCGCCGGCTGAGAGCCTGTAATTCAGCGGATTGAGCGCCGCGCCGATACCCGCTGCGGCAAAATACGCTTCGTAAAAGGGAAGGGAATTGAAATCGAGGAGAGAGATTCTGTCGCCGGGTAAAATACTCTTTGAAAGAAAGAAATTCCCCATACTGCCGATTCGCCGGTGAAGCTCACTGTAGGTCAATCGCTGTCCGCTTTCGACCAATCCGATTTTATCGGAATAGAGACTTACCGCCCGCTTGAAAATATCCCAGATGGTCATATCGTTCTATTAATGTTTGCAGAGTTTATTGCATTTTTAACTATTCATACTTAAATATTTGGCCGCCTTTGGGAAAATAGGGGTCATTTTTGTATAAAGCAAAGATTTATCGCAATTCTTGAAAAGAATTGCGAGTGATAATTTTCATCCCCGCGCAGCAGTCTGTCCGAGAAAATGAAAAAACGATAAAATACTCGATTTACTAATATTATAATCTATTGTATATTTATGACTTCTGGATTCCCGCTTTCGCGGAAAAGGCAAATTCGGAGCATTCTCGGACAGTCTGGGTCAAGCTAAGCTGATCTTTATAATTCTTATTCACCTGACGATTTATCCGCGAAAGAATGGCCGCCTGGACTGTCCCTCTTGCTGAAGTACGCAAGATGTTTTGTTCTTAAAGCAGAAAATCAAGCCCAACCACATCTATAACTAATGTAGAATCATCTGTACGCTTATCAATATCAACTACACCCCAAATCTGAAACTCACCAAAAAAAGAGGGCTTCTATTGAAGCCCTCTTCTCTTTTCAATTCATCCCTCCTGCTATACTTGAGAAGCAGCATCTTCCGCATCGCTTTGAAATCGTTAGCTTTGAATGATGCGAAATAGACTCCGCTGGCAAGGGTTGAACCGTCGAACCTAACGGAATGACTCCCGGCGGGAAGCAGCCCCTCAACTAAAACCGCCACTTCCCGGCCGGTGATATCGAACACTGTCAGCGTGACATTCGCCGCCTCCGGAATTGAGAACTCAAGGCGGGTTTCGGGATTGAAGGGATTGGGGTAAGCCTCGGCTATGCTATAAGCGTTAGGAATCAACTGCGGAGACCCGTCATCGCCAAACCAGCCTTGATCCAGGGGTGGCTGCGGCTGGCGGAAAAGCTCAAATCGGGATACGACAGCATCGGTGAAAAGGCGAAATCCAGCGAGGCGCTAAACGCCGATGAAATCCGCCGTACGGCGGACTAAGCAGCGTCACCCATTGGCTTTGGTGTTTCAACAGTCACGAGGTCTGTTATTACATCATCGACCGGTCGCGAGACTCGCCGGTGGTGTTGAAATTTCTGGGTGAATTCTTCCGGGGCATCCTGATTTGCGACTTTTGGGGCGCATACAACAAGATTTCAACCCTGGCGAAACAGCGATGTTTCTTCCACCTGTTCACCGAACTGCTTAAGGTGAATAAACGAAATCACTCCGCCCAGTGGAAGGAATTTCACCGGAGATTATCAGTCCTATTGAAAAGGGCGGTTCGGCTTGCAGAGGCTAAAGCGGAAATCACCCCGGAGCGGTTCCAGCGCCGCCGGAAAAGCATCTTCAGGCAATTCGGGGGATTAATCTACGCCCCATATTCAGATGCAGATTGCCTCCGGCTCTGCAAACGGCTGAAGCGGCATCGCAAAGAGATTATTAACTTTCTCGATCACCAATGGGTCAGTCCATACAACAACCACGCTGAACGGCAGATGCGTAAACCGGTGATCGCCCTGCGGATTATTCAGTAGAATCGCTCTGATAAAGGGGCGAAATCGTAGGCGATTTTGAGGTCCATCTTCCGCACCGCGGAACTGCAGAAACAGAATCCTATAAGCGCGGTTGAAGCTATGATAAAGAACAAAATATTGAAAAAAACAACGGCTGCTAAAATAAAGGCCAAAGCAGCTTGAACTTCATAAAGCTAAAGTCTTACCGGAATAGTTATAATCGATTCTAACCCAATAACAATATTCAAGTTACTTTATTAATACTACCTTCTTTGTCTTGCTGAAGTCCCCAGCTTTCATTCTTACGAAGTAGATTCCCGAGGCGAGGCGGGAGGCGTCGAAGACTGCTTGGTGATAACCCGCCGGTATTACTTCTTCAATCAACACTGCAGTGCGGCGGCCGGTAATATCGTAAACGACTAGTTTGACCTTCACTTTTTCCGGCAGGGTGAAAGCGATATGCGTGTTTTGGTTGAAGGGATTGGGGCTGGCTTTGGTTAAAGAGTATTGCGAAGGAACAGCCGGATATTCTCCTTCTGCGCCGAAAAAGCCGTAACAAGCCCAGCCTTCAATATGGTTGGCAGCGTCGTCGCCGGCGAGTTTGACGAAGGTGAAGCTGTCGGTACTTGCTACCATACCGGGGAAAACTCCGATATTGCCGAAGTAGGTATATTCGCCTAGGGGAGCGCGGCCCGGGACTGTCTGCGTTATTCCAGTCCGCTGAATGGTTTGGCCGGGCTGAATCACCAAATCTCTGCGCAGGACCAGCGGAGCGATGGCGCTGCCGTTAGGAAGGATTACTTCCGTCCAGGCATCGAAGGTGATGGTACTATCGTAAGTATTCTGCAGAATTGCATCGAATCGGAAGCTGCCGCCTCCGGAAGGGATTATCACCGGTGGATTTTGCGGTCTGAGGGTTACTGTAAATCCGGTGGTGATTTCGTCGCAGCCGATGGAGGGATTTCCGGGGTGGCGTAGTTCGCCGTCGATGTCCATGACAATACTGTCGATAGGGATACCAGCGCGGGCGCAAGGCGAGGTAGGGGCGATGTGGAGGTCGGTGGGACTCAGAAAGACTGGATTTACGCTGATGCTGTGGAGGTCTTGTCCCGTAACCGTCTGCCATTCAGTTAGTGAATATACTGTATCGGAGGAGCAACATCCAAAAGCGCAATTGGGCGCATAGATGCAGTTGTAATCCGAGTCGAAATTCGGTTCGCCGGAACAATAAAATGCAATATGCCTGCTGCCAGAATTCAAACCGAATATTATATTATTCCTGATAATTCCGGTGGTACCGTATAATGAAAAAAGGTAACTATAAGAGCTCCCGGTGTTCAAGTAGAAGGAATTGTAATAAATCTCATATGTGCCGTAGTTTACCACAATGCATCCATATGTGTTTGGACCAGACCCATAGACCATATTGTTGGCGATGAGACAGTTTTCATCCTCATAGACAGAAATTCCTATGTATGGACTGTTAATCTCATTGGCTATAATCCGGCAATTCCTGCTCCCAGTTACATATATGCCGCGACAATTATAACTGTAGTTATAGAGACCGTAATCGTGGATGTAGTTATTTCTGATGAGGCAATTAGTGGGAAGATGGGTTTCATAGGGAGCGATACGAATACCGTAACGGTCTGTGGAATCGATTTCGAATCCCCGGATGGTTATATTGGAAGCGCCGATGACGCTGAAACCATAGCCCATCCCACTCACGCCGGTGAAGTTGACGATTCTGGGTGATTGACCTTCAGCGGCTTTAAAAGTTAGCGGATTGTCCGCTTCCAAACCCGGCAGGCGCCAGTCGATGGAAACTCCTCCGTAATAGGCGCCGGTATAGACATTAATGGTAACGGGACCAGCCATCCCCAGCGTGTAGAGGCTGTCAACCGCCTCTATTATGGTGCTGAAATCGTTCGCGCCTCCGCCGACATCGAAACTTCCCGTCATAGAAGTGGAGCCGGTGGCAAAGGTTACGGAATCAGCCGTTGCGGGAGCGGAATTAGCCCTGGCGACCAGAAAGCCGGTATCAAGCGTTCCCCCGGGAATCACTGCGGGAACCGAATGCTCCACCATCACCCACTGATTCTCTAAAAAGGCGAGATTGCCGGTGGAGGCGATGACATTAGTTCCGGAAGAGTCGTAGATGGCAGTGAGCCAGTCTGCTCCTGAAACGGAAAGGTTGAACACATCGGAACTGCTGCCGGTGTTGAGGATATTGAAGTAATAATTAGCTGTTCCGCCGGGAGGGCTTACGCTTCTCTGAGAACGCGGTTCAATATAGACACTGTTCGCCAATAGTCGATAAGTGAATTCGTCAGCGCCGATGTCGGGAGTGCGGGGGTGGCGTATGTCGCCGTCGAAGTCGGTGGTGATGTCGGTGATAGGCACGCCGGCGCTGTCAACCGGGGACAGCAGATAGTTACTGATGTGCAGGTCGGGATTACTGACGCTGACGAAAAACGGATCGGCGCTGATACTGTGGGAATCGATTCCAGTGGCGGCTTGGAAATCACTTAAGGTTATGTACGGCTCCCGGTAATAGCCGACTGCGCCGTTGGGGGCGTATAGGTTGTTGTAATCGGATACATAGTCGGAAAAACCGGTTCCCAATTCATAGGCGCGATGGCTGTCTCCGTGCCCCATATTGCAGAATATATTGTTCAAAACGTAGGTATGATGCGAGTCGTCGAAGCCGAAGGCGCGGCTGTAAGATTCAGAACTATTCATATATACCGAATTATAGCAGACCATAGAAGTGTAACTATCGACGCTAAGACCACAACTCCACTGATTGTAAATCATATTGTTGGCAATCAGGTTATTATTATCGCCAGCCACATAGATTCCCCGGTACCCGCCAGAGATTTCATTTCCTACAACTTTACAATCGTGGCAATGGCTGACAAGTATAGGAGCGGCGTATTGCGCCAATAAGCCGACATTATGTATATAATTGTTTTCAACGATGCAATTATTGCTTCGAGCATAATTACTGTAGTCGATTAAGACACCGTAATAATCGCAATAAGCGATTTCCAACCCTCTGATAGTAATATTCTTCGCATTCGTTAAGCGAATACCGTTACCCGTCAGCGAACTTAAGCCGCCGGTAGTGTTGGATATCACCGGATTTTGATTCGGAGCAGCCTGGATGATGATGGGATATTCTCCGAGGTCATAGATGTCGTTGGCAATTTCCACCTGTCCGTCGTAAACGCCGGTGAAGAGATTCAGCGTTACCGGTCCTCCCAACCCCGCCAGCCTCAAGGTATCGACCGCATTGACCGGAGCGGTGAAATCGCGGTTACCGCCGCCGATGTCGTAACCGCCGTTCATCATCGTTATAGCCGTGAAGAAACCTGTGTCGGCAACCGCCGGATTGAATCTGGACCTGGCGACAATAAATCCGGAGTCGGTTGTGGCGGCGAAAGTTCCGGCGGGGATATTGACTCTGACCGATACCCACTGATTTTCCAGATGGGGAAGGAAGCGGGTTTGGCTGATCGGCGTGGTTCCGGTGGAATCGTAGATGCGGGTTTGCCAGGCTGCGGCGGCGGCGGAGAGGGTAAAACGGTCGATGACGCCTCCGGTGTTGACGATATTGAAATAGAAATCGAGGATGGCGCCGGCGTTTCCGCGCCGGGTTTGGTTCTCCGGGTTGACATACACAGAATGGGGATGCATTACGGTGTTGATTTCATCGCAGCCTATATCGGGCGTCGTCAGGTTTCTCACTTCACCGTCGAAATCGGTATAAACTCCGGGAACGGGGATGCCCATCCCATCGACCGGCGAGGGGGGCTGACCGGTAATATGAAGGTCGGTGGTATCCAAATATGCGGGGTCAACATTCAGACTGTTGGAATCGAGCCCGGTGGCGTTTTGCCATTCGGTAAAGGTCATATAATAGGTATTGTTAAAATAACCAATACTGGCGCCATTGGGAGCGTAGAAATCGTTATAATCCGAGGATACCGGATACGCAATTAAATCCGCGGGGACAGAATAGCATCGATGGCGCTGATTATTACCGGCGTTATAGAAAATATTGTTTTTAACATCCAAAAATTCTGCGTAAGCGCATAGAGCCCAACTGTCAATTCGATGGCTGTAAATAAACATAGAGTTATGATAGGCTTGACTTCTGGGATCATCAAGATAAATACCGCAATATTCCTGACCGTAAACCATATTGTTGGTAATTATTTGGTCTCTTCCCCGATTAGTATAAACGCCATAGTAATCCCCCTCGATTTCGTTGCCGTTTACCAGGATATGATGATTGCAGTTGAGGTATATCCCGCAGCGGTCGCCGCCGAAGCCTATATTGTGGATATAGTTATTCTCGATTGTGCAGTGATGCACCGAATCGTTTCCTTCCGCAGGGTAGAGGGAGATACCATCGCGGTCGCAGGAATCGATTTCAAAATTTTTAATAGTGATATAGTCCACACCCCAGCTTCTGAAACCGTCGCCGTCAAAGCCTGAACCTATGGTGTTTTTCACTATCACGGGATTATGCGCGGCCGGCAGGGCGTTGAATATTAGAGGATTAGCTGCGCATATGCCGGAGACGGAATCGCGGTGGACACTTACCATCCCGTTATAGATTCCGGGATAGACATTGAAGGTGAGGGGTCCGCCCACTCCGTGAGCGTTCATAACGCTGACCGCATCGGTGATGCTGGGGAAATCGTTGGCGCCTCCGCCGATATCGAAACTGCCCGCCAGCGCGGCGCCGGTGGTGATAAGCGCGGTATCCGAGACCGTGGGATTGCCGTGTGATACGGCTATGACTAAGCCCGAGTCCTCGAAGATTGCGGTGACGCTATCCGGGATGTAATGGCGCGCGATGAACCATTGAAATTCCTCCGGGGCCAGGATGGAGGTGGCGGTTATGGGTATTACACCGGCGGAATCGAAAAGCCCTGTCTGCCAGGCGGCTCCGGCAACCGAAAGGTCGAATATATCGGTATTGCTGCCGCTGTTGATGACGCGTAGTTTATGGTCCACCGGTTGTCCGGTGTTCCCGCTGCGGAACTGCCGCCGGGGGAATAGTGTTACTCCATATTGCGGCAGCGCCGGTGTGTATTCGTCGGCGCCGATGTCCGGCGAAGTTGGATTACGAAGGTCGCCGTCGATATCGATAGTAATCCCCGGTATGGGAAAGCCCATTCCGTTCAGCGCGAGCGCGTCTCCTCTGATATGCAGGTCGTAGGGAGGGGCGATACTCATATACTGCGGGTCAAGGTTCACGCTTTGTTGGTCGAGCCCGGTTCCAGTTTGCCAGGAACGAAAATCCGCATAAGCGTTTCCGTTCAATAGACCGATGTTAATCCCGTTGGGATTATAGAAACAGTTGTAATTGGAAACGAGTTGGAAACCGTGATAACCGGCGAAGATGATATAGTCTGAGCGGTCGGAGGATGTGGAATAGAAGATGTTGTTCATCAATTCGCAGCCGCTGCTTTCGGATACATCGAATGTGTGATGTCTTCCATTATGATATATCGAGTTGTAATAATACTTATTGCCCCCTCCGTCGCTATCTCTGAAAGCATAGTCTCTGGTATTATAAGCTATATTATTGACAACTATGCAATTATAACATCGACTTATATCGATATTACAAAAATCGCCTTCTATTTCATTTCCGGAGATTATACAATTCCGCGCTGCCGATAAACAAATCGAACCCCAACCGTTGCTCGTACCGCAATTGTGCACATAGTTATTCTCAACTATAATGTTGGTCATTTCGTTGGGATAGCCTCCAAAGGAAACGCCCGTCCGCTCTATACAATCGATTTCAAGTCCGCGGATGGTAATGTAACTAGCGGAGAGGACATGAATACCCCCACCATTATTAGGATTGATTATCCGGGGGGATTCTCCGGGGGCGGCTTGCAGCACGAAGAGAGCGCTTCCTATTCCCTGGATGGAATCGGCGAGAATGTCAACCTGCCCCTCGTAAGTGCCGGAATAGACATTGAAGGTGAGGGGTCCTCCCATCCCGCGGGCTTCGAGGGTGTCGATGGCAGTGATTATGTCGGGGAAATGATTGAGTCCGCCGCCGATGTCGTAACTGCCGGACATCGGCTGCGCCGGGGCGGATAACGGGGCCGCGAGGATTAGCGCCGCAAATACGATAGTTGATAATGATTTAGACATAGCGCCTCCGATAGTGGTAAATTTTGGACAGCGCGAATTGAACGCGCTGCAATTCAGGACTTGAATGGAGGTTTCGGATGTCTTGGTATGCTTCATGGATAAGCAGTATGTCGTGGTAGATATTGTTAAAATATATTTATTTTAACGGACTTTTTCCATTTTTATCAGCATTTTTAGAGAATTGGATTTTTTTCTGAGACTCTGTCGTATTGACTTTTTCGATAATATATGTATATTAATTACTCAGTGCGGTTCGAAGCGACGGATGAAACCGGAGTTCGAATTGTTTTGGCTATTTAATAGTCATCGGCTGCTCGGTAGAAACCAATATCCCTCCCGAAAAAAATAATTACACATATCCACCGACACACAGTTTCTTAATCTCATTCTTATCTGCTCACATCTGTCTATCAAACTACGACTCCTCTTCTGACTTTCAATTACGACAACTATTCCACTCCACGATAATCCGCGAGGATGGTTAATGGCGCTAATCACAATATCTCGAGGCACTTTCAGCGGCGGCAAGGGATTTGCAGAGAAATTCGCTGATAAACTTGGTTACCGCTGTTTAAGCCGTGAGGAGCTTTCCGAAGAAGCTGTCAAAAGGGGCGTTCCGGTTGGCAGGCTGCAGACAGCGATGGTCAAGCCTCCGCGAGTGGCGAAACGTCTGGGACCGGAGCGGGAGATGTACCTGGCCTGCATCACGCATCTTCTCTGCGGTTATGCGCTGGAGGGGAACATGGTGTATCACGGCCATACCGGGCACCTGCTGCTCCCCGGCATCCCCCACATTCTACGGATAAGAATCCTGAGCGACATCGAATTCCGGTTGAATAACGTAATGAACCGCTTGCGCTTGGAACGGGGTAAAGCCTTAGAATATGTGCGGAATGTGGATTCCGACCGGGATAAATGGGTGCGTTTCCTCTACGGGGTGGACTGGCATGAGCCTTTACATTATGACGCGGTCATCAATCTGGCGCAGATGGGGGTGTCCAACGTCAGCACCGCGCTCTGCAATATGGCGGAGATGCCCGATTTTGTGATGACTCCTTCCGCTACCAAGGCGTTGCAGAATTTGCGGCTTTCCAGCGGCGCCCGGTTCCTGCTTTCGCAGGACCGGCGCACGGGATTCGCCGATTTTCGGGTGACTGCGGACGAGGGGAAGGTTCAAGTAACCTGTATGCCGCATCAGGCGGAGGCGGTTCAGTATGTAGAGGAGGTTTTAAAGGAGTTGGAGGATTGCCGCGAAGTCCGCTGCACTATCGCGGGCAGCAACATTCTCTGGCTGGGGGAAAAGTTCAATCCGGATTCTGAGCTTTACTCCAACTTAGTGAATGTCGCCCGTAAATGGGATGCGGCGGTTGAGGTTATGCGTTATGCGGGCGCGGAGGACTCAGGGGGCAGCGCCGCTGAAGACAGATATGAAGTAGTCAAGCTGAACGCTCAAAACGGCGGCATTGAGGACGATGTCGAGGAGAAATCCGGTGACAGCGGTTCCGGGATTCCCCTGGTTTTGGACCTGTTGTCGAAGGAAGGTTATTCCGGGGGAAGTTCGACTCTCTATGGTGAGAAGGAGAGTCTGGTTTCGCGGCTGGGTCAGCATTCAGGTTACAGCCTCATCGTGGTAGGAGAGCTTTTCCTGAATAAATCTTCCGATGTGCGCAAGCGTCTTAGCAGTGAATTCAGGAGTTTCCTGGCGGACAGCGTTAAAACTCCGGTGGTGGGTTCGGATGAGCTTAAGAAGGAATTGCGGTCCAGCGCCCGGGTATATTTCCGGCTGGCGCTTTATCTGGCGGTTGCGGTATTGATGTTGACCGCGGTTTTCACCAATCAGGAATCTGTATTGAGTTTTTTAAACGGAGAGGAATTCAAATCCTTTCGTCTGCTTTCGATAGCGGCGCTTTTAATCTTTATTCCGGTTTTCGCCTATGCTTACGGGTCAACCGCCAGGCAGATTTTGAAATTTTTCAAGTTCGATTAGCACATTGATTTATGGGCATATGGCGCAGGGTGCGGACTGACTGTCTGAGAATATGTCATGCTGAGCGAAGCGAAGCATCTGCATTTTTCTAAATCATTTATAAATAAGAGATTCTTCACTGCGTTCAGAATGACATAGCACGATATTACGCATTTTCGGACTGGGTGCGGGGACCCGACACTACGAAAATGGGATTCCGGCAACATACCCTTTTAGAATTACTGAAGTAGAGATTTTTCGCTGCGCCTACGGCGGGCTCAGAATGACAACACTAACGATGTCCACTATTAACTGACCTGATTGATAACAATTAAATGGTTCATCGCTGTTTCGTGTGGGTAATTATTTAGGCGTATTATATTCCCTTTGATTTTTCCCCAAGTTCGATAATCCCCCCTGCCCCCCTTTAGAAAAGGGGGGAATTG
>CAYQZD010000084.1:0-15847 GCA_964421875.1 uncultured bacterium
TAAAATATGCCCTGAATCCTCAATCGTGATTGTCATTACCCATACAATTCAGCGACGAGCCTTATTTTCTGGAATTGGTAAAAAAAGGGCAGGCTGACAGCCTGCCCTTTTCTCTCTCTCCACCGGCCCAGGGGGACCGGGGACCTTAAATGATTATCTTTCGATTACATCTGATTCAATAGTGGTTATTTAGGGAGATTATCCCGAATCGCTTTTTCGATGACTTCAATTTCGTAAGGTTTATTAAGGAAAAAGTTGACACCTTTGTTCTGAATGCGTTCTTTTTCGTCGTCGTCCAATTCCTTTCCGGAAGATATAATCACATTCAAATCCGGAAATTCCGCTTTCAGTATATCCAGCACTCTTTCTCCGGAGATAGCGGGCATATAATAATCCAGCAGCACCAGTTCGGGTTTATGTTTTCTGGCGAGCGCCGCCGCTTCGTTTCCATCGGGCGTGGTTACGCAGTTGTATCCCAGATAGAGGAGTATTTCCTTTGTGAGTTCGAGAATCACGGGTTCGTCATCTATAACCAGTATGGTTTTTCCACCTTCAATGAGAGAACTCATTTTTTATCAACCTTTCTTAAAATTTAATCCGGAACTTGAATCATCCCCACCACTGCTTTTCATCAAGAGTCTATGGGATCGGGTCTGGAAATTAGAATCACTCTAACAACTTCCAATCCCAGGTCTATGTAGAATCCGGCTATTTTCATTTTTTTCATATCGCTGCTGAAGTTTTCTTTATGCCGATAACACTCTTTCATTACCGATAGTTCTTCCTTAGTGGGTTGAACGGGGAAAGCCAATTCTGCCGACCCGATTCGTGTTGAAAGCCGCTCTTGGTCGAATATTGTCAGCACCGCTTGATGGAACTGGAGGCAGCGCCTCGCCAGTACTTCATAGGAGGCCTGCGGGTAGATTTCTTTCAACCGACTCAAGTTTAGTTCGTGGGAGTCGGGGATAAAGTCCCGCTGGGGAAGCATAGTTTCCGCAGCGAGGGCGTCGGCTTCACGTTCCTCGTCGTCGCTGGGTTTTGCCGAATGACCAAGCACGATATGCGCCAGCTCGTGGCAGAAGGTCCAATTTCGGCGTTCGGGCAGGATATTTTCGTTCAGGACAATGGCATCGTCCATCTTGTAGCCCTTAATCCCATCATCCAGCGCAGCCACCCTTACCGTTACATTGTACTCCTTCGCCAATCCGCGGATGAAATCATATTCGGCGCTGTCTGGCAGGGGGAGAGAATTCATAGCTTAGTATCCGCAGATTTTTTCAGGATGGATAAGAGCAGATTCAGCGCCGCCCGCGCCGAGCGTTTACGGTTCATATTCCGGTCCCCCTGGAATCGGAACTCTTTGACCTCGGTTCCACCGGGGTAGGCTGCGGCGATGTATGTCAGTCCTACCGGTTTTTGGGTAGTGCCTCCTGAAGGGCCGGCGATGCCGGTGACAGCGAGGGCGAAATCTGCGTCAGAGGCTTTTGCCGCTCCTCGCGCCATCGCTTCCGCTGTTTGAGGACTCACCGCTCCGTACTCTTTCAGCAGTTCAGCCGGCACTTTTAAAAGTCCAATCTTAGCTTCGTTGGAATAGGTTATAAATCCTCGTTCGAAATAGTCAGAGGCTCCGGGTTCGTCAACAATCATCGCGCTGAGCATACCTCCGGTGCAGGATTCAGCCGTGGTCAATTTCCATTTGTTCTGCCGAAGGATACTACCGATAACCGCGGTCAGCTCTTCCTCGCCTTCCCCGTAAACATACTCTCCGATTTTTGAATACAGGAAACGCTTCGCTTCGTTCAGGGCTTCAGCGGCGTTAAGCTCCGAAGAGGAGTGCAGCGTGATTCTGAGGTCGACTCCGTAGTATTTCGGTAGGTACGCGAGTCGAATATCGTCAAAGGGCCAGTGTCCGATGATTTCGCTCAGCGAACTCTCACCCATTCCCGAAGTTCGAATGACACGGAAGAATGGCTGTTTTCCCCGCCCTGATTCCACTAACTTAGGAATGATAAATCCTTCAAGCATCCCCTCCATTTCCAGGGGAACTCCGGGAATGGCAAAGAGCAGCAAATTATCTTTCTGAAAGAAGATGCCCGGAGCGGTGCCGTGACGGTTTTCTATGGGTTCCGCGCCTTGCGGGAATTCGGCCTGGATTTTGGCTGATTTCGGCATTTCTATACCGCGGGAGGCGAAGCGTTGTTCCATAATTTCCAGCAAATCCCTGCGCATTTCCAATCTCGCCTCGTAAAATTCAGCCACCGCGGGCCGGGTGATGTCATCCTTTGTAGGGCCCAGGCCTCCGGTAACGATAATTATACCGCACCGTTCCGACGCGGTTTTCAGGGCTTCGAGAATGTCGCCTCTGTGGTCGGCGACAGTGACGATGCGTTGAGTTGTTATTCCTGTTTCCGCCAGTCTGCGGGCGATATAGCTGGCGTTGGTGTTGGTTATCTGACCCAGGAGGATTTCGTCGCCGACGCAGATAATATGGGCGGTGGAATCAGTATCCATATATTTTTGAAGATGAGTCAGCAAGTCTGCAAGTCGATATGTCAGCAAGTAATAATTTATCCGACGGAATCGACTCGCATCATTTCGTTTTTAATTCGAAACTCGAGGAGGACAAATACAGCATACCCGAGATCACAGTTATAACCATACTTAGCAGAATAAGAAAGTGAATTAAAGGGATGAATAAATCGTCCTTGATAAAATCAATTTTCCAGCCTATTTTCGGGAGAATGTCTCTGGCGTTGAAGTAAGCCAGGGAGAAGATGATGGCGATGAGCTGGAAAGTGGTTTTCAGTTTGCCCCAAATCGAGGTTATTACCGGAGTTTTTCGGGAGACGGCCCACATTCTCAGGAATGTAACGCCGAATTCCCTGACTGCGATAATGATAATGTAAGCGAGGACGAAAATGAAAAGTCCTTTAAAATCTTCCCTCAAGAGTATGGCGATGAAGGCGGAAAGCGTGAGAAACTTATCAGCCAGGGGGTCGGCGAAACGGCCAAACTCAGTGGTTTGCTTCCGCCTTCTCGCCACTTTACCATCGTAGTGGTCGGTGATAGCGCCTGCCACAAACGCCAGAGTGGCTGCAAACTGGAGCGCCGGCGATTGCGAGAAGAACAGCAGCAGGAACACCGGCACCAGCAGGAACCTGATGGTCGTGAGAAGATTGGGTAAAGTAAACACCATATTTCGGACTGTTTATTTATCCCTTAGAACGTTGAATTTCGAGTTTCGCAACAATATAGCTAATTGAAGTCGCAGGCAGAATAGTCATTCCGGCGCAGCCGGAATCCCTCCGGAAAAGAAGGATTCTGGCTTCCCGCCACTGCGGGAGCCAGAATGACACTTACGCTTCAAATCAGTAAAGTGTCACCGAGTTTCGAGCTTTGAACTTTGGAATCACCAGTTGTAAACCGCACCTCGGAACGGTTGAGCCTATTTCTTATCGCACTTTACCAGCAACGCTTCCCAGCGCTTGTCGACCTCAGCCTGGAGTTCATCGATGACATAGCGGTTTTTAGGATTGAACAGGTGGCGGAACCTTCCCTGTCCCTTCAACCATTCCTCCACCGGGAGCTTTTCTTTCGGTTTCCGGTTGAGTTTATACACGCCGTTTTCCACTTCATACAGTGGCCAGAAACAGGTTTCCACAGCCAGTCGGTTGTATTCCATGGTTTTTTCAGTGGAGTATTTCCAGCCGGGCACACAGGGTGACAGGACATTGATGAAAGCGGGTCCTTCGATAGTGAAGGCTTTTTCCAGTTTCTTATAGAGGTCGTTCCAGTGGAATCCGGTCGATTGGGCGGCGTAGGGGATATGATGAGCGACCAGGATTTCAGTGAGGTCTTTGCGCTCGCCTTTCCTGCCAGCGCTTAATTTCCCCGCAGGCGAGGTAGTGGTGTTCGAGCCCATTGGGGTGGAAGAAGAGCGCTGGTTGCCGGTATTTTGATAGGCTTCGTTGTCGTAGCAGAGGTAAACCATATTGTGGCCGCGTTCCATAGCGCCGGAGAGGGATTGTAGTCCAATGTCGTAGGTGCCGCCGTCTCCGCCGACAGCCAGGAACTTGAATTCTTTGTTGAGTTTTCCCCTTTTGCGCAGGGCATTGTAGGCCGCTTCCACGCCGCTGATGGTGGCGGCGCTGTTTTCGAAGGCGCTGTGGATGAAGGAATTGCGCCAGGCGGTATAGGGATATATGGTTGTTGACACTTCCAGGCATCCGGTGGCGATGCCTATGACGGAATGTTCACCTGCGGCTCTCAGCGCCAGGCGAAAGATGGGGGGCGCTCCGCAGCCGGGGCACAGTCTATGTCCGCCCGCCAGCATTTCCGGCATTTGCGCCAGGTCTTTCAGTTTAGCCATTTATTTTTTCTCCTAAGCGGTTGTTTCTTGTTTTTCAGGTTTCATTTTCTGCATTTCTTCAGCAAGAGTGGTGTAGTTTTCGATTTCGACTCTTAGACAATCGGAAACCGTTTTCGATGCGTTAAGTATTTCAATGCCGACAATATGTCCGTCCTTATCTAGGTCGCATGAGGCTATGTCTTTGTCGATTTCGACATTATCTACCGGAGTTTTTTCTGTAAGCGTGATATACAACGCATCCGCGATATGGTCATAAGCGATTTTCATTTTAACACCTCATCGTTTTCTCAGTATGACTGTGACGACAATTGTCATTTCTTTTTCCATAGCACATACAATTTTCAGTCTTCCATTAGGTACATTTTTCCAGAATATTGAACGTCCAACGGAATCCGTCGATTTGAAGTCAGGATTATCGACCGCTTCGCTGATATATGAATCAGTTAATCCAAGCCTTCTGATTTTATTCTTTGCGTGCCGGGTGAACCTAATCATAGGTTTACGCGACTCTTAATTCCGATGGAGTTCCATCGCTAGGTTCCCGCAGGTTAAGAAAGCCGATGCGTTTGTCGACTTTTCCGGTCTTCGCGATTTTTTGCAGGTCGGTGAAGACCTGGTTCACATGTTCCAGGTCGATGGGTTTTCCACCCAGCCCGTAGATGTAATTGACCAGTGCGGGAGCATTTTTTGCTCCATACAAGGCTGACCGAAGTTCAATATGAACCGGCCCGCCGTCAGCGCCGTAGGCGATGGAGCGGTCCAGCACCGCCAGAGCTTTAACTCCGTCCAGAACTTGAGCCAGTTCGTTCGAAGGGAAGGGACGGAACATACGGAGTTTCAGCATCCCCGCTTTTACTCCTTGTTCGCGGTAAGTGTCCACAACCTGACGCACGGTCCCGGCAGTGGAGCCCAGCACCAGAATGGCGATTTCGGCGTCGTCCATTTTATAGGCTTCGAAGAAGTCGTAGCAGCAGGCGATGGATTCGCCGAATTTTTCGGAATACTCCTTTCCCACATTTCGAACGATAGGCGGCGAATTCAATATTCCCTGCATCTGCGACACTTTGTGTTCGAAGTAGGTGTCGGAGAAGGTCATAGCGCCGATGGTTATGGGTTTTTCGGGATCAAGCAGTGTCGGGACTCCGGGGATGTAGGGTCCTACAAAATCCTGAACCGCTTTATCGTCCAGTAAGTGAACCACTTCCACTCCGTGGCTGATGATGAAGCCGTCGAAACATATCATCACCGGGGTGAGGATGTCGGGATGCTCGGCGATACGCATCGCCTGAATCACGTTCTCGTAGACTTCCTGGGCGTTTTCGCTGTGCAGATGAATCCATCCTGCGTCGCGGCATCCCATAGTATCGGAATGGTCTCCCTGGATATTGATGGGAGCTGAGAGCGCCCTGTTCACCACCGGCATCACGACGGGGAGTCTGAGTCCCGAGGCGATGTATAGCATTTCGTGCATCAGGGCCAGTCCGCAGGCGGAGGTGGCGGTCATCGCTCTCGCTCCGGCGGCGGCGGCGCCGATGGTGGCGGACATAGCGGAATGCTCCGATTCCACCAGCACCAGCTCCGTATCGACATCCCCGTCCGCATGGAAATCGGCGAACTTCTGCATCAGGGCGGTTTGGGGTGTGATGGGATAGGCGGCGACCACGTCGGGATTTATCTGCCGCATCGCATACGCCCCCGCATCACATCCGGTTAATCCTAAAGTTTGGGGCATTTTTATTTACTCCTTATTGTCTATAATTATCGACATTAAAAAGGTAAGTTTCAATTATCGGGTTGGAGGACGAACCCGACTCCACGGTAAATCCAAGAGACTAAACAGTTAAGTCGGGATGGTTTCCATCTCGACGGTATTTTATTCAACCTCCACCAATTCCTCTGAAATGGGAGGCGGCACCGGTTCACCATGTTTTCTAAGGCTCTCAATGTAAACTTTCATCGCTTCACTTATATTAGACAGCGCTTTTTGCCGAGTATTACCTTGCGATACGCAGCCAGGGAGGGTAGGACATTCCGCAATATAGACTCCATCCTCATCCTGATAGATATGAACTCGATATTTCATAATTCCTTTTTCACCATAGTGATAGCTTTGTATTTATCAGGGCAGATTTCGGCGCAGATTGCGCAGCCTTTGCAGTGCAGCAGGTCAAAGCCGGTGATCTTGTCGCCTTCCATATTAATGGCGCTGTCGGGGCAGGTCACCCAGCAGAGGAGGCACTGAATGCATTTGTCCCAATCCATCACGGGATAGAATGTGCTCCAGGAGCCGGTGTCGTAGGAATCGGTGTTTCCCGCTTCCAAGACATGCCCGGCGCGGGGCACTGCGCTCCAGTCATTCTGCAGGATATCTTCGGGATTCTTTTTACTCATATTTATTCTCCTTTCACCTTGTTGTAAGCGTCTAAGATGGCGTTGACATTGCCTTCGATGACGTCTTCCCGGAATTTGCCGGTAAACTTTTGCTTAAAGTCATCCGCCACTAAGTTGATGTCGAGCATACCTGTGGCTTTCACCAGCCCACCGATCATCGGGGTGTTGGGGATTGCTTTCCCCAGGTGTTTTAGGGAGATGCCGGTGGCGTCGATGGTGAATATGCTACGTCCTTCGACTTTGAGTTTTTCTCGGACATTTGCCGGAGTGTCCATTGTGTTGACAATTAACATACCGTCTTTCGACAATCCCTCGGTCACGTCGACGATTCCCAGCAGGGTGGGGTCGAGCACCACCACGATGTCGGGATTGTTGACCTGAGAATGAACGGTAATAGGTGTTTCGCTGATGCGGGTGAAGGCTTTAATCGGCGCGCCTTGCCGCTCCGAGCCGTATTCGGGAAAGGCTTGAATTTGCTTCCCCGTGGCCAGAGCGGAATCGGCGAAGACTTTGGAAGCGGTCACTGCCCCCTGGCCTCCGCGCCCGTGCCAGCGGATTTCAACCATCTTTTCTGACATTTATCGCTCCTGTTATGATTGAACGGAATTGTGGTTTAATGATGTGGAAACTGTTAGTTAGACTCAGTACTATGTTTAAGATAAATATTTGTAATTGTTGCGCTTGGATTAAGATAAACAAGCATCTGTCATATAAGTGGCAGCAATTATTGCCCGGCGGTATCAGGGGCCATTTCGATGCGCAGGTCTTCACAATATGCGTATCCGTATAGGAAACCGTTTCCATCGCCGGTGATGTTGCCCATATCACCGATGTTATGGGGACCGGCGATTGCCGATAATCTGAAAGACCCGTACCCGTGATTTATTGAATCCATATCACAAGTATCGGGAAACAGCGTAGCCGCCGGGAAGAAGATACAGGTATCTTGCATATAGGCGGAGGTATCGAACCTGAAAGTATTCTGATTGTCCAGGCTGTCCCAATAAAAAATTGATAAATAGAAATTCATATAATACTCATCGGCATTTTGGGATGAGGACCATATAATGTTGAGGCTGTCGCCTTTTTCAATATAAAGGTACGGCTGTCCGCCAACAATTGTATCCGGCTCCGGCGCTAATAATTCGAAGGCGCCAGGCAGCGCCAGCATACTTTGCGCAACGCCCGTGTCGCCGTCGACTTTGATGAATTTCACCTGTAATGAGGCGGTGTCGCCGTGAGAAATCAGCAGGTCATCGTGAGAAAACCGAAAGGGAAATCCTCCCAAATACTCAAGGGAAACATCGTTCAGCCTCACTTCCGGAATTGAAGGTGAATTAGCTATTTCAATCCGCGCGTCGGTGGTGGAATCGGAAAATGAAGGCGTATAGACAGTTCCCGAAATTTGAATTAGATTCGGTCCCGATTGGCCCTGAGGGCCAGCGGGTCCTTCCAGACCTTCACAACCTATGACAAAGAACAGCAGTAACGACATTGATATAAGCAGACCAAGGAGGCTGTAAAGTGTTTTCACCAGAACTCCCTTTGTGTGAAAATTATGATTAAATGTAGTCTATTATATCCGAGGTATTTGTCGGTTTTTACAAGCCAACCTAAGATAATATGTAATAATATATAAGCTATAAAAACAATGTGGGTCGATTTACATCGCGCCCCGCCCCTCCATAGCCCGGGCGATGGTGGCGGGGTCGGTGTATTCCAGGTCGCCTCCCACCGGGATACCGCGGGCGATGCGGGTGATTTTCAGCTTCGATTCCTTCAGCAATTCATCGAGATAGAGCGCAGTAGCGTCCCCTTCGGAGGAAGGATTGGTGGCGATTATCAACTCCTTGACATCACCGCCGCTTATTCTGTCTTTAAGTTTATCGATGGAGAGTTTTTCGGGACCTGCGCCTTCCAGCGGGGAGATTACTCCGCCCAGCACGTGATACACTCCTCGATAAACATTCCCCTTTTCGATGGAGAGGATGTCCCCTGACTGCTCCACCACGCAGATGATCGAATGTTCGCGGCGGGGATCGGCGCAGATGTAGCAGGGGTCTTCCTGGGAGATGTTGCCGCAGACGGTGCAGGATTTAATGTCGTCCTTGACTCTCAGCAGCGCCCTGGCCAGAGCTACCGCCCGCTCCCGCGGTTCTTTCAGCACGGCCATCGCCATCCGAAGGGCCGATTTATGCCCCACACCGGGGAAGCGGGAGAATTGTTCGGTCAGTTCCTGCAGGGCTGGAGGGATATTTTCCAATTGAGCCATTGGTGATTAGGTTCGATTAGGGGATATATAATCTCAGGTTAAAATCCTGGAATTCCCATTCCTTTCATACCGCCGGCGATATCCGCCATTTTGCTTTCGGAGATTTCCTGGGCTTTGTTCATCGCATCCTGAATTGCGGCCATCACCGCGTCTTCCAGCATTTCGACATCTTCCGGATCGACCGCTTCCGGATCGATTTTCAGCCCCAGCACCTGGCTTTTTCCGTTTACTTTGACGGTCACCATCCCTCCGGCGGCGGAACCTTCCACCTCCATTCTCTCAAGCTCTTCCTGCGCTTCCATCATCCGCTGCTGCATCTTCTGAGCCTGCTTCATTATATTTCCCATATTCTTCATAGCTTCATCCCGTTTGGTTTTTCGTTGAACTGATATTAGTCTGATTAGCGGTGGAATCCCTCAAGCTTTCTCCACATCGAAGCGTTGGTGCAGTTCCTTCAGAACTCCATTTTCCTCCATTAGCTGGTTGAGTTCCTTTTTTTGACTTCCGGGAGCGACAGTTTTAGCGGCGGATTTGGTAATTTCGTCGTCGCGGTAGCATTTCAGCAGCAGCGACATTCCGGTGGCTTCTTTAATGGCGTCCTGCACCAGCCGCTTTTTACCGTTGATGCATTTCATCTGGAAATCGCCGCCGCAAGCCACCTCCAATTGGTTGCGTTTGATAGCAGTCGGCGCCGCGTCTCTCAAGTAAACCGCCAGGGAATGATTATGCCTGCGCAGAGTGTCGGCGACTTTTCCCCAGGTTGCTTGAATCCGCTCGATGCCGGTGGCGGAGCTTAGTTCGGAGGCACCCTGTTCCTCATCCTGTCGGTTTTGGAATTCGATTTCGGCGGTGGCGTCGCTGTTGGTTTCTTCCGATTTCTCCTGAACTATTACCTCGGAAGGAGCGGTTTCTTCGGCTTCAGCGGCGTCTTTAGCCGCAGATTTCGTTTCGAATAAATCCGGTTTCACCACTGGACCGGGACGTGAGTTTTTATAGGGTTCCGAAGCCCATCCTTCGAGCAGTTCGCTAAGTTCGGGGGCGTCGTGCAGTTTCATCATCGCGAAGAGCTTGAGTTCCAAGCCAAGAACCGGGGTTTGGGAGCGGCGCAACTCGTAGGCTCCTTCATAGGCGAGCTTCATCAGGCGGACCAAATCAAGCTGGTTGAAACCCGCTGCCAGTTCCGTCATCCTCCGGCGATAATCTTCGACGCCTTCGACGGCTTCGGCGTCTCCCGCGGATTTGATGAAGAGCAAATCCCGGTAGAAGCGGGCGAATCCCCTCATAAATTCCGCCGGATCAGCGCCAATCCCGGATAAATCTTCGACTAATTGGAAGACTGCGGCGGAGTTTTTATCCACCACCGTATCGACCGCTCGGAAGAACAGGTTTTGGTCGATAACTCCCAGCGCTTTCCGCACTTCATCGGCGGTGATTTCGCCTTCGCTATAGGCTGCCAACTGGTCCAGTAGTCCCACTCCGTCCCGTAGGGAGCCGCTGGCTCGCCCCGCGAGCAAGTCGATCGCTTCTTCGGTGGCGGCGATTTCTTCTTTTTCCGCGATGAACTTCAGGTAGCCGGCGATTTCGCTTTGGGGGACCAGGCGGAAATTGAAGCGCTGCACCCGCGACAGCACGGTGCGGGGAACCTGCTCAATCTCGGTGGTGGCGCCGATGAAGACGGCGTGGGAGGGGGGTTCTTCCAGGGTTTTGAGGAAGGCGTTGTTGGCTTCCTTGGTCAGCATATGGATTTCGTCGATGATGTAAACCCGGAATTTCCCCTCGGCGGGAGCGAAGCGGACGTTTTCGCGCAGGTTCCTTATCTCGTCTATGCCTCGGTTGGAAGCGGCGTCGATTTCCAGCACATCGAGGGAGGCGCCTGAGCTGATTGAAATGCAGGCTCGGCATTCGCCGCAAGGCTGGGGCGTGGGTCCTTTCTCGCAGTTCAAAGCCTTCGCCAGGATGCGGGCGGTGGAGGTTTTCCCCACTCCTCGGGGTCCGGAAAAGATATAGGCGTGGGCGTAACGGCCGCTTTTCAAGGCGTTTTTCAGGGTGTGAACCACGTGGGGCTGGCCCACAATCATGTCGAAGTTCGAGGGACGATATTTGCGAGCCATCACGAGATAAGACATCGGGCTCCCGGAACGTTGTATTGAGATTTATTTGCGGAAAACGCGAATGGACTTACATCATTAACAATAAGGCTGTGCCCTGCATTCGAGTCCTTCAAATCCGGCGGTTTCGCAGGGCAAAGGCTCGAGCCGGGCAGCCCCGCGGCGCTCGGCGGCGCCGCTTACCGCTGCTTCCTTCCGGACCTGACGGGGTTGGGCGGACCTCCGACGCACGGGACCCAACTGTCAACGCCTTCGCGATGCGCACCTTCCGGCTGAAGGGGGCTCTCTGTGCAGGTATTCAGCCCCGCTGTAGCGGATTGCGGGTTATAGGGCGCCGCTAACTCCCCGCCTAGCACAGCCTGTATGTTGGGATACGGGATTCAGGATACGGGACTCGGTGTTCAAAACTTGGAAAGTTGAACTGTATCCCGATTACTGAATCCTGAATCCCAATTTCGTGGAGCTGAGCGGGATCGAACCGCCGACCTGTGCGTTGCGAACGCACCGCTCTCCCAAACTGAGCTACAGCCCCATTTTTTATTTAAACTACAATGTACAAAGTTGGAGGCAAAAAGTCAAAAAGAATCCTTTAAAACCCATCACCTTATTATTATTATTCGTTTCAGCGATTCTTGATTGTGATTTGACAGTTTAATTAGATACACTCCCGAAGGCAGCGCGTTTCCCCGTCTATCCCGTCCCTCCCATGATACGGTATTTAATCCGGGAACGGACTGATTGTCAAGCAATGTCGTTACTCTTTGTCCCAATGAGTTGTAAATCTGCAGAGTGATATGTTCTTTCGTGTTTACATTGAAGGTGATAGTAGTTGAGGAATTGAAAGGATTGGGATAGTTTTGCCTAAGGTTGAAAGCGGTCAAACGATATTCCGGTCTTCGCTTGACCCCCGGAGTCAAAGTGGTGTCGCTGTAAATGAATATCTCACCGGGGATAGTATAGTTTCCACAATGCGCATCGAACATGAAATCGTCTATACCATCGCCGTTGACATCGCCGGCATACACAGCAGCATAAGTTCTACCTGGCGACTGAATCATTATATCAAATTCCTTATATCCCTGAACTTGAGGATTGAGGAAAAATATATACAATCTCCCCATATCGTAACCCTGCAACACCACATCCATCCAGCCGTCATTGTTCAAATCCCCAGCGATGTTACATTCCCTCAAGTGACCGGAATGACCGTATAATGATATGTCAGGAATCGTATCTACCGCAGCTCCGCCAAAGAAAATGTATCCTCTGGAATCGAAGGGAGACATTCTGCCGATCATAATCTCGTCATAGCCATCGCCGTGAATGTCGGGAATGATTATGGAGTTACGGTCGGCGTCGCTGGCGAAGTTCCAATCCGGGATAGTATCCGGCGGATTTCCGCCAAAGAACATTATCTTCTCAAAGCCTCCATGTGGTCCACCTTTACAAATAATGTCTTCATAACTGTCACCATTGACATCACCGCTGCAGGAAATATAATCACCGAAATCATGATAACTGTTAGGTTCAGCAGTTATGGAATAATCGGGAATGGAATCAAGATTTGGCCCTCCATAAAACACATAGAATTTGCCGTTAATAATATCAACCAAATTATACATTCCTGCGGACACCATTAAATCATTGTATGAATCACCGTTAAAATCTCCCATCGATGAATAACCACCGAATTCGTGAGCATCGATACTCAAGGTATCCGGTTTCAGAATTAAATCGGCCTGATTGTCCAGCAAGAGTCCGCCAAAATAGACATACATCTTAGGTTCAGCCCCCGGCGCCCTGGCATAATCGCAGCCAATCGCTATATCGGGATAGGAATCTCCGTTCAAGTCACGGCATTCCAGCGGCAGTGGACCGAACCGAGATACATGTGGTTCCGTGAATATCATATCAGGTATGGTGTCCATCGGATTGCCGCCAAAATAAAGCCTGCATTCGCCGGGCCAGCGGGTACTGTCCTGCCACTCCCACATAGTGACGAGAATGTCGTCGAATCCATCAAGATTCTGGTCGCCTACCGCTAATAAATGTACAAATTCACACTCCGGCGCAGGCGCAGTGCAATGCCAGATGGGGGTGAAATCGGCGGAAGCGGTTCCTACCCACAACAGCCCCGCGATGACGAAAATGATAATTCGGCGCATTTTTCCTCCGTAAAATAAGCTGCAAGATACAAGCTGCAAGCTGCAAGTCCCCCCTAAAGACCCCCCGCTTTGTGAATCGCTGATGACCCAGATTAGTAGGGTGGGTTCTTAACCCACCAATTTACAAGTCATTCCGAGCGACTTGTGCGCCGTACGGCGTAAAGCCGGAATCCTTCTTCCCCCCTTTCCTAAAGGGGGGCAGGGGGGATTAGTATCTGTAGGTCGGCTTACATGTCAGCCGTAAGCTGATTCAAAGCCGACATTCATTATGGCGGGTCTGAATGACCCGCCCTACGATAGCCACCATAGCCATCATAGCCCGTGAATTTTCCACCAACCCGCCTAAGGCGGACAAATCCCAAAGCAAGATTCATCCACTCCATTGTAATTAATAATATCCAAGTATGCAATAATATTATATATTGTGGTAAGTTTTCCGGCAAAATTCTTGAATTTCATCTTACTAGTGCTTATATAGTTATCTGATTCGAATAGCGAGTTAGAGTTTATTTAATACTCTATCCCCTAAACCCTAAACCCTAAACCCTGTATTATTATGAATACTTCCCGATTCAATTTAAATGAGCGCATCCCCGGCATCGCCGCGACCACAGGCTTGGTCGAAGTTACCATCGCCGGCAATCCCGATATTTTAGGCGAGCCTCGAGTTGCGGTTTTCAATTCCCGGCAGGGGAAAATCCCCGATTCCGCTTCACCCTGGCTGCAGAACACCCTGGAACTCACCGCAAACCTCGCGGGGAACAGCGCAGCGCTGGTTTCCAGCGCGGGGATGATAACCTGGGAGATGGTGACTTTCAAGGCGGCGGAGTGCGGCGGCGCGGTGATATTGCTGCTCCCGGAAATCGAGCCCGCCCTTATACCCGGATTGGCGGATAACATACTGCGGGATTTCGAACTGGACCAGGACCGGACCTTGATGATATTCCCCGACCCGGAAGCGGAACTTGAGCTCAAGTACAAGAAATTCCCCAAACGGGATTTTTGGGTGGCGGCAATCGCCGACCGCTTGTATCCCGTCTCCATCCGCTCTTCGGGCAACCTGGCGCGGTTGATGGAGCTGTTTTCCATCATTCCCGGCAAGGTGGAGGACAAGTTCCGCATCGACTATGCCAAGCCCTCCGGCTCCCCCTTCAGCCTGGCGAAGCTGATGAAACTGGCAGGGCGGGCGGAGGAGGAAGAGGATGATTGGGATTACCTCACGCACTGGACCCGCACCACCATCAACCCCTGGCCCGGCGAGTCCAAAGCGGAATTCTGCCGCTCCCTCGCTGAAGCCAGCGGCGGCTATTCACACGATGGTTACGGAACCTTATGCCGCATTCTGCGGGATAAACGCATTTTCGCCTCGGACAAGTTTATAAAGGGCGGTTTCGAAGTGGTCTCGCTGACCGAACTTCCCCCCTGGGAGCTGTCCAAGATGATTAAATGGCGCAGCCGGCTGCTGCGGTGGACCTTCGAACCGTACGGAATCGCGGTCAAGCGGGACGTTCTGGAGGGGCTGGGCGCGCGGAAGGTAATCTACGGGCACGATTATCAATACCGCTTCCTTCAAGGGGAGGACCGGGCCTATTTCCAATCTGCGGGCCGGGACGGCAACGACTGGCGGGAAGAAAAGGAGTGGCGCTTCCCGGAAGACATCGACCTGAAACTGTTCAGCCCCGATGATGTCAAGGTTATCGTGCACACCTTCGACGAAGCGGAGGAATTAGGCGAATGGAGCCCCTTCCCCGTGGTTTTCTGGGAACAATTCGGCGCGGAAGCGGAAGAGGGGTCGGAATAACCCGCCAATTGCAGGTTTCATGTTACTGGTTGCCGGTTTCCGGCTTCCGGTAGGGGCGAACGGCCGTTCGCCCCTACAAAGAGGGATTCCGGCTGTGCCGGAATGACATTTAATAGGAGGTAGGGCGGAATCTTATTCCGCCGGGCGCGGGAACCCGGCGGACACATCAGTCGGTTCTGTTATGCCTTGACGCCGTCAGGCGGGTGTGACCTGAAAGTTGTAGGGTGGGTTCTTAACCCACCAATATTCCTTAATCGTAGAGCGGAATCTTATTCCGCCGCTTGCCGGTCGGAACGAATGGCCGTTCGCCCTTACAACGAATATATCGGTCCGTAGGTATTCCCGTCTTATTCCCCCCTTTTTTAAAGGGGGGTTAGGGGGGATTATTGTTATGTATTAATAATACAATCATTTAGATTGCCGATATTTTTTCGGGACAATATTGGTTCTTAACCCACCAATTATTTGTCATTTCGAGTCCGCCAGCCGGCGGACGAAGCAATCGCGTTGTTTAAGGATAAATTCACAGGCTATTACGGCGATGATTTTTGATTTTCGATTGATGATTTGTGATATTCGATTTGCTTTGATTTGCGGGAGGCTTTGAGGGCGGACTTGCAAACTTGTCAACTTGCCAACATGCAAACTTATAGGGGGGCATTAGAGGGGGGATTTATCTGCGTCATCAGCGTCCATCATTAAATATCAGCGATTCAAAAAAGAGGGGGGCTTTCAAGGGGG
>CAYQZD010000085.1:0-15759 GCA_964421875.1 uncultured bacterium
AGTAAATCAGCTAAAGATTCAAGCTGTTCCGGAATATCTTCGATAATTAAAATGCGAAAATTCTTATCCATTATTATTCAATACCGGTAGTTTTATAATAAATGTCGAACCTTGACCTAACTTGCTTTTAACCTGAATTGTTCCGGAGTATTGTCTGACAGTATTGTGAACCAACCACAATCCCAATCCAATCCCGTCCGCAGCGCTTTTCCTTGAAAAGAAAGGTGTAAAGATATATTTCATTGTTTCCTCATCCATTCCCATACCAGTATCTTGAATTTGAACACTAATCAAGCCCTTCTCCTTTTCCGTAAGATGAGGCTTCTTATGCGGTAAATACTTACTCTTTACTGATATAGTTCCGCCCGATGGCATTGCCTGGATAGCGTTGGATATAAGATTGGATATGACTTGCGAAAAAGAGGCAGGATCGATAGGGATCTTAGGCAGATTCTCTAATTCTTTTATTACAGTAATACTTTTAGGCTTTAGCGAAACCTCAAGTATATTCAGGTAATCAATGATTATCTCATTCAAATCCATCAACTTAAGATTGACGGATATCTCTTTTTCAATAGGAGTTATATTAAGGTCGTCGATTATTTTACGGCAAATACTAATCTGATTTTCAATAAAACCAAGATGTTTGATAATCTTGGGGGAATTTTCACCTACTTCTCCTTTAATAAAACAGCAGGAATTATAAATAGTGCCCAGGGGATTCTTCAATTCGTGAGCGACTCCCGCTGCCATCAAACCCAGCGAAATCATCTTCTGGTTATGAATAATCTGCGCCTCCAACTCCCGCTTGGCGGTGATATCGCGGCAAATCGCCTGAAAGCAATCCTTACCATCATAACTGATATGACCGGTCACCACATCCACCATCACCCTGCCGCCATCCCTCCGCACCAGCTCTTCTTCACTAAGCCTGGTCCAATTATAATCAGATTCATCCACATCTAATAACTTCTCAATCTTCGTTCCCAGGATTTCATCGTGGTCATATCCGGACATAGCAACGGTTTCATCGTTGACATCGATGATTTCGCCGCTGCCGGAATCGATGATAATCACCGCCTCCTTGGATTTTTCAAACAGACTCCTGTATTTCTTTTCCGATTCCGCTAATTGCGCCGTTCGCTGCTGAACCATAGATTCTAATTCAATGGAATACTTTTTTAACTTAGCCTCGGCATTTTTCAGCCTTATTCGATTCACCAGGAGACCGACAATAAGCGAAAACACCGCCATAGCAAAGCCAATCAGGATGAAAAAGGCGATGGTCACATATTTTTGGATTTCAGGTACCGAATCCATGGAACGCTAATAATCCAGAAGATGAAGAGAAAAAGCGTTGCATATGCAGCAAAGTTGAAATGTTTAAATATGTCAATTGAAATAACAATTGTGGCAAGGACTTGAAGCACAGAATAAATAAGAATACCAAAGAAAACAAAAAAAGCTATGATTTCTTCAAAAAACCTATTTAATATTATAATACTCCCTAAAATATATATGCAAAATACCACAGTCAATATTTGTAAATAGAAATCATATTCAACTAAAGGCTGATAACTTAACGCAATTATCGATTTAACAATACCGACACATAAGAAACAGGAAATTGCTAGAAATATTATTAAACTTAATAGCCGATTTTTTAATCTCAATCCATAAGCAATAGTAATATAAAATTCAACACAAATTATGCATCCTGCCTGGATTAAATAAACCGTAGGACTTGTTGGAAAAATAATAATCGAAACACATGCCCAAATAAATATATAACTAATCAAGCATGGATACATTGAAGAGTAATAAGAAAGATATGCTATTGATTTTCGATGTATAATGGGTAAAAGAAGCAAACCAATGTATGAACGGCGATTATTTTCAAATAATTTAAAATACCATAATAATAATGTTATAATTGACATCAATAAGAGATGGTGCTTTTCAAAAAAATAGAGTAATGATTCCATCGTAATTACTTGTTATTTAAAACAATGTGTAGTTTTATTTTCTTGGCGGCCAGGGTGGAGGGGGATATCCTCCCACAATACTACATCTTACCATAACCACTCCCCCCGGTCCGGTTCCCACCGCTTGAGCGGAAAAAGTTCCTTCATCCTCGATTGCGACCCAATCGCCGTCGCCGTCCATATAGAGCGCGGCGCCTATGATATCGGAAACCTCGACTTCCTCAGCCTCACCGAAATCCATACAAGCACCGGAGTACAGTTTTACCTCATATTCATTGGATTCAGTGTTTCTGGTCTGGCAACCGAATTGAAGTTTATCGCCGAGGGAAGCAGTCACCCATTGTGACTGATCATCAGTACGTCTTTGTGTTCCGGATGGAGCGGACACGATTTCTGCTATGTCGGACATAGTATCCTCCAAAATTATTGTTTGGAAAGTTTTTTAACGGAAATTACGTATTGCACCGTTACAAAAAACAAGCCATTCCCTCCGGTTATCGATAGTATTAGAATAACATCACTATCTGCATTATATTTAACAATATAAAAAACTCTGAATTGAAAACACTGTTTCAGCTTTGTATACTTGATGTTCAATTTTCGACGATTAATGTGTGAGTGCGTCCAAATATCGACAGATAAATGATGACTGTAAAAAACCGGCGCATGCTATTTACGAACCCCGGGAGGTGAAAAGGCTCGAAAATATAGCGCCGGTGATTCATTATACAAAATGGAAAATTAAAAGTCAATACTTTTTTTTCATTTTTTCGGTCATCTCGCCTCCTCCTCATTTGTACAGCCCTTTCACAGGTAAGAAGCAATTTAGCTGAACATTTGTCATTTTTTATCGCGATGAAAAATGAAATTGTAATTAGAACTTACGCTTGATGGCCCGGGCGGTTTTGTAAAAAGGAGTAATAGGAAGGGCGATTCCTGGTGAGGGCGGTTCGCGAACCGCCCCTACGAAAACAAATTCCGGCTGCGTCGGTCTGAAGGGTGGTGGGTTGAAACCCACCCTACAACAGCCGGGTGCGGAGACCCGGCAGCGCGTAAGTGGACGCTGCCGTTGTTTTTGAAAGTAAAAAACTGAAAATTCCTCTTGACATAATCATCACTTTTTTCTATATTCTTAAAATTGTTGGATATTTATCAATCGATATTTACTAAACCGATACAGGTAAACGCATTGGAACCAAGATGATACACAGATTTTGACAGAGAGCCGTCAAGACTCAGTTAGAGTCGCTAATCACGGTTAATCGCAAACCGCTTGCGCCTCGCTTGAGAGGCGGCTAATCTTCCTCAATTGCCTCCTCTCCGTCAGGCGTTGGCGACAATTCGTCAATAATAACACGGAAAGGGGCAAAAATGAAGTTCTGTCAAAGGACCTTCCTCACCATTCTCCTGATTGTTTTCTCCACTATTCTCATCCTTAACACTGCATTCGCCCAACCTATGGCCGGCGCCGATGTGGCTTACAAGAGCAAATACGTCTGGCGCGGCATACCGTTCAACACCGAATCGGTGTTATGGCCGGACGCCTGGGGATACTGGAACGGATTCACCTTCGTCCTGTTCGGTTCGATGGAGCTGACCGACATCTATGACAACTCTATGACCTTCACCGAATTGGATTACTATCTCGACTACACCAAAGCTTTCGGAAAAATCAACGCCACCTTGGGATACGCTCATTACACTTACCCCAACACCGACTTCAAGACTACCGGTGAGATTTACCTTAAGGCTAACACCGACCTTGAATTCGTCCAGATTGGACTTTCAGCCTATAAAGACATTATTGAGGCTGAAGGATTCTACATCTCCCCGCAAATCAGCAAGTCCTTCGCCAAATGTCCGGTTAATCCCAAGCTCTCCCTCTCGCTGGGATATGCGGACAAAAATCACAACGGGTATTGGATGTGGGTGGAAAAGGCGGGGCTCACCGACATCACCGGCACACTGTGTTTATCCTACGCTCCTTCGGGCACGCTGGGGGAGTATGTCAGCTTCGGCGCCGATTTGAACTACTCCACCATCCCCACCGGGGATTTGGCTGACGTGTTCGGCGATGACGACAGCAATTTCTGGTTCGGTTTGAGTGTCAATTTTGCCCGGACGCTGGGGGGTGAATGATGTTTTCCTCAGCGCCTTTCTGGATAGCGGCGATAGTCTATTCCTTCTTTGTGGTCCTGATGGGTTATTATATTTGGACCCGGATGCGCAAGGATACCGCCACTCACCAGATACTTGATTTCTGGATTGCGAGCCGTAAGGTGCCGGGCTGGCGGATGGCGGTGTCGCTTACTGCGGGATGGCTGATGCTGGGGTGGCTGGGCTACGGTATGTCGATGATTTACCAAATGGGCTTAGCGGGATTGTGGATCCTCCCATTACCCTGGTTTATCCTGACCTTCATCATCGTTTGGATGGTTCCTCGTGTCCGGCGTCTGCCGGCGATTTCGCTGCCGGAGGCGATATCCAAGCGTTACGGGGTTTCCACGCGCACCATCATCGCGGTCTGTTCCATCTTCGTCTTCACTTCCTGGACCGGAGCCGAACTTTTTATGTTGGGGCATCTGGCTTCGCCCTTCCTTAAAATCAGTCCTGCGCTGGTGATGGTTTTGTTCGTGATACCTATCATTATTTACACTTATTTCGGCGGTTTCAGGGCGGTTTTGCTCACTGACGTGCTCCAGTTCATCCTGATGGCGACTTTCATCACGGTGTTGGGAATAGTCAGTGTCAACGCGGCTTCAGCCGCCACCGGGGGAAACGTGACGGCAACGCTGCGTAACATAGCCACGCCTTATTACGGCGAGGGGACGATGTTCCGCCTCTTCGCCTGCGGGATTGCGATGCCCATAATCCTTTTGGTGGCGTACCTGCCGGGGTGGATGATAGAGCAGGACTTGCTGCTGCGTATTCAGGGGGCCAAGAGCCTGAAGGAATCGCGGCGGGGCGCCTGGATTGCGCTGGTGTTAATCAACGTTTTCGTTATTGCCATTCCGGTATTAATCGCTTTCAACGCTGTGGCGCTTTTCCCGCCGGGGGCTGAAGGGAGCGCAGCGGCGGTGGGCGCCGACGCAACGGGCATCATCTCAGCGATAATAATGAACTTCTTCCCGCTGGGAGCGCAGGTTTTGATGTTCGTGGGTCTTTTGGCGGCTCAGATGTCCACGGTGGACACTTTCGCCAATGTGATAGCTTTGCCGCTGACTTATGACATCATCCATCCCAATTTCCTGAAGAAGAAGCCGAAACCTGTGGTCACGCAATGGACCCGGATATTGGCGATTGCGGCGATACTGTTCGGACTTATCTACGCTCTGAACGCCACTTCGCTGATGGACGTTTACATTCTGTCTTCGGGAGTTTTAACCGCTTCGATTGCGATACCGGCTTTTGCGATGTTCTGCCGTAAGGCTAACCGTTTGGGAGTGATTCTGAGCGCTGCGATGGGTTTCATCGGCAACGTAGTATTCTATATCTATGAATACCACATTGTTCAGCATGCTTATAAACCGTCCTGGCTGGCGGACACCTACCTGGGATACATCATCGTGGGTATTCTCGGTTCACTGGTTGGACTCATTATCGGGTCGGCTATAGGCAAGCCTGCGACGGTGGAAGAACTGGCTGCGATATCCCCCACTCCGCTCGAAGGAGCCGAAGTGTTCGATATCGCTAAAGAGGAGGCAGTGTAACTACTGCGCTGCCTATTGGATGAAGCGGTCTTCCCTTCTGAGAGCGCGGGGTAGGACCGCTTCTTTTTTCGGGATTACACCGATTCTATAGTAATTCTTGAAAAGAATTGCGAGTAAAAATTAGTCATTCCTGCGCAACAGTCTGTCCGACAATATGTCATGCTGAGCGAAGCGAAGCATCTGCATTTTTATAAGTTCTTTTTTAACAAGAGATTTAACACTTCGTTCAGATGACATAGCACGAAATTATGCATTGTCGGACAGACTGGCAAGCAGGAATCCATCTTCTTGTATTTGTATGAGATACTGGACTCCCGCTTTCGCGGGAGTGACAGAGCTTAGGACCGTCTTCGCAGGAATCGGTAAGAAAGCCCTCAGCTTTTAAAAATTGAACACGAAACCGACCAGGGGAATTCCCGGAAATATGGCATCCTCCCCCAGCGGAGTCACCATAGCCAGGTCGATGCTCAGTTTTTCTCCGAAAAAGCGGCATCCGTAGGCGATAATCGGCTGTCCCTCGCCGGGCATAATCCAGTTTTCGGTGAGTAGAGCAATCCTCCTTGAAACCCTGGTTTCCCCTCCGAGCATTAACATAGGTTTCCTGGCGAAGACCGAATTCACAAAACCGTAGCCTAATCCGATGGTAAAACTTGCTTCGCGGGAACCTACAGTGGCAACGCTGTATAGAATTCCCACAGTATTCCCCTCCTCATCAAACTGCATATTTATCAACAACGCGCCCAGAGCGATATCCACACCTTTGACAAATTCCACTCCGACTTTTGGGGTGAGATAATACATTTGCTTTGAAAGGTCTATACCCGGAAACAATGAGACACCGCCGCCCAGGGTAATCCTGTCCGTTAAACCGTAATAAACTCCGGGGAAGAAGAGGTAGAAATCCGAGAAGTAACCTTCCCCTCGTTTCAGCATCCTTCCGGTGGGGGCGAAATAAAGTCGGGTGTCGTTGGGATTGGGAAACCAGTATTTCCCTTTTTTGATTGTGGCTGCAGGGACTTCCTGAATCGATTTGACAGAGGCGACCTTTACCTTCAGAATCATCGCGCTGTCCCCGAAAGTGATTTCATCCCCGTTAATCTGCAGAATCCGTCCGAATATAACCGATCCGTTGTCCAGGGTCAATATTTGTATCACATCCTTGTCGGGAATCCGCAGCAGGCTGTCGCTCTCAGCGCAGTCTCCCGCAGCGGCTTCACCGGCGGCGAAACAAGCTGAGAATAAACACAGCAGCAGAAGGCGCTCCAGCAGCTTTGAAGAAACCTTCAAATTGAATCTCTTAGTTTTGACCGCGATTTGTGCGCTTGTTTCTCCAAGCAAAGCTGTCCGCAGGCGGCGACGATATCGACTCCTTGAGACTTGCGCAGTTTCACGGTTAAGCCGGGGCGTACGCTCAAGTCGATGAATAAATCCACCGCTTCCTTCGAGGGGCGGCTGAAGCTGATGTCTCCGTTCACACCCCCGAATAACTCCCCTCCGCCGGATTCCACCGGGTTGTACTCTATCAAATTGAGTTTAGCTGTAAAACCTGATAACAGCGCACGGAGCCTTTTAGCGTGAACCTTAGAGTCGTTCACCCCGCCGATGAGGACATATTCAAAGGTCACGCGGTGCCGGGTGGTCTTTTCGTAACGGCGCAGGGCGGGCAGTAACTCATCCAGAGGATATTTTTCAGCAATGGGCATCAGTTTCTCTCGGAGTAAGTCGTCCGGGGCGTTGAGGGACACTGCCAATTTCACAGGGAGGCGGTCTTTCGCCATCCTTTCGATAGCGGGGACAATCCCGGCAGTGGAGAGGGTGATGCGGCGGGAGGAGACGGCGATTCCGTCTCCGTCGGTGAGCAGACTCAGCGCTTTGGCGGTGTTGTCGTAGTTCAACAGAGGCTCCCCCATTCCCATCAGGACGACGTTGGTGATGCGTTCTTCGGTTTGACCAGCGGCGGTAAGGTATTGTCCTGCGATTTCGCCTGGTGTGAGGTTGCGTCTGAAACCCATCGCTCCGGTGGCGCAGAACCTGCATCCCAAGGGGCATCCCACCTGTGTTGAAGCGCAGAGCGTCACCCTGCCTGCCTCTTTCATCAGCACCGCTTCGATGACCGCGCCGTCCGCTAAAGTCAGGCGGAACTTGCGGGTGAATCCCGCCTGGGATTGGCGGATTTCCACGATTCGCGGGGGTTCAACTTTCGCTATCGATTTCAGGCGTTGGCGCAGGTTTTGAGCGATGTCGGTCATTCGGTGGAAATCGGTTTGGCGGCGGCGGTAAATCCAGCTGTAGAGCTGTCGGCCGCGGAAGGATTTTTCACCTAATCTGATGAAGAAATCCTCCAGTTCCCCCCTGGTCATCCCCATTAAGTTTGTTCTATTGTCAGCCATAGGTTATTATGTTCAGATAAAGAGGGCAAAGTCAATTCAGGTCTGCACCATACCTACTTTTATGTTTTTCCGGCGTTTTCCTGCTGTCAGATTCCAGGCAAGCTGGAATGACTGCAGCGTTAAGATGATTTCAATAGAACAATGATTCGTTGCGGATTGAACTTTGCTTTTTTAAGGCTTTTTTGTTATTATATTAAGATATAATTATATTCACAATCAATCAAATTAATCCATACGAAATTCCTTGCAAGAATTAAAGACCGACGACATCGAGCGCATCCGCCGCCTGCGGGAGGCGCGCGACCGTATCAAGGGTGAAATCGCTAAGGTAATCGTGGGGCAGAGCGGGGTCATCGACCAGCTTTTAACCGCTTTGCTTTCCCGCGGGCACTGTTTGCTCATCGGCGTTCCCGGCTTGGCGAAGACGCTGCTGATTTCCACGCTGGCGAAAGCCTTAGACCTGAAATTTTCCCGCATCCAGTTCACCCCGGACCTGATGCCTTCGGACATCACCGGCACAGACCTTATCCAGGAGGATCCGGATACGGGCGCCAAGGTGTTCAAGTTTTTCCAGGGTCCGGTGTTCGCTAACATAGTGCTGGCGGATGAAATCAACCGCACACCGCCTAAAACCCAGTCGGCGCTGCTACAGGCGATGCAGGAGCACGAGGTTTCCGCCGGGGGGACTACCTATACGCTGGCGGAACCCTTTTTCGTGCTCGCCACTCAGAATCCCATCGAGCAGGAGGGGACATACCCTCTACCGGAGGCACAGCTCGACCGCTTTATGTTCAACCTCTGGGTGAATTACCCTGATGAAGAGGAGGAGCGGGAGATTGTCCGCACTACGACTTCTCACTATCGAGCGGAGGTGGGTAAAATCCTTGATTCGGCGGAAATCATCGCTTTACAGGATTTGATTCGTTCGGTTCCGGTGGCTGAAGGGGTCATCGATTACGCGGTTCAATTAGCGCGCAGAACCCGGCCTAATCTGGACGGCGCGCCGGACTATGTTAAGCAGTATATCAGTTGGGGCGCGGGTCCCCGGGCTTCACAGTATCTAATCCTGGGGGCAAAGACCCGCGCGGCATTGGAGGGGCGGGCTACGCCGGAGGAGGCTGACATTCGCGCAGTGATCCATCCCGTGCTGCGGCACCGGCTGGTGACATCCTTCGCGGCCGAGGCTGACGGGGTCGCCGCGGATGAAATAATCAACCGGATTCTGGAGGAGAAGTAGTAGATTAATCTCTAACAATGTAAGGAGATGATGATGAAGTCTCTATTATCCATCACTTTCACTATCGCGGCGCTGCTCTTATTGATTTCAAATCCTGTATTCGCTCAGACAGCGCAAAGCGGGAATTTCACCGTAGATTTGTCCGCTGTTGAAGCCGGACAGAACAAACCGGTAATCAACAGCATCGATGAAGAATTGCTACAGAATCCTGGTTTCGAAACCGGTAGTATGACACCCTGGTATCATGACGGTTCCTGGATGGTCATCGACTCGGGGATGCACACCGGGAGTTATTGCGCTTACGATGTGGGCAATCACTGGATTCGGCAGGACATCACCGCCACCCCTCAGTCGGACATTATTTCCGCTTCGTTGTGGATGCGGCAGCCGGAGCAGGCGATTTCCGCCATTTGGATATACTACTCTAATATGGGTTACAGCTCAGACTTGCTGTTTATCAACACATCCAGTTGGCTGCAATACGATATCACTTCCTTCATCAATACCGGGGGTATTATGACGGGGATTCAAATCTGGGGTTATTCCGGGGGAGGCCCGGACCCTGACCAGACTTTTATCGACGACATTTCGATTCAGACCGCCTACTCTCCGGAACTTGTTGTCACTTTGACTCCGATAAATCCTCCGATAATCGTTCCTTCCGGGGGCGGGACCTTCGATTTTACCGCGCAGGTCGAGAACACTACCACCGGCGCTCTCACCTTCGACGCCTGGATAGAGGCGATTCTACCCAATGGGGCAGTTTACGGTCCCATTATTCTGCGCACCGGGCTGAATCTGCCGGGAAGCGGGGTTATTTTGCGCCAGCTCGGTCAATATGTGCCTGGCGGGGCTCCTGCGGGGAACTACTATTACGCGGGCCGGGCGGGAACCTATCCCTCCACTATCGTATTCTCTGATTCCTTCGCTTTCAGCAAACTGCTGGATGATTTCAGCGGTCCGGGACACAGCGGGTGCTGGAGGCTCGAGGGCTGGGATGACGAAACGGCGACGCTGAATCCTGCTGAATTCGGTGTGATGTCCGTCTATCCCAATCCCTTCAATCCGGAGACAGTTGCGAGATTCGAGCTTCGAGATGCGAGTCAAATAAGACTAACGATTTACGACATCGCCGGTCGTGAGGTTGCGGTTCTCGCCGATGGCTGGCATCCCGCCGGGACACATCAAGTGGTTTGGGACGCTTCGGCGATGGCGAGCGGAGTCTATTTCGCGCGGCTGCAGGCGGGGGCTAATTCACGGACGGCAAAACTGCTGCTGATGAAATAGGGATTTACGGGGGCGGAGGGGTATACAGTGCTGTCCCGGGAAATTTCATAACTCAAGATATTGTTGAAACCTAGGGGAATCCAATAGGTTTTCCAGACTTTATTACCCGCTGTTTTACACTGTAAAATGGGAATAATGTATTCTTAATTAATGAAAAATCCCCCTTAATCCCCCTTTTCCAAAGGGGGAAAAACCGCTCATCTCTAACTTGTGACAGATTCTCTTGCCTTGTTCCCCCCTTTTTTAAAGGGGGGTAGGGGGGATTATTAATAAGTATCATAAATACAATTGTTTAGTCTAAAGATTTTTTCGGGACAGCATTGGAGGGGTATACGCGCCTAAATTAGCATATTCATATGTTTTTGTAAGGGCGAAGCATTTTTACAAATGCTTGATATTATTATTTATACACAAAAATGCTTCGCCCCTACATAGGAAATTTTTTTCTTAGATGCCAAAGCTAATGACGCTTATATAATATGAACCGGCAACACACATTTCTCACGGCGGAGGCGGTTTCGCGTTTGAAGAATATGCAGCTTCGAGCGCGGCTGGTAGTGGAAGGCTTCATCGCCGGGCTGCACAAGAGTCCTTACCACGGTTTTTCGGTTGAATTCGCGGAGCACCGGCCCTATTTCCCCGGCGACCCCTTGAAGAATGTGGATTGGCGGGTTTACGGTAAGACCGACAAGTTTTTTGTGAAGCAGTTCGAGGAGGAGACCAACCTCAAGGCTTATATCCTGCTTGATGTCAGCGGTTCGATGGGGTACGCCTCGAACGGGATTTCCAAGCTGGTTTACGGCTCCTACCTGGCAGCGGCGCTGACCTATCTATTGCTGAAACAGCGTGACGCGGTGGGATTGATTACCTTCGACCGAGGCCTTAAGGACTATATCGCTCCCCGCTCCATTCAGGGGTATCTCTCGCGCATTCTGTCAGTTCTGGAAAAGCTCACTCCGGGCGGGGAAACCGACATCGCCCCCACCCTGCACCTAATGGCTGAGCGCATCAAACGGCGGGGGC
Organism: uncultured bacterium; assembly: GCA_964421875.1. Taxonomy (GTDB): domain Bacteria; phylum Electryoneota; class Tariuqbacteria; order Tariuqbacterales; family Tariuqbacteraceae; genus CAYQZD01. The sequence goes on from CAYQZD010000085.1 coordinate 11,633, forward strand.
TGGTCATCGTCATCTCCGACCTGCTGGACGATGAGGAGGGGATAATAGGGGGATTGAAGCATTTCCGCCACGACGGGCATGAAGCGCTGGTATTCCACCTGCTCGACCCTCAGGAGAAAGCCTTCGCTTTCGGGGGTAATGTCCGCTTCAAAGATATGGAGACCGGGGAGAAAATACCCGCCTCGCCTGAGCATCTCCGCGACGACTACCGCCTTGAATTCAAGCGATACTTGAACTTTATCGAGTCTGGCTGCCGCGACCACCGCATCGATTACGCCTTATTCGACACCGATGAGCCTTTCGACACCGCGCTCTCGAAATATTTGAACAAGCGGCTAAGGCTGCGGTGAGGTTGAACGAATCGTAAACGGTAAATGGGAAGGTATGGCGCAAAGTGCGGGGAGTCTGCAGGACATAGATATTTATAAAACAGGATTAACAGAATTTACATAATTTAGTCTAATAATAATCTCTGGTAACAGTTTATTTTTCTGGTGACACTTTACTAAAATGAAGTCCGCTATAACACTGCTGTCATTCCGGCGCAGCCGGAATCCTTTCGGAAAAGAATGATTCTGGCTTGCTTCGCAGCCAGAATGATGAATACGATTCATATCAGTAAAGTGATACTTTTTCTGAAGTTGATATTTACAAGTATTTGATTATTAATAAAAAAGATTCACAGCAGATTAAGCAGATTGTATAATTCTATGTTTTGTGTATCAAGAATATAGCATTATGAAAACAGACGCAACTTCAGATAAGGTATTGATACTATCACAGGAGGGAAAATGACAGGCAATATCGACCGCCGGGAGGCAATTAAGACCATCGGTCTGGGAACGCTGGCGTTCTATTTGGGAGGAGCCATGTCCGGTGAATCCGCCTTCGGCGCTGAAGCCGCCCCTGTCGAACCTTACACGCTGCCCGATTTGCCCTACGGTTACGACGCCCTTGAGCCGGTTTTAAGCGGTGAGATATTGCGGATTCACCACGATAAACATCACGCCGGCTATGTCAAGGGATTGAACGCGACGCTGCTGAAACTGGAGGAGGCGCGGTCGAAAGCTGATTTCGGGCAAATCAAAGCGTTGTCCCGAGACCTTGCGTTTCACTGCAGCGGGCACATCCTGCACACACTTTACTGGTCGAGTATGAGCCCTAAGCAAAACAATCGTCCCCAGAGCGAACTCCGAGCCGCTATTAACAGGGATTTCGGTTCGGTCGATGCGTTCACTGCTCAGTTCGCCGCGGCCTCTAAGAAGGTAGAGGGAAGCGGATGGGCGGTTCTGGTGTTGGAGCCGATAGGAAAGCGGCTGTTGCTTTTGCAGGCGGAGAAGCATCAGAACCTAGCGGTATGGGGCGCGATTCCTCTGCTGGTGTGCGATGTGTGGGAGCACGCTTACTACCTGCAATATAAGAACAATCGCGGGGAGTACGTCGATAATTTTATGAAGATTATCGACTGGCCGGGGGTGAGGATGCGTTATAAAAAAGCCCGGGAAGCTGAAATCATTTACCGGTGAGGGAACTCCTTATAATCAGCCGCTCTTGCAGGCAACTTGTTTATGAAGAACTTTGTTAAAACAGCCAGCGCAGTATTCACCGCATTTTTGACGATGACCGCCTGGGGGCAGATTCCTCAAATTGGGACGCCCGCTCCCTCAGTTGCGGTCAGCGACAACGCTCTCAGCGTGCGGGTGAATCCTGCGGGGCTGGCGATGGAGCGGGCGCCGGAGGTTTTCTTACTATCATATTCGCGGAGCGGGTCTTTCGAACGCAACGGGGCTTTTTACGGTTCATTCCGGCGATTCGGACTGGGGGCGGAATTTGTCGATGAGGGACCTTTTCGCTACAACCGCTACTTTTTAGGAGCCGGAATCTCCTTAGGATACGGATTGGAGATTGGTTTCAGTTACAATTGGTACCGGCATCTTGCGATAAAGAGCGGGTGGAACCTGGGATTGATGTTCCGCCCTTACGAATACGTTTCATTCGGTATTTTGGCGGAAAACCTGAATTCACCGCGGGCGAAAGTTGGGATTCCCTCCGATATCGAACCGCTTGCCAACGCTATCCCCGCGCCGGTTGAGGGGCGTGTAAAACCGCGTTATAACTTCGGTTTAGCGCTGAGGCCTGCGGGTGAGCGGTTTACTTTGTCCGCCGACGCTTCGCTGATAGAGGACCCGGCGCATAGCTACGGTGACTCACTGGATTGGACGCTTCGCGCGGGACTGGGTTTGACACAGGGCGTGAATGTCACCCTGGACTTTAAACCGGAATCGAAGTATTTCGGAGCGGGGCTGGACCTCAGCTTTTCGCATATCGGAGCCGGGATCCATAATTATTCCGACCGCGGAGGCGGGGGAACGGGATCGGTTTACCAATTCCATTACTCTTGGGACCGGCGGCAGTCGTTGGCGGACCCTGAAGGGAGCCTCTTCGTTGAATCGGAATTTTCCGGGCCCATTGTGGAGGAGCCGGTTCCGGAATTTTTCTTTGGGGCGCCCCACCCCAGTTTGCAGCGTGTCACCAAAGCCCTCCGTGAGCTTGAGACCGACGATCGGGTTGGAGGCTTGATACTGCGGCTGGGAGCGCTCGACTGCGGAATGGCGGTTATCCAGGAACTCCGGGGGACGCTGGTACGGTTTCAGGAGTCGGGTAAAATCCTGATAGTGCATTCGGAGTTTCTGGGAAATAAGGAGTATTATCTAGCGTCGGCGGCGGACCAAATCTATATGAGTCCCTCGGGCTTTCTCAACCTGACCGGACTGGCTTTCGAGGTGACTTTCATCAAGGGGACATTGGACAAACTGGGAATTGTGGCGGAACTGGAGAACATAGGGGATTACAAGAGCGCGGCGGAAAACTTGACCAGAGAGGGGATGTCCCAGGCTCACCGGGAGGAACTGGACGCCGCTCTGGAGTCGCTGTTCGATGAATTCACCAGCGCCATCGCCCTGGACCGGGGTCTGAAACCCGAGGAGCTGGGAAAGCTGATCGACGGCGGACCTTATTCGGCGGGGGAGGCTCTGAATCAAGGGCTGATCGATTCCATATTATTCCCAGACCAACTTGAAGAAGAGATTATTCCGTTATACGACGACGCCAGCGTTTTAGTCCGGTACGGCGATTACCGGAAATACGAAGAATACGGGACGGACTGGGGCAATCCTCTATCGAAGCGAATTGCGGTCATCTTCGCCGACGGGACGATTGTGGGAGGACGCAGTTCCTATGGATTTTTTCAGGGTAAGATGGTCGGCGCGGAGACGCTTACAGATGCAATCAGGGAGGCGCGGGAGAATCCGATGGTCAAAGCTATCGTGATGCGGGTAAATTCTCCCGGCGGAGACGGCGCGGCGTCCGATTTGATTTGGCGGGAAGTGCAGCGGACGGTGAGGGGCGCGGTTCGGAAGCCGTTCATCGTTTCGATGGGCAGTGTGGCCGCTTCGGGGGGGTATTACATTTCCTGCGCGGCGGACACCATTGTTGCCGACCCTGCCACTATCACAGGCTCTATCGGTGTGGTTTCCGGTAAATTCGACCTGTCGGGTTTTTACGAGAAGATAGGATTCAGCCGGGAGGTGGTGAAAAAGGGAGAGCGGGCGGACTTTTTTTCCAGCGCCAGAGGCTGGAGCGCCGAGGAACGGGAACATCACCGGAAGATGGCGCGCGAATTTTACCAGCGGTTTATCGAACGGGTAAGCGAAGGGCGTGACCTCGCGCCGGAGCAGGTCGAGGAGGTCGCCCAGGGCAGAATCTGGACGGGGGAGCAGGCCTGGGAGATGGGCTTGGTGGACGAAATCGGCAGTTTCAGCGATGCGGTGCAGATTGCTATGGGGGCCGCCGGTTTTGAGTTGGGTGAATCGGCGCTGTTCGAATTTTACCCCAAATATCCCTGGATGGATTTCAAACTGAAATCAGGTCCGGAACTCAGAAGTCAATTAAACGATGATTTATGGAAAATAGCGGGAGAGGTGAAGCGGTATTCCGACCTTTACGACGGGAAGGTTTTATACTTGATGCCCTATGAGATGAAGATAGAATAAGGGAATTAGTATAATTATTTTGGTTCATCGCTGTTTCGTGTGGGTAATTATTTAGGCGTATTATATTCCCTTTGA
>CAYQZD010000086.1:0-15630 GCA_964421875.1 uncultured bacterium
TCCCTCGGGAACTTTTTAACATAGGGGAATGACAGCAAAGTTGTTCCTAACTTCATATAGGTAAAGTGATACGCTATATATAATTGATGTGAATCGAATAGTATAAGTTCTGAAGTTTCGAATATTTTTTCAAATTGAAGCTATACCAAAAATCTCAAATAGCTCAGATTCACTTCTAAATCGAAAACGCCTGTATTCCCTAACAGCGAATTTTTTTGGCATTGTGTCGATGGGATTTTCACCTGACCGCCGGGCTGAACATCGCCTTGATAATATGGCTGGCGATTTCAGGGTTTTCCCGCAGACGTCGGACGGAATAGGGATACCAATCCTTTCCGAAGGGGATGTAAACTCTGAGTTTGTGTTCCTGCTCGACAATTATTTTCCGTAGTTCGGGCAGCACCCCAAGCAGCATTTGGAACTCGTAGCGTTCCTTTTTTATTCCTAACTTGTGAATTATCTTGAGCGCCGCCCATACCAGCCATTCGTCATGGGTGGCGATACCGACGTATGCTCCGCGCTGAAACGCCTCTTCGAGTAGAAGCTCATAATTCAGGCGGATTATATCACGGTCACGATAGGAAACACGATGCGGTTCGAGGTAGATTCCTTTACAGATGCGGAAGTTGACCTGGTTCAGATTTCCTGTAATATCAATTACATCCTGCAGCGTCCTGCGAAGGCAGGCTTGGAGCACGATGCCTACGTTATCGAAGGTTTTCTTCAAGTTTTGATAGAGTTTGATAGTGGCGTCAGTAGTAGAGGCGTCTTCCATATCGATGCGGAGGAAATTGTTTAATTCTCTGGCTCTTCCCGCCAGCCTGGAGTAATTCTCCAGGCATTTTTCGTAATCCAGCGTCAGGCCGAGCTGCGTGGGTTTGACCGATATGTTCGCATCCAACTTTTCCCGGTCGATCACTTCTAAAACCTGAAGGTATTGTTCAATTGGTTCCTCCGCTTGATTAATATTGGTAATGCTCTCACCAAGCACGTCGATAGTTGCGGACATTCCTTTGTCATTCATACGCTTAACCTCTTCCACCGCATCGAATATTCGGCTCCCTGCGATATACCGCCGGGAGAAATAACCCACAATCGGTTTGGGCGCTAAGGGAAGTGTGAGCACCACCGCTTTATTGAGCAGATTCAAGTCGTTATCCTTTCGATGTATATTATAATGTTAATTAGAGGGTTATGGCAGTTTCCTCAATAACAAAACGGCTGCGGGACAATCCGTCCCACAACCGCTTAATAAAATACCAAACCCTCAAACGAGGGTCTCTGTCGCGACCTCGCACTTTGAAGGATGAAGATAATGCCTCACGAGTTAACAGTAAAACTGTTTTCAAAGCAGATTAAGGGAAATTAATCAAGTTCAATCTTTGCCTCAAGCTGCGCTTAATTATGAAGTATAGCGTGAACACACTATTTGGAGGCAGTCTTTCCGGACAATTATCTAGAAAACAATTCTCTGCGAAAAGGCGAAATTGACTCCCTTCGAAGTGTTGAAGAGTCCTCGCTGCCCCGCGAAGGCTATATCGAGGTCGTAGTGTCCCAAATCCAAGCCGAATCCCACAGCGAAGGTGGTGGTCTGCACACCGCCCAGCCCTATTCCGAACCGCAGCGGAAGGAAGCGGATTTTGCGGATTTCCGTTCCCAACGATAAGCGGGGCGTGGTGCTGCCTCCGGCGGTTTCGTTCAGTCCCTGCTGATAATCCCCTTCCACCACCATCCAGGGGTAAAGCTGGTAAGTGGCGGAGAGATTGAGGCTGCGAGGCATAGCATACCTCTTGGTTTCATAGGGTGTGTAAGTCGTGTCGGTGTTTACCAAGACGCTATCGAGATAATCTTCGAAGTGGTCGAATTCGTCCTGGTCGAGTCCGCTCGAATTGTAATTGAAATCCATATACTTCTCTTCCACTTCGCCGAAGCTAATAGTCCCCACAATATTGCGCAGGGAAAGTCCCAGTGTGAGTTTTTCATTGACTACTGCGGCTGCGCCAAGGTCCAGCCCCACGCCGTCACCGGGCTTACCCTTGTCCTCGAAGGGAGCGGCGTAGAAGACTTGCAGTTTACCGTTGACGGCGATGGAATCCTCGTTGGAGAGGATGGTTCCTTCAGCGTCTTCCACCTTTCCGTAAGCGTGGCCGTAGAAATATTTAAAGGTGGCGCCGAGAGCGAGATGCTTGATAAAGTCGATATCCGGATGAAAAAGTCTCGCGGTGGACATAGTGATTTCAGTGGCTAATATCCCCTCGCCTTCCATATCGTTAATCGGCACCGGTTCGGTTCCCAATCCCTGAAGAGGGATTTCAAAGAAAGCCTTGGGCAGCCTGATATCGGAATAGGAGAATGTGTTGACTGAAAAAGCGAAATTCTTCACGGAAACCGCCATCGGAGTAAACTGGAAGCGGGAAAAACCCCGGAATCCATCATCGGGGAAGGATCCCACAAATTCCTCCTTGTCTTCGCCATTCCAGTAATCCTTGGTGAAGAATGAATTATACTTGTCCACATTGAGGCTGTTGTTGCCCAAACTCATCCCGAATTCCATCAAGTTCAGGCTGAAGGACGGCGCACCCGGCAAAGCTAAATTCGCCGGATTCCAACGGGAAACCTCAGCGCCGCGAGCCAAGCCTTGAAAGGCCCCTGCCATACTCATCCCCCGGGCGGTGATACCTTCCTGCCCCCAGGCTAAGTGGGTGGAAAGCAGCAGTATGATAATAGATAGTTTTTTCATCTTACTGCCCTCCTCCGGTTTCGTAATCCTTTTCCGGATCGACCTCTATGATGACGTGCGTGGCCGCTCCCACAGAGACATAATCATAGGGATTGAACCGCACTGTGTCCCCCTCGGTCGAATTAATCTTGAGCAGGGTCTTGATATGTATGGGATTGGTTTCACTTGCGCCGGCTATAATCTGCAGCAGGTCATAATTCAGGGTTTGCTGGTAGGCAGTGTCGCTGGCTTCAATCACGAAGCCAAAAGAATCGACAATCGGAGTTGGTAAATACCCTTTCAGCAGGGTATCCACCGCGGCGACCGCGGGATTGAAGCTGGTATCGGACGAACTCACGATATAAACCTCGCCTAACAGCGGCACGTGCGATTCTAAGAACATAGAAAAATCGACCTGCCGCACCACATCCTCAAAGCCCTCTTCGAGGCTGGTGTATTCCGGTTCGAGGAGGGTTTCACCCAGTATGAAGGAGAAGGGAGTGTAGATAGTGAATACGCCTTCCACCTCCTGTTCTTCATGCACATTAACTTCCCCGGCGACAGTTGCTTCCCCAAAGGCTCCGATACTATCGGGGAGGATGTTGAACAGTTGGTTCAGTCCGTCGAAAGTGGTGTCGATTATTCCTGGCGTCCAGGTTCCGTTGGAAAAGTAAGCGTTGGGCACGGTGAAGTAGTAGGGCAATTCAACAGCTATGGCGCCATCCCTATAGGAACGGACTGTCAGGTTGATATCGACCGAGGCTCCCACATAGGTTTTCAGGGCGAAGTTCAGTAATGTTTTCGAAACGTCTATGGAATCCAAACCTTCGGGAACATCCTCAAGAGCCTGGAAATGAGGCTCGATTTCAACGGTTTTGGGGTCGACAATTTCTCCGGTGAAGGATTGGAATGTCAGTTCCGAGACCGAGAAATCAGCCCGCACTGCGGAATCATTGTCAACAATCACAAACGGCGGGTCGGGATAGTATAAGGGATTGGCGGTGTCCTTTATAATTACCCTGATTTTCGCTTCAATCTTACCATCGCGCTGTGGTCGGTGGAATTCATAGCCGGCAAGGTCAAGATTGTCCACCTGCACAGTTCCATTAGGTTCGATGAAGTGGATTAGTTTCAGTGTGTCCCCGTTAAGGGTAAAATCCGCCATAATGAAAATCACCGAATCGGCGAATCCGGTTTGGTCGTCAATATAATAAGATAGGAAGCCTTCCCTGACAACCGCGGATTCCAAAATATCAACTTCTTCCGAAATATAGATGGAATCCTCGAAGAATTCGTGGCGGGCGACATGCGCCTTAGCGCGCTCGATAAAAAGCCGGCTCAACTCAACATCGGCGTCGATGCGGTCATCCTCGGTGATGGTTACACTGTTGGTTACTCCCGGAGAATGTCCCCCCAGGTGCACCACCATATTGCTGTAGATGGGTGAGCCGGAGGGCAGGGTGTCCCGCTTTACATAAACATCGCCGGTGTTGAAGTTGAATACGGTATCGATAGTGAAAACCAGGTTGGAGTCGGTGCCGGTGGAATTGATAGAATAGACATCGACCATTATGCTGTCCAACGCAAAGGGGAACCAGTTGGTAAGTGTAATTGTGATTGTGTTCCACATTGAATCGACGCTGCTCTTTTCCGGATCAAGTATTACCCACCTGTATTCATCGAATTCGAGCAGAGTCTTGGTAATCTGACCAAAGCCGAAACTGGGCACTCCAAAAGGATACTGTCCCGGCGGTAGAGCAGAGTTAACGTCGCCAATCAAATAGAAAGTAGCTCGAGTGCCTGGTGGGTCGACCTCCATAGTCCCTACGTAGTTCTCGATATTCTGGGTGATGGGGTCGTGCTGGAGTTTACCGTAGATATTGGTGGGACCGATGGAATCGGCGAAGTTGAATCGCAGAATGGAATCGTTGACCATCGATACCCAGGCTCCAAGGGAATCGTTCATCGCCACTTCGGCGGAATCATCCACAATCTCCGATAGGGAATACACGCGGTCGGCAATGGGGATTGTGAGTTCAACCTCCCAGGTGGGGGAGCCGGGCTCTTTAACGCTGCAACCCAGGATGAGAAGCGCTAAGAACAGTGGTATTGAGACTTCCGCCCATTTCATGTTTTTGTCCTGAAGCTAATTATTTAATGTTTATTAGTTTGCTTTGGGATAATGTACGGGTGAAAGCTTCCAATGAATTTGATAATGAACACAATTTTGAAAAAAGTCAAGTTTTGAGCGCAGAAATGCAATTTGCTTTTAGGACCGGGTGAGACTTGGCCTTACTGAGAAATGGGAAAATCACCGCCTTTGCTCCCAAACGTATTCAATGTCAATCGAATTGGACCTTAATCTAATAGAGACAGGAAACTGCCCCGGCTGACAGGAGGTGGTTTTTCCGATTTGGGTTTTCCATACTCCCGAGCTTCTGGGAGATTCATGTATATGACCGTGTAAGGATAGTAGGGGTTGTTGTTCAAGGATGAATTTCAATACGGAAAGACTGCCGACTTGATGCAGATTGGCGGTGACGTCCAGACCATAGCCGCGAGGTGGTGAGTGCGTGATTACGATGGTGCGCTCAGGATGGGGCAGACCGACTTTTGACAGATCATTTTCTATGGTGCCTCTCGCTTTGAAGAAAGACTCTATATTCATGATTGACCGCAATCCGTTTTCACTCGACAGCACCGGTCCCGACAATTGCGGCGGTCTGGGAGCGCCTTCATAATCCAGTTTCACCCAATCCTTCAGCCCGAAGGGTAATTCCGGGACAAAGTTGTAGCCCCAGAAGGTCCATCCCTGATAATCGACAAACCTTCCGTCGATTCGGCGGAATAAACCCTGCGTCTCGTACTCATCAATATACTTCTGTAAGTAAGCGCCATCGTCATTACCCAGCATCCCCAGCACGGTGACATCCTTTTTCTTGCACCGCTCCAGCCATTCCCCGAACCAGCCGGTAATGAAGGGCTCCCCGCTTCGATGAGGCAGCAAATCGCCGCTGGTCGCCAGCAGTTTGACTCCCCTTTCCACCGCGGATTTCAGGGTATCGTCATATAATTTGCGGGTGCCGTGGAAGTCCGTGAAATAAATGAGAGTTAGTCTGTCGGACATAGGTCAATGATTGTTAAACTGTGTGTATGACTATTTGAAAAATCATCGCTTTGACGATTATGTTTCCGCAATCCTATCCAAAGCCTGATTAATACGCTGTTCCGTGGTGGTAACCGCAATTCGTGCGTAACCTTTACCATATTCGCCGAACCCGCGTCCGGGAGTCACCACCACTCCCTTTTCCAGCGCTCTTCCAGCCCATTCCATTTCGTCGCCGCCGACGCTGAACCAGACATAGAAGGTGGCGGGCGAGGCGAAGACCTCATAACCCATACCGCGCAGGCGGTTTTCCGTCAGCGCTTTGCGGCGGGCGAAGGTTTCGCGGAAGGCTTTCACTTTCGCCGGAGGTTCGCTCCCATTATACTTTTTCAGACAGTCCGCCGCGGCGCGCTGGACATAGCGGGGAGTGCCGCTGTCCAACTGCGTCTTCACTTTCACCAGCCCGTCGATATATTCCCGCTTTCCGGCGGCGAATCCCACCCGGTAGCCGGTGGCGTTGAAGGTCTTCGAAAGCGAATGGAACTCTATCGCGTTCCGGGTGAAATTGAGTATCGAAGGATGAACATAGTCGCCGAAAGTCATTTCGCTGTAAGCCGCGTCGTGCGCGATAACAGTCTCTGGGTGAGCGTCTGCCCATTCGCTGAGTTTCCGATAGAAATCGATATTCCCCACCGCGCCGGTGGGATTGTTGGGATAATTGACGAAGGCGAGGGCTGTGCCCTGAAAGCGCTCAATGTCGGGTAAAAAGCCATTCTCCTGGAGTAATGGGATACGCCGCGCCTTCCCACCGTTCAGAATGGTGGCGGCGTTGCCGTAAACCGGATAGCCCGGGTCGGGGACGCCGACTTCATCGCCGGGATTGACCACGGCGCGGCTGAAATTCGCCAGCGCCTCCTTGGAACCCAGTGTGAGGGAGATTTCCATCTCCGGGTCCAGTTCCACCGCGAACCGCCCTTTGAACCAGCCGGCGATGGCGCGGCGCACTTCGAGGCCGCCCCGGCTGGTGGGGTAGAGGTGCGCGTCCTCATCGCCGAGATGTCTTTTCAGCGCCTCAATCAGGAAATCCGGCGGCTGCAAATCCGGGTCGCCGATTCCCAAATCAATGACATCCACACCGGCTTGAATTTTCGCCGTCTTCGCCGATTCCAGTTGAGCGAAAAGGTAGGGGGGGAGGTTTTGTATTCGTTGGGAATAGGTCATTAATGAGTTTCTGATGAGTAGTCTTGATTATTATCTACTGAAAACCAATTTGAAAGCGTTGATTTAAATCTGTCAAATGCTTCATCTTGACATCGTTGGAGTGAGACCTTTTCTGCAATGGACTGGTAGATAGCTGAAGAACGGGGAATTCTTACTGCTTTTAAAGCTGATTCTACAGCCTCTTTAGGCTGAGATGGTTTTATATCATTTGATTGTAAATATCCTTTTTCACATAAATATTCACGCAATGACGGAATTCTGTTCTGCCATCCTAGTGTGTTTTCAACATGCGGAGAATCTGACCACACCCAAATTTCCAATTCAGGTTCGATTACAATAGACTTTGCATTACTTCCCCAACCGGCCGAATCTAATTGCGCATCGATCTGTCTTTCAAGTTCTATTGCTGGAATGTTTTCCTGACCGCAACCTTTGAAATCAAACATAAGCAAACAATGAACAAATTGTCCTATGTATGACTTAGAAAACTGAACTCCATAAGCTCGACATCCGGAATCTTTCCAGGGATGTCTGACAATCTCGAATGTAATCTGCCTTATACCTAATGCCTCCGGTCTCTTTAGAATGGCATTTACTCCAGCTTGCATATTGGCATCAGCTACAATGACGAACAAGTCTTTATACTCGCTATTCTCAACTGTTATCATAGAACGCCGCTCGCAAATATAACGCTAAGGTTTGGATCGCCTCTCCAGTCTATTAAACGGGGATGTTCGCTTCCTATTACAATGTCCGTTGCCCCTGTTTCCGTCTTTCTGAAACATAAAACATCGTCTGCATTAGCCATACTAAGTATTGCAGGTGAGTGTGTTGCTAATAATATCTGAGCGTCATAGACAGAAGACAGCGATTGATACAGAGCTTCTATCGCGTTAGGGTGGATTCCATTCTCCGGTTCTTCTATAAGGTAAATACCAGTCAAATTAGGGATATAGGCAAGTATTGTAAGAGCGAGAAATCTCAGCGTGCCGTCTGAAGCAACCCAGGAGGGTATTTCCAATCCATTTTTATACCTAATCTTTAAATAACAATGTTTATCGTCCTCGCGAATTACAGTTATAATACTCTCTAAATCCGGGAGGGCGGTTTGAATATGCTTTATCCATAAATCATATTTGTTTGTGTTGCTCTTTCGTAACTTGTCGATTTCCCATGGAAGATTTGAGCCGTCCGGAATAAATCCGGATTTCTTCTGCATAGGCGGACTGGCAAGTTTAATTTTGCTGCTGTTAAGTTCAATTCTTTGAATACCTTGATTGAGTAGCGACTTTAGCCAAGTTGCAACCGGGAAGTTCTTTTCATCATCGGGTAAATTTGACAAGGTAGATTTTTTATGTCCGAGTTTAATAGAAGTAAAATATCCCTTGCCAGATTTAGGAGTAACTTCTAAATAATAATTATCATTTCCTTTAGGTCCTTTTCCTAATATCTTCCTTTCACCTTTTTTCATTTTGCCAGTTATCGTTTGAGGACAGACTTTATCTTCCGGGAATTGTAATCTTTTTTGATAATTCTTTTTTCCCATCATGTTTTTGAAAAGAGCTCGCTCGTATAAGATTCCTAATTCATTTGTACTTTCAATGTTGTCAATTTTGATTTCATAGCGAATTGTATTAAAGTCTTTTTTCAATTCTTTACGTTTTCCTTCAGGAATTTTTAATTCAATCGCTAATTCAAGAGGCATATTTCCTCGATTCCATACTAAATCTCTAAAATACTGAGTTCTCTCTTCAACCGCACTATCGATACCATATGATACTAATTGGCCCAAAAAAGCGACTGTATCCAAGAAAGTTGTTTTACCACTTGCGTTAGGACCAACTAATACTTGAAAACCTCTTAGATTTTGTCTGACATATTTCAGACATCGATAATTCAAGGCTTCGATAAGGCTAATCATTTTTCACCCATCACTTTTAAGAAGATACATAATAAATATTTACGCGAATTTAGGAATAGGGGGCATTCTATTTAATGCCCCCCATAAATAGATTTAGCTAAACCGCCCCCATCGCTTCCCGCTCCCGCTTCTCCCGCTCCAGCCGGAAATGGTAGAATATCATTCCGACCGTGGCGGCGAGACCGACCAAGCCGAAGTAAATCCACATCTTCCAAGGTTGGTATTTTTCCCAGAGCACTTTATTGGCTTCCTTGGGAGCTATACTCAGCTTCTGGCACAGCAAAGGCATTACCGCTATCCGTTTCAAGCCGGTCTCCTGCCGAAGAAGTTTCTGGCCTTCCTCCCGGTTTCCGGCTTTTAGCAGCGCCTTACCCTTCTTATGGATTTCCTTCTCCAGTTTTTTGTCCTTCAGCACCGTCTCCTTCTCCACCCAGACCTTAACTGTTTCGCCCTCCGGGAGGTGGGCGTAGGGATTGTGAATCCGGAAGGTGTCGTTCATCGAGGACACTTCGCCTACGGCGAAAGTTTCCGGAATTCCCTTCGCATCCGGGATGGATACATACTGCACATACATTGTCTTGACGCCCATTTCATTCGCTAGGTACTGCCGCCCAAAATCGAACTTGTCGGCTAAACTTCCGTAGAGTATGCCGGAGAACTGGAGGGCGAAGAACCATCCGATGGCGAAGGGGATGTTGGAATAGCCTAAGTATATCGCCTTTTTTTCAGGCGGCGCCATCAATCCGATGTACTCGGAAAATTTGGGACTGCAGGTCATCTCGCCGATGGAGAAAATGAAAATCCCCAGCAGCACATAGCCGCCGACGATGAACGAACCCGACCAAATCAATCCCACGATGGAGATGCACATCCCCACAATCATCATCAGAATATGCTTGAAATGTCCCGTAATGTAGCCAATCAGCAGCATAAAAACAATGATAGCTCCTGCATCCAGGTTCACCATCCACTCCGCCGGCAGGTTGCCGTGAACATTCGCCACCCCCTTGATACCCAGCGAGCCTAAAAAGGCTATCACGCCCGAAGAATCGACCCACTCCTCGATGAAGATGGGCATCGTGTCCCAAAGCTGCATAAACATTAGCCAAAAGCCGGAGAAAATCAGCAGGAAGACGACGAAACGAGAATCCTTTACCAAAGTGGTCACGCCATCGACGAAAGTCGCTACCGGTCCCTTAGTCTGGGGCTTGTCCTTGCGCACCAGCTTGGAATAGTCCTTGAAAAAGAAGGTGGCGGGGATGAAATTCAGCGCGGTGATAGCGGCGGAGGCGAAGAAGACATACTTCCACTCCATCAGCCGCATTGCGCCGGCCACGAACGGTCCCAAGAATCCGCCGATGTTGACCAGCATATAGAAGATTCCCCAGCCAACCGAGGAATTTTCCTCCTTTACCGTATGGGCGATAGTGCCGTGCAGCGGCGGTTTGAATATCGCCGTCCCGGTGCCCACCATTACGGCTGCGAGGAAGAATGTTTCGAAACTGTTGGCAAATCCCATAAAAAGATAGCCCACCACATTGATGGTGAAAGCTATGTACAGGCTCGCCCGGTAGCCGTAACGGTCGGAATAGGCGCCGGTGAACATTGGCAGGATGCACTGAATCAGCGCCCAGACCGAAAACACGGTGGCGCGCTGCATATGGCTCAGCCCCAGCCCGCCGCGTTCCACCGCTTCTATAACATATATCCCGCGCACCATCACCACTCCGTAGAAAGCCATCCGTTCGAACATCTCAATCCAGTTCGAAACCCAGAAGGTGCCGGGAAAGCTTTTAACTTGCTGACCGAATGATAATTTAGTCGCCACGAATTACTCCTTAAATCAGGGTATAATTTGTGTTGTTATTTTCTAAGATTATTTTTTATTAATCAGGTCGGATTATAGTGGACATTCCAGTAGGGGTTTAACATGTTAAACCCCTACAAAAATAACTATTTCTCTCATTGATAATGCACACTATTATTCGCCCCCATTAATAATTATAAAATCCTTAAGTATTTCAATAAAATTTTCTAAATACTCTTCGCAAGCAGCGTTTGTATGCTTTTTATCATTTTTTATCGCATTCTTAAAATATTCGTACTTATGTGAAGTTTTCCTAATTGTTTGATCATCTTCAAATAAATGTTTAGGTGGAACTCCTATTATTGGTTTTCTTATCAAAGGTTTATCAAAAATGTTTCTTAATACTTTTTCATATCCTTCATAGAATAACTCATCTTTTGATAGGTCAATATAAATCCGGCCTTTCAAATATACAGGTAAACATGGTTCATTATTATCATTAAATTCCCTAATAATAGGAACGAATTTATCCTGTTTAACTTTATTATATATCTCTTCAGATATTATTTGTGATTCTGTCCCTACTCCACCTTCCCTTTGATTTGCCTTTTCTTGATAATTTTTTTCGGATATTATTAGGACTTTTTTGACTTCTGGATCATTAACCATTCTTTCCATAAACACATATTTATCATCACCTTCTTTTATTTCCCATTTATCCAATATAACATCCACACCATCTGAAACTAACTTGGTAGCTAATTCCAGCACCCATTGCTGGTGCTCTTTTGTTGACCAACAATAAGATATAAACACTTTTGGCGCATCAGTTTTTTCTTTCATGACAATCTCCCATTTTTTACTGTGCAAATATTTTTCAAGTTTAATTTGGTAATTTAGGATGATAAAATCAACTTTCCTCCCCCTTTTTCCCTTCCCGGTCTGGCGGTTGGGTTTGAAAACAGTGACAAGTATTGTAGGGGCGAAGCATTTTAGTCAATGTCATTAATAATATCGTCATTAAATCAAAAAATGCTTCGCCCTTACATTGCTTAGGGGAGGCGGAGGGGGATTTTTTACGTGGTTTTCGCGCCCTTCGTGATTCGAAAAGCAGTTACAAGTTCCAAGTGTCAAGTAACAAGTATCCCCGTGTCGCAGAGTCCGCGCGCTTTGCGACATCGCGACAGAAAGGAAGGCTGCAGACTGCGGGGAGTCTTCAGCACAAATACAACTGCCGGGCGCTGGGACCCGGCGGCACAATTGACCTCGTTGCTCGTTACTCGTTGCTCGTTGATGCGGGGGGATAAACCCCCCGCCTACCGTTAAATAGCCATAATAGCCGTAATAGCCTGTGAATTTTCCCATCAAACAACGCGATTGCTTCGCTGCGCTCGCAATGACAAGTGATTGGTGGGCTAAAACCCACCCTACTACTGGTAACCATTATAATCCCCCCTGCCCCCCTTTACGAAAGGGGGGAAACTGTTGTTGGTCTTCAGAGAAGCAAAAGGGAGAAACCATTTTACGATTTCACGAACTAACCAATTTGCACTTTTCGCTTAATTATTGTAACTTGTTATGTTATGCCGTTAACGCCGCGAAGCGGCTTTTTTTCACTTTCATACTTTCGCACTTTCACACTTTCACACTATTTTAAACCTTGTACGAAAACAACGAACATCAGCGCTACGGCATCCGTTTCCAGGGATTCCAGGATTTGATGCCCCGGCGGGTGGGGAACATCCTGCTGGTTTCCAGCTTTTACGACTCCTTCACCCTGGCGGAGGACGGCCAGCTCAGCGAGCTGATGCTGTCGGAGTACCTCGATATGAACCTGCGCTACGCCCCCGGAATCACCCGCGTTTCCAACGGCGAGGAAGCGATGCGGGAGGTTCGCAAGGGGACGGTCCGCTTCAACCTCATCATCACATCGATGCGGCTGGGGGATATGGACGCCTTCGAATTCGCCCGGCGCATCCGGGAAGAGAAGCTGGACATCCCGGTGATGCTGCTCACCTACAACGCGCGGGAACTGGCGGACATCGAGGAACGGCGTGACTCCGGGGATTTGGACGGGATTTTCATCTGGCAGGGGGATTTCCGCATCCTGCTGGCGATGGTGAAGCTGATTGAAGATCGGCTGAATGTCGATTACGACACACATACCGCCGGAGTTCAGGTTATCATCCTGGTGGAGGACAATGTCCGCTTCTACTCCGCCTACCTGCCCTTGATTTATGAAGAGATGATGAACCAATCCCAGCGCCTGATACCGGACGGACTGAACCTTTCTCATAAGCTGCTTCGGATGCGCGCCCGGCCTAAAATCCTGCTCTGCACCAACTTCGAGGACGCCAGGGACTGTTACCAGACCTACCGCGACCACATTTTAGGCGTCATCTCCGACGTAAAATTTCCTCGGAACGGGGCGCTGGATCCTGAAGCCGGCGCCGAATTCGTGCGCCTGGTGAAATCCGACCGCGCCGACATCCCGGCGCTGCTGCAATCCACCAATCCCGACAACGCCCGGCTGGCGGAATCGCTGGGAGCGGCTTTCATCCTTAAAAATTCCCGCACCCTGCTGAACGAACTCGGCAGTTTTATGCGGGATAACTTCGGTTTTGGGGACTTTATCTTCAAAACACCCGAAGGTGAAGAAATCGCCCGCGCCGGGGATTTGAAAGCGCTGGAGAATATTATCCGCAAAGTCCCTGACGAAACGCTGTTGTACCATGGTGAACGCGACCACTTCTCCAAATGGCTGAAAGCTCGCACCGAGTTCGCTTTAGCGGAAAAACTCAAACCCCGCAAGGTGTCGGAATACCCCACAGTGAAAGATTTGAGGAACTATCTGGTGGGAGCCCTGCGGGATTTCCGCACCGAACGCCAGCGCGGAGTGGTATCCGACTTCGACCGGAACACCTTCGATTCCTCGGCGGTCTTCACCCGCATCGGCGGAGGCTCGCTTGGCGGTAAAGCGCGGGGACTGGCTTTTGTCAGCCTTTTGCTGGATAACTACGAAATGTGCGGCCGGTTTGAAGGGGTGAACATCTGCGTCCCCCCCACAACCGTCATCGCTTCCGATGTTTTCGACCGCTTCATCGAAGTGAATAACCTCCGGGACTTCGCCCTTAAATCCGAGGACAACCAAGCCCTCAAGGAACGCTTTCTGGACGCCCGCTTCCCCGATGATATCCGCGAGGACCTGGCAGTCTTCTTAAAAGTCTGCGATTATCCTTTAGCGGTGCGCTCCTCCAGCCTGCTGGAAGACTCCCAATACCTCCCCTTCGCCGGGATTTACGACACCTATATGCTGGCTAACAACCAGCGCGACCCGGAAGCATGCCTGGAGGAACTTATCTATACGGTGAAGCGCATCTACGCCTCCACCTTTTCCCGCCGCGCCAAAGCCTATATCCATGCCACTCCCTACCGCCTGGAAGAAGAGAAGATGGCGGTCATCGTCCAGAAACTTGTCGGCTCCCCCCACCGGGGCAGGTTTTACCCCGATTTCGCCGGGGTGGCGCGGTCGCATAACTTTTACCCCAGTCCGCCTTTGAAATCCGCCGACGGGATATCCACCGTAGCGCTGGGACTGGGAAGAACCGTGGTGGAGGGCGAACCCGCCCTGCGCTTCTGCCCCAAACTGCCCCGCCACATCATTCAGTTCGCCGCCGCCAAGGACTTCCTGAAATATTCCCAAAAACGTTTCTACGCCCTGGATTTGGAGGAGAGCGGCCTCAGCCTCGACCCCCGTCGCGAGCACATCCTCTCGCAATACAGCCTTGAAACCGCAGAGGAGGACGAAACCCTGTCCAGCCTGGGATCGGTCTATTCCCCCGAAAACGACTCGGTGCACGACGGACTGGCTCGCCCCGGAGTGAGGCTTGTGACCTTCGCTCCCATCCTCAAGCACCGGCTTTTCCCCCTGCCGGAAATTTTAACCGAGCTGCTGGACGCAGGCTATTCCGGGATGGGCCGGCCGGTGGAGATTGAATTCGCCGTGAATCTCTCCACCCCGCCGAATCAGCCCAAGGAATTCGGTTTCCTGCAGATGCGGCCCCTGGCGGCGCTGGGAGAACGAACCGAATTGGAAATCGGCGAAGTGACGGAGCGGGAACTGTTATGCCGCAGCGGCAATGTCCTGGGCAACGGTAAAATCGAAAACATCTGCGACATCGTCACCGTCGATATGCACACCTTCGACCGCGCCAAGAGCCGCGAAGTGTCGAGCGAGGTTTCAGCCTTCAACGCCGAGCTTTCCGCCGATAATATTCCCTACATTCTCATCGGCGTGGGCCGGTGGGGCTCCGCAGACCCCTGGCTGGGCATCCCGGTGGAATGGGACGCGATTTCCGGCGCCAGGGTTATCATCGAATCCGGCTTCAAAGATTTCAAAGTCGCCCCTTCCCAGGGAACCCACTTCTTCCAGAACATCACCTCCTTTATGATCGGTTATTTCACCGTCAACCAGGACTCCGGCGAAGGCTTCCTCGACTGGGATTGGCTGAAAGCCCAACCCGCCCGTTCCCAGAGGGAACACGTCCGCCACCTGCGTTTCGATAAACCGCTGGTGGTGAAGATGAACGGATGGAAGAACGAAGGGGTGATATTCAAAGTATAACTATCATCCGATGGAGCGTCAATCATTGCGTCGCCGCGAATGATGTTAATAATGGGGGCATATAATAGTGTACAACCATATGGAGGCTCTTCGCTGAATTGTATGGGTAATGACAATCACGATTGAGGATTCAGGGCATATTTTAGCGCATATAATCCCCCTTTTATCCCCCTTTAAGAAAGGGGGAAAACGGTAAGAACCCCTTTAAGAAAGGGGGACAATCCGCTTTCCC
>CAYQZD010000087.1:0-15581 GCA_964421875.1 uncultured bacterium
GAGTGGCTCAATTTTACTTTACAATAGTGGCTCACTTTTAAGTTACAAATAACAAAAGTGGATTAAATACCTTTGTTGATTTCGATCCCCGTAATAACGAATTGGTTAAAGCCCACAATGAATCATTTTATTTAGGCTACACTCAATATAACCTATTAGGCTTACCTGATAAATATACATATCAAGTGTTGGATGACAAAGCGACCAGATTGCTGCCTGAAAGCGTATTTTCACGAGAAATTGTAATTGACCCGGGATATTATGCGTGGGTTGGAATGGAAGCAAAACAATTTGGTGAACGCTCTCATCCTTGTAAATATGGATATTGTTTTAAGGCGGAGTAAATCACCGAGCGCATCCGGTCACTGGTGATTCAGGGAGTCGACCCGCACCAGTATACTGAAAAACAAGCAATGAAAGCCGCAGAGAAGCCGAAATTTAAACTTGCGGAAATTATCGATATCTACCTGCAGCATTGTTCCATCTCCAACCGCCCAAAGACCCTGGAAATTAAGAAGTATGCCTTTCAGATATTCAAGGAGTATTTAGGCGATTGTTATTTCGATTCAATTACCCAGGAGATGATAGAACAGTGGATGACTGATATAAATCTTTCCAAGACCAGCGTCAATATGTATCTGCGTGCCGTCCGGTCGATGTTCAACTGGGCTTTTGAGCAGGAAATGATCCCGAAGAATCCCTTTGGAAACGGCAGAATCAAACAATTCAAAGTCCCCCAATCAGACCCCGAAGGATATTTCACGGTGGAAGAAGTGGCGGTGATTCTGGAAACGGTGAAAAAGATGGATTTGG
Source organism: uncultured bacterium (assembly GCA_964421875.1). GTDB lineage: Bacteria > Electryoneota > Tariuqbacteria > Tariuqbacterales > Tariuqbacteraceae > CAYQZD01. Next base: position 814 of record CAYQZD010000087.1, read on the forward strand.
AATTATGGAGGTTGGTGTTCCTAGCGCTTGAAACCGGTGGGCGCATCTCGGAGCTCCTGACGCTGCAAGGGGAAGATCTCGATTTGGAAGAAGGGAGGATTCTGTTCCGGGGAAAGTCCACCAAATCCGGCAAAAACCGCTATGTCCCATTCCGTCATAAAGCAGTGCAGTAAATAAAGGGATGGAAGCTTCATCATGATGGGCGAGTCTTTAGATGGTCCGATGCCAAGAAGCCTTCTAAAAGGTTCACACAGGCGCTTAGGCAACTTGGCTTGGATAAAACATCATCCGGCAGACGCACCTTCCACACACTCCGCCATACCTACGCTTCCCACCTGCTGATGACCGGACAAAACATTTTCGTTGTAAGCCGCTGGCTGGGGCACAGTTCGGTAACCGTAACCGAGAATCACTATGGACATTTGATACCGGAGATGCTGCAGGTGGATTTGCCTTACTGAAAATGAATATCTGAGACCTTAGCCCAAGTTCGGGCCAAAAACGAAAAAGGCTTACGATTCCTTTCATCTATCGAATCGTAAGCCTTTGTTTTTTTAAGTCGGGGCGGCCGGATTTGAACCGGCGGCCCCCTGCTCCCAAAGCAGGTGCGCTAGCCGGGCTGCGCCACGCCCCGAGTTTTCCCATGCTAAATGTACACTGTTTTGCTCCGAAAATCAACAATCAGGGGGAATGATGTCAGCGGAAATAAATGCGGGAGGAATAATCGGCGGGTTAAGGGATGTATTAGAATCACTGATAGATTAATTCAAAAACATTTAACTCTAACCGGGCATCAGTCTTCTTTCTCCCCCTCCGTTTCCGCGGTTTTTTCTTCGGTTTCGGGTTCGGCGGACTCGGTCTCCTTTTCCTCAGCCCTGGGCTTCTTCAACTCCTCAATATAATTCAGTTTTAAATCGCTGAGTACGCGTTCCAGGAATTTATCCTCTTCGGGCGTCAAATTGCCCTTGGTTTTGCTCCGCAGCATATCCAGCATATCGATGGAGAGGGAAGCGGCTTCAAGGTTGACTTCGGATTTTTGCGTGAAGGGATTTACCACCTTCCCCATTTGCTGCCAGGCTGCGGTGTGAAAGGTGAGCACCACTTGATAAAACAGCGGATTTTCTTCGGGAGTTTCTTTTTGTTCGGTCATTTGATTCTACCTCCGCATACCTCAAAGATTTTATAGTTGATAAGATTTGGTCTTAACCTTAAAATCGGGAATCACCGAGCAGGCTGCAAACGATTAACTAACGTATTCAGGAAGATTTCCTGCCGCCCTGTTTCTTTTCCAGGTCTTTGATTTTATCCCTGATTTTCGCCGCTTCTTCATAAGCCTCTTCAGCTACCGCGTTCTGAAGCTGTTGATTCAGTTCGGCAAGCTGGTCGATTTCCGCTTCCGGCATCTGGTCCGAATGAATCGCGGCGCTGTCCATCACTTTTTCCGCTACGTAAACCGGAGCCTTGGTTTTCAGAGCTAGTGCGATTGAGTCGGAGGGTCTGGCGTCGATGTAATGCACCCCGCCCTCTAGATCTTTGAGTTCCACCACGGCGTAGAAGGTATTTTCCTTCAACTCTGTCACCCTGATGCCGTGCACTTCAACCTCCAATTCCCCCAGGATGCTGCCGAAAAGGTCGAAGGTCAGGGGCCGGGCGTATTCCAGTCCTTGGAGCAAAATGGAGATAGCCTGCGCTTCCGCCACTCCGATGAAAATGGGGAGCCGGCGTCCGCCATCGACCTCCTGCAGAATAACCACATAGCCTTGATAGGGCGGGCAGACTGAGATGCCGACCACCTCCACCGCAAGCATTTTCGCGTTTCCCCAGGGAGGCTTTTTTTGATTTTTCATTGCTGTACCGCCTCAGTTTTATAACAATATATAAAATCATCCAGACAAGTTCAAGTGCTATGGGCAAAAAACCGAAATCGAATGTTGACTAACTTCATAATCCAATGGGAAAAAAAAGACCGCACGAGCGGTCTTTAATCCTGAACAGCCTTCGATGTATCTACTTCTCTAAGGCTTTTTTAATAGCTCTTTCAAAAATGTCGTAACCCTGGCCGCCCACAAAGATTTCCACAATCTCGCCCTTTATATCAACCACGAATGTCGTTGGAATGGCGCCTTTCTGGCTGGGTTTGAGCAGGGCTTGATAATCCTTCCAGACCTGCTCAATACTTAATAACACCGGGAAGAGGATTTCATTGGTTGATTTGAATTGATTAATCGCCTGTTCTCCATTCCGGTCCATAGAGATTCCCAGAATTTCGAATCCGCTCTCCTTGTGGACTCTGTAGAGTTTGTTAAAATGAGGTATCTCCCTCTTACAGGGCGGACACCAGGTGGCCCAGAAGTTGATGAAGAGCGCTTTCCCGGCATAGTCGGCGAGGGATACGGAATCCCCTTCAAGGCTTTTCAAAGTAAACTGCGGAGCCTTGACACCGGCGAAACCGGACGAAAAGACTAAAAGCGCCGAGATGAAGGTAACTACTATAATTCGCGATTTCATAAAATCCCCCGGGATTTTTTTAGATTGAACTCGCTTATATTCGGTTAGGTTCCTAACAACAAAATCCGTCAAGGTCGAACGGAATATCAGTCTATGGTGAAAGACTGTTGCTTCCGGGCCCAGGAACTGTCCATCACAGCGGTTACCGAGACGATGTAATCGTTGTCAAGGTAGAGCGGATTGGTCGAATTATATACCACCGTTGTGTCTGGAGGGTTAACGATAATGGATTGACCCGCAGTTTCCGGCCAAAGCTGGAGGTCATTGGTGTCGGTCACCACCACTTCATAGTGATTCACACTCAGGGGATAAGTCCGCCAATAAAAGGTAGGGGTCAGGGTTGAATAGTGGATCACGTCGCGGACGCTGTCGATATCGTTCACCACTCGGGGGATGGAATCCGGCTTGGTGACTATCATGAACGTATCCACATCCGTCAGATAATAGCGGTTTACCGCGGTGAAGAGTACCGGGCCTTCGGTGACGGGGAGGTTGGAGCGTCCGAAGTATTTATTGTATTCATAGTCTCCGGCGACCGGGTCGGCTCCCTGACCGTCGTCCCTCAGGTTGTACACGGTGAGCTGGCTGGGCTCGGCGGTGACCCGAATGATTCCGTCAGCAGGGTCCAGTTTAGCGAACAGGCTCAAATACCATTCAATGGCGCCGTTGGTCCTTTCCAGCTTCCCTACTGTGGTGAACACCAAATCGATTTGCGGCGGGTCAGCGTTGGCGGCGAAGGCGGAGTAATCGAATTCGATGGTGGCGGTGGCGGACTTAGAACCGTCGCTGACTTCAACGGTGACGAAGGACTGCATCGCTTCGTCGGGGGCGGTCCAGGTCGCGGTGGGAAGGGTGTCCACATCGAAGGAACCTGCTGAGGCGGTCCAGAAATAGTCGATGGCGTCCCCGTCGGGATCGCTGGCGCTGACCGAAAGCGTCGAGCTGGAGTCCAGATCAACCGAGACCGAATCCGGATTCGCCGTTAGGCTGCTGATGACCGGAGCGCGGTTGCCGTCGGAGCCGGTTCCGTTACCTTCGTCCTCGCTGCAGCCGGCGAGGAACCCCAGCAGGGCTGGGATTAAGAGAACTACTAAGAGGAATTTAATTGATTTCATTGGGTTGACTCCTCAATATCGAAATATGTTTATTATCAACATTGATTTTCGTATTTTCCGGATATATGACATCCTTTGATATAGTATAACCATCGGCAATATGACCGGTTGCAGCTATTCCCGGCTATACTCCTTCACCCCTATCTCATAGAGATTGTCTCCGTGGCAGTCTTGAGCCACGGTGCAGGGGAAATCCTCCACCACCAGCCGCCTCACCGCTTCCGCCCCCAAATCATCGAAAGCCACCACTTCCGCCTCCTTAATGGACTGAGCGATTAACGCGCCTGCGCCGCCGATGGAGGCAAAATAGACCGCGCAATGCTTTTTCATTGACTCCACCACTTCCTGACTGCGCGCGCCTTTGCCAATCATCCCTTTCAGCCCCGCAGCCACCAGGGTGGGGGAATAGGCGTCCATCCGGTAAGAAGTTGTGGGTCCGGCGGAGCCGATGGCTTTGCCGGGTTTTGCCGGGGCGGGACCCATAAAGTAAATTACCTGGCCTTCGATTTCGATGGGGAGCTTTTCGCCCTTCGCCATCATATCCACCAGGCGTTTGTGAGCCTGGTCGCGGGCGGAATAAATCACCCCGCTGATGAACACCTTGTCGCCCGCCTTGAGGTCAGCCACGACCTGGTCGGTCAGGGGAGTGGTGATGTGTTTTACTTGGTCGGACATGTTAATAACTTACTAATAAAATTTATGTTGGAATACGATGTATTTACCATTTCTTTTATGATTGATACCGAGTCTGTTCATCCCGGACAGTTCTTTTCCAAATTCATTTTCAAGACCTTGATGGTCTTTTTCCCTGATGATAAAGTTAATCGTTCTATCCAATATCTGTGGATAATGACTACTATGTGGATTACCTTCAGGATGAACCTCTGCCATTAATCTTAATCTCGGTTTCACGGAAGCGTTCTCAATGCTTTTTGAGGAAGAAATAAGCGTATGGTCATCTAAATATGACAGTATTTCTTCTATATATCTATATTCCTTATCAGTTAATTTTTTCGACTTTTTTTCATGATGGTCTTTAAGAATGGTCAGGAATGTCTGTGCAATCAAGTTGTCAGTTGGAATAGTTTCAAAGAATGAACCATCGACAAGGGATATCTTAGTCTTATTAGGATTACCTCTTCCAGTTCTTATTAAATAGAAGCAGTGTCGTGTATACTCGTAGAATTCGTCATCATCAGATTTATCGTTATGTATTTTAACGATTTTCGATACCAGATTATTACCGTTTATTACATCCAATTCCTGTAAGTTTTTCTGCTTAGTTGGTAAAGTTGAATTAAAGGATGAAATGGTACTGCTTTTGGCGTCTTTTAATTCTAACAGACTACCACATTTTAAATTTCCTTCATCTGTTCTTGATTTAAATACAATGTCAGGGAATTGGTCGGATTTTGAGTATAAGACATTTTTACTTATTCCCATCGCATTAAGCCAAAAAACCGCTTCAGATTCATTATTATGGCGTTTATATAAATATTTCCAAAAGTCGAGATTGAATTCGTATTTAGCCTCTTTTCTATTGTCGATATATGCAACATTGTTGAAAGATGATATCAGCACAATTTTAAGTAAATGTGTATCGAGTGAAAATTCCGCTCTTCTGAAACGGTCAACCATCTCGATATACAATTCCGCTATATCAGCGAAATCATGCATTATTAATTCCCTTTAAGTAATTGAGAGAGGCAGTTTAGTCGCAGGCCAAATCCGGTCGAGTTCCTCAGTATTAACATAATCATTATAATATTTTCTGACATCATCCGATTCTCTTACTACCTTCAGCCTGTTTGTAACGACTTCAATGTTACTTTCGTCGATTTCTACTCCTATCGCTTTTCTGTACAACTGATTAGCCACTACCAATGTCGTCCCGGAACCCGCAAATGGGTCGAATACGCAATCGCCCGGATTGCTGGATGATAAAATTATCCTCAACAATAGAGCGATTGGCGATTGTTGAATGTGGATTCTGCGGCCTGTCTCATCCTTGATAGCCTCGTCGCCCGCAAAATATCCTGAAGTCAATTCTCTAATGTCACTCCAAACATCGGTAATATACATACCGTTAGTTCTGTTATACTTATAATCTGCAGGTAACGGAGGGTCTATACGAAGTTTATTGAAAATTCGTGGTCTTTTGCCTTTAGTGGCGAAAACGATTATCTGGTATTGTTTACCGAATCTGATTTCACTCGGAATGGCTGAGGTTTTTTTCTGCCATACAATCAGATTTTGAAAACTCCATCCGCTCTCTCGCAATACTCTGAGAACATCTTCCGCATTCTTCTCCCTTTGCATAAAATAAATCGCTCCGCCGTCGGTTGTGATTGAATACACGCCTTTCAATACCTCTAACATCCAGCCCCAATATTCTTTCGGAGACAATTTATCGTTGAAATGTCTGTATTCTTTCCCCTGATTAAACGGCGGGTCAATGAATGACAAATCGATTTTCTTTGACCGCTCGTTATCGAGCCAATCAAGGCAATCACCATGAAAAATATGACAATATGGGATATTTTTTATGTTGGCTTGTTCATTCATCATCTTCCCACATCACCCTTCCAAACTTCCTCAAACACACCCCGAGCCTCCTCCCCCCACAGACAAAACCACACCTCGCGGGGATAATCGTGCGCTTCCAGGAACTTCACCGCTTCCCCAATCATCAACTCGGCGCAACGCTTCAGCGGAAATCCCGCCACCCCCGTCCCCAGCGCCGGAAAAGCCACCGCCTCCATCAGCTTCTCCCGCGCTATCTCCAGCGAAGCGATAGTGGAACTGCGCAGCGACTCCTCCGTGGTGGGAACGCCCCACCCCATCGAAGCGGCGTGTATCACCCACTTCGCCGGAAGCTCCCCGCCACCGGTCAAAGCCGCCTCGCCGATTTTGACAGGACCGTGGCGGCTGCATTCTTCCTGGATAGAGGGACCCCCCTTGCGCTTAATCGCCCCCGCCACGCCGGAGCCGAGGATGAGCAGGTTGTTGGCGGCGTTGACAATGGCGTGGATTTTTAGGGAGGTGATGTCCCCCTCGACGATTTTTATCCGCTCTAAAGCAGATTCTCTCATTGCTTATCGAACTCCGCTTTCAGCTTATTATAAGTCCTCTCCAACGCTTCGGATATCACTCGGGTTTCACCGAACACCGCCATAAAGTTATGGTCGCCGCTCCAGCGGGGGATGATGTGGTAATGTAAATGTTCGTCGATACCGGCTCCGGCTACTCGCCCCAGGTTCAACCCGATGTTGAATCCCATCGCCCGCATACTGTCCTTCAACACCTTCACGCACATTCCGATAAGACGCTGCATCTCCAGGCTCTCTTCGTCGGTGAGTTCCTCGAAATCGGAAAGATGCCGGTAGGGCACCACTAAGAGATGGCCGTTGATGTAGGGGTACTTGTTCATAATGATGAAAGCCTTCTCCCCATGGCGCAGCACCAGGTTTTCCCGGTTGCAGCTTAAATCATGGTCGATGCAGAAGACGCAGCCTTCGCACTCCTCCTGAATCGACTTCTCAATATATTCCATGCGCCAGGGCGCCCATATTCTGTTCATATCTTAGTATCGCTGATTGCAAATTAAGACCCGGAACCTTCGGCTTTGGCTTTCTCGTAAGCCTCCACCAGCTTGGTCTGGATGTCACCGGGAACCTCTTCGTAGTGGCTGAATTTCTGCCGGTGAACGCCTCTGCCCTGAGTCATGGAGCGGAGGGAAGTGGAATACTTGTTGAGTTCCGCCAGGGGGACCTTGGCTTTGATAATCTGATTCCTGCCTGACGCCTCCATCCCCTGTATCTTGCCCCGCCGCGAAGAGATATCCCCCATCACATCGCCCATATACTCTTCGGGGACTTTGACCTCAAGGTCGTAAATCGGCTCCAGAATCGACGGTTTGCATTTGGCAAAGGCGTTGGAGAATCCGAGGGAGCCGGCGATTTTGAAAGCCATTTCCGAGGAATCGACATCGTGGAACTTACCGTCATACAAAGTCACTTTCACGTCCACCACTTTATAGCCTGATATAACTCCCTTCCCCATCCGCTCCTTGATGCCTTTTTCCACTGCGGGGATGAACTTGGAGGGGATGGCGCCGCCAAAAATGGAATTCACAAATTCGAACTCTTCCCCCCGGGGCATCGGCTCGAGCTTGACATTGACCACTCCGAATTGTCCCCTGCCGCCGGTCTGCTTTTTATGCTTCCCTTCAGCTTCCGCGGTCGCTTTGATGGTTTCGCGGTAGGGAATCCGGGGGTCTTCGCGCTCGACATCGACTCCGAACCGGTCCTTGAGACGCTGGATAATCACCTCCAGGTGCTGTTCACCCTGACCGGCGACGATGGTTTGAGTCAATTCCGGGTCATAGCTGAAAACGAAGGAGGGATCGACCTCGTGCAGGCTCTGCAGTCCGGTGGAAATTTTCTCCTCGTCCCCCTTGGATTTGGGGACGACCGCAGTCCTGATGACCGGGTCGGGAAAAGCGATACCCTTTAAAGTCACCTTGTGCTGGCTGTCAGACAGTGTGTCGCCGGTGTGAGTGTTTTTCAACTTCACCACCGCGCCCATATCTCCCGCGGTTAGAGGGTCCACCTGTTCGCGGTTCTTGCCCCAAATATGGAAAATTTGCCCGATTTTCTCCGAGGAGCCGGTTACCGTGTTAGCCAATTCCATCCCCGACTCAACCGTGCCCGAATACACTCTGAGCAGCGACAGCTCGCCCACATGCTGCTCCGCCAGGGTTTTCCATACCAGCACCGACGCTTTGTCCGATTTGAGTTCGACCGCTTCGCTGGTACCGGGTTTGAAGGCGGATTGGGGAGTAATGTTTAGCGGGCTGGGAGCCAACTCCGCCAGCAACTCCAGCAGGCGGAGCGCGCCGATATTACTTGAGGCGGCGGCGCAGAACACCGGAACTATCCCCCCGTTCGCGACGCCGAGCTTCAATCCTCGAGAGAACTCCTCGTCGCTTAAATCCTCATTTTCGAAGAAAGCCTCCATCAGCTCATCATCAGCTTCAGCGGCGTTTTCCAGGATAATCTGCCTCAGCTCCGCGGCTTTGTCAGCTAAATCGGCGGGGATATCTTCCTCGCTGTATTTTCCGCTGCCGTCACGTTCAAAGCGGAGCAGCTTCATCTTCAGCAGGTCCACCACCTGATTGAATCCCTCGCCCTGGTTGGCGGGGAACTGCAACGCCGCCACCTTGGCGCCGAATATTTCCCGCGCCTCTGCCAAAACCTTATCAAAATCGGCGTTTTCCCGGTCGAGATTGTTCATCACTATCATCCGGGCGCGCTCAACCTCGTCGGCATAAGCCCAAACCTGCTCGGTGCCGACTTCAATCCCGCTGACTCCACTGAGCAGAACCAGCGCCGTATCAGACACTCGAAGCCCGCCCTTGACCTCCGCTAAAAAATCGGCGAATCCGGGCGTGTCTATAAGATTGAAATGGTAGTCATTGTAATCTCCGGTGAGAAGAGTCGAGCTCACGGACAAACTCTTATCGATCTCTTCTTTGCGGTAATCCGATAATGTGTTTCCCGCTTCTATCGTTCCCATACGCGTGGTCTTGCCCATATTGAACATCAGCGCTTCCGCCAGCATAGTTTTTCCGGTTCCGCCGTGTCCAATCAACACCAAATTCCTAATCTTTTCAATCGCAACAGCGCTCAATTCAGCCTCCATCGGGATATAATTTTAGACTTAACTGTTATTACTTATTATACTTATCATTGGTAATCAGCGCATAATCATCCGGTCTCGAAAACGACTCCTATAGATTATCGAGTATTTCCAACGGCTTTCAATGCAATTAATTAACCAATTAAATTAACGATTTAAAATCAAATAATCAAGCAGGCTGCCGCCTTTTTCGAGCAAAAAAAATCCGCCTTGCGGCGGATTCTTGAGGAGTATTATTCTGTGCCTATGCGCTGTTCTTCATACTGAAGAATCAAGCTCCTCAGGTAGCGCAGGTCTTTTCGCCGGGCGATATCGGCTGAGCCTGTTGAAGAGTACAGTTATGGTTTTTATGCTTTGCGCCGAATTTATGGCGCTGATTATCGCCCTCCCCTTTCATTCCCATCGGAGCGCCGGGGCCTTTATCCCGCTTCTGGCGCTGCATCTCTCCCTTCCTTTCGCCGGGCCTCATTTTATGCCGCTCCCATATCGCATCCCGCAGTCTGTGATGGAATGTGTGTTGGAACATCACCAGCTTCGCCAGCTTGGTGTCGTCCAAAATCTTAGCCGCATCCTTGCGAAAATCAGTGCGAGCTTTCAGGATTTCCATCTCATTCTGCTCTATCTGTTGGATGATGTTAGCGGTTTTCTTCCCGGTTTCGCTCGCGAGGATGTATCCTTGCAGTTTCTTTACAAGTTCATCGTTCTTTTCGTGGAGGGATTGGATTTTTTTCTCGAACTTGTTGAACAGTGGGAAGAATTTCGCAGTCTCGGCTTCAGTTAGGTCCAGCTCTTCGGTCAGTTTCCACATTTTGATAGTCTTAACCTTCTCATGCATCCGCGCCCGTGGTTCCGGAGGAGGCGGGGGCGGCTGGGCTATGGAGACCGTTGCGGTGATTATCAAGCCGCACAGTGTTAAAAGCAGTGTTTTCTTCATTGTTGTCCTCACTTTCTTCATAGTATTTGAGTTTGTTTAATAGTACTGATGACTTCTTCAATTTCCTGTTCCGACATTTTCAACAGTAGATCGGTCAAAACCTCATCGTCGACGGTCAATATATCTTTAGCGTCTTCATAGCTGAGTTGCTGCATCGCAATGTCTATGAGAACTTCGTCGGTGGTCTCGGGCACGCTGTTGTAGAGTTCGTAGGCGGTCCAGCCTTCATAATATCCCGAAAGTTCGACATTACGGGGGGCAAGGTTCAGCATCAGAACCAGCATCACCGCCACCGCCGCCGCCGCCAAACCCGCCGACCATTGGGTTATGCGCCCGGCGGAGCTTTCTACGCCTTGATACATCCGCTTTTTCAGCCGGGGCAGGTAGTATTCCCAGAAGATGGCATCCGGTTCGGCGGGAAAGACGGATTTGACATGCTTTATCTCGCCGCGAAGTTCTTCAATTTCTCCGCGGCATCGGGGGCAGGAATCGAGATGCCCTTTGACCGCCGCCCTTTCAGCGGCGCTTATTTCGCCGGAATCGTAGTCCAGCATCTGTTGTAGGTTTAGATGTTCCATTTTAATATCCGAGTGGAATGTTTGTGTTTAAGCCGAAAACTCGACTCCTTTCCATTCCTTTAGAGCCTCCCTGAGTTTCTTGACCGCATGGTAATGCAGGGCTTTTACTGTGCCCAAACTGCGCTCCATCACCTCCGCGACCTCGGTCAGTTTCAATCCCTGAAGGTGATGAAGGGTGAAGGCGGCTTTCTGCTGGGGCGGTAGTTTTTCCACCGCTTCCCGCAAGTCGCGCCGGAAATCGCTGCGCCGGACTTGATCGTCCGCGGCGGGAAGTGAAGGTTGTTTGATGGAATTATCATCTATGCTTAAGAACCTTTTCCACCGGGCGTTCTTAAGATGTTTCAGCGATTGATTGTATCCTATCCGATAGAGCCAGGTGGAAAGCGATGAATCGCCGCGGAAATTTTTCACCGACTTGAAAGCCCGGATAAAGACACTTTGAGAAATGTCCATCGCATCGTCGCGGCTTCCGGTCAGTCTCAGAGCCAGCATATATATTTCCTTCTGGTATGTCTTCACCATCCGGTCGAAGGCGGACTCGTCGCCTGCGCGCAGTTGTTTAATAAGTTCTTTTTCGTTGTCCATCAACCATCCTCGTATACTTTGACCCAATCGGGCTGAAAAAGGTTTAATCCTCTATCGGCAGGGGGAACTATAATTCTTCAGTCAACGTATAAAAACTAAAGCGCTAAAGACGGCTTTCCCCGGAACACACCGGAATCCGCTGTGTGGCGGGAAGCAGGCGCTTCTTTTAATTGCGCTGCCGACGTTCCTCTGACAATAAATAGAATAGAGCCCTCTATGCCCCTCGATAAAAAAACCGACAATATCTTTATAAGATATTGGAATTGGCGTAAAAAACGCAAAAAAATCATCGCCGAACGCCGCAAAGCCAAAGGTTTCGTCAGAGACTGGCTGGAGACTATCGTTTCGGTGGTGATTATGGTGGTGGTAATCCGGGTCACTGTGGTGGAGGCTTTCCGTATTCCCACCGGCTCGATGGAGGATACCCTGCTGGTGGGGGATTTTCTGCTGGTCAATAAGTTCTTTTACGGCATCCGCACCCCCGACTGGGTGGGTGTCCCCTTCACCAATATCGGTTTCTTCGTTCCCCACACCCGTCTGCCCGGGTTCGCAAAGCCCAAAGCCGGCGATATCATCGTATTTCGTTTCCCCTTGGATCCCAGGAAAAATTACATCAAACGCTGTGTAGCAGTGGCGGGACAAACCGTGGAAGTCCGGGATAAGGTCCTCTATGTTGATGGTGAGAAGTTTCCCAACCCTCCGAAGATGAAAATCGACACCGATTTTACCTATCCCGAAGGTTTGATAGAACCGGGAATATACCGGGGCTACGGTAACCGGGACAATTTCGGCCCGGTCACCGTTCCCGAAGGACAACTGTTTATGATGGGGGACAACCGCGATCGGTCGGCTGACAGCAGGTACTGGGGTCTCCTTCCCCAGGAGAATATTGTGGGCAAAGCTTTCATCATCTATTTCTCCTGGGATAAAACTATCCCCTTTTATCGCACCGACCGGCTTCACCGTAAAATCCGCTGGTGGCGGATTGGCGGTCTAATACGCTGAACTCCTATTCGACAAACACCCGCCGGAATTATCTTGGACTTTCATAAACCTCAAAAGCCCCTGCTGGGCGCGCACGTCTCTATCGCAGGAGGAGTCGACAAAGCTCCGGAAAGGGGCCGAGTTCTCACCTGCGACTGCATCCAGATATTTTCCAAAAACCAAACCCAGTGGAAGTCGAAACCTTTGAGCGAAGAGACCGCCGCCCGTTTCAAGGAAGCGTTGGGCGAGTTCGACATCCGGGATGTTCTGATTCACGACTCCTATCTGATAAACCTCGGCAGTACCGATGAAGTGAAGCTGGAGAAATCACGGGAGGCTTTCCTCGATGAGATCGACCGGGCAGACCTGCTCGGGGTGAAATTCTTAGTATTCCACCCCGGTTCGCATATGGGCGCCGGTGAAGAACAGGGACTGCGAAACATCGCCGACAGCCTGAATATCCTCATCGACCAGCGTCCCGACAGCAGCGTGAAGCTGCTGCTGGAGACCACCGCCGGTCAGGGCACCAACCTCGGATACCGCTTCGAGCATTTAGCCAGGATAATCGAGCTGGTGGAAGACACGGGAAGGATGGGGACTTGCTACGACACTCAGCACACCTTCGCCGCCGGATACGACCTCCGAACCAGGGAAAGCTATGAGGCGGTATGGAAGGATTTCGACGATATTGTGGGATTGAATACACTGAAGGCTTTCCACCTTAACGACTCCAGGAAAGAGCTCGCTTCCCGAGTCGACCGGCACGAACATATTGGACAGGGCTTAATCGGCGAGTCCGCCTTCAGGATGCTGATGAACGACCCCAAATTCGCCGAAGTCCCGATGTATCTGGAAACTCCCCAGGGCGAGGAAGAATATTACACCAACCTCAAGTTCCTCCGTTCGCTGTTTGAATAGATTTCAAGACCTTTGAGATTACACATTTATCGTGGCGCAGGGTCTCCGCACCCTGCGCCATATCCCTATAAATCAAGTATTTGTTGTTGACTGCGGAGAGTCGACAACACATAATTTCATGAACACCGATAAGACACTTCTATAAACAGAACAGCCGGGACTGTATCAGTCCCGGCTTTCATTTTCGTATAGTCTGTATCTGCCCGGCGTTTATGTTTAAAAACCGAACAGCCTGATGTATTCCTTGAAGAAACAGAGGTCCTCGACATAATCGAGCCCCCCTTCCTCCGCGATTTTTTTCGCCTCCGGATTGACTATCCCTTCCTGCAGCCAGAAAGTTTTCGTTCCGATTTTTACCGCGCTGCGGGCAATCTCAGGCGTAAATTCGGGGCGGCGGAAAACATCGACCAAATCCACGGTAAAGGGGATATCCTCCAGCGAAGGATAGCATTTTTCTCCCAGCGCTTCCTCGCAACTGGGATTCACCGGGACAATCTTGTAGCCCTTTTTCTGCATAAATGAAGCCACTCCGTAGGCGGCTTTGGCCTGGTTGTTGGATAAGCCGATCACAGCGATAGTCTTCGCCGTTTCATACATCGACTTCATTTGTGTGTCATTCATCGGACTCTCCTTGAATTATTCGGCCAATGAAGAGGGATTATTCTCTTTGAGAATTGCGGCGCTGTCAGCTCAGGTGCTTGTCAATCAGATCCGTAATCTGCTTCTTGGGGATTACCCCAATCGAAGTCTCCACCACTTTCCCGTCCTTGAAGAGTAAAAGTGTGGGAATCGACCGCAGTCCTAAGTTGGCGGCGAGCTGCTGATTAGAATCCACATCGACTTTTCCTACCTTTATCCTGCCTTCGTAATCGCCGGCAATCTCCTCCACTGCGGGAGCTATCATATTGCAGGGCGCGCACCATCCTGCCCAGAAATCGACCAGAACGGGTTTATCCGATTCAATCACTTCCTGCTTGAAGTTACTTTCGCTAAAAGCCATAGGTTTGGCCATTTTTCAGTCTCCTGAATATTTTATTACTTATTTCCGGTTTAAGTCATTAATTAGTACAGAATCATCCTCTTTTACTTGTATAAATCGAATCAGTTCCCCGCCGAAAATAGAAAGGGGGCCGGACCACAATCCGACCCCGATTTAGTAATGGGAGCCCGCTTACCGAGGAACGCCAGCCCTATGCCGCGATTTTCCCATTCCTGAGCGAAGAATGAGGTTTACTACTCGCCTTACGTCGTTCCCCAAACCCTTTTCTTCCTCGATGACGCCCGGGCTCAATCGTCCTACAGGAACCGTAATTAAACCGGATTCCCTCATAATCTATTATCGGCAGGCGTTTCTGAAAACTTTAGCCGAATTTACAAAAAAAATATTAATTAACCTGAATTATTCATAACTTATTAAGAATAGACAGGATTAATAAGATTTACAGG
>CAYQZD010000088.1:0-15480 GCA_964421875.1 uncultured bacterium
TTCCCGCGAAAGCGGGAATCCAGAAATCATAAATAATCAATAGGTTATAATATTCGGTAACTCTTACATTCTTCGTTTTTTCATATTGTCAGACAGTCTGTGCGCCGGAATGACCACCTTGCTTGTGACTTCATAGAGCTATAGTATTAAAAGCTTTCCTAAGGGAAAGCTATATATATATTAATTACAGATACTTTAAAAATGTAGCTGCTGTATTACATTTCTTAACCGCGTCGAGCTGTTCATTACTTTATTAATCATCTTAGACTTATTCCGGCGCGATTCGCTGCTCCAATATCATAGAAATCAAATTTCCGATAGTGTCCTGCGCAAGCGTATCGATACGCTTAAGACGGCCGTTTTCGACTATCTCAACCTTTAGATAAGTTATGGGGTCTCCATACCGATTGAAATCTTGGTGACCTGCGACGCCGTCGTAATCGATGTCTTTTCCCTGCCTGAGCAGTTCGGCTCCAGTTTTGAAGTCGTGGCATTTCGTTCCCGGAGGATTGGAAACCGCCCGAATGTTTTCGGCTATCGCCACGCGCGAGATTTCGCCGGACTTTTCCAGCGCCAAGGCGATTATATTCATGGCGTCGTAAGCGTTGACGGCAAATTGGTCCAATTCGGGTTTTTCGGTTATTTGCCGGTATTTTTCCAGCCAGGCGTTGAAACGAGAGCCCCGGAGCGGTCCGGGATTGACAGCGTATATCCCTTCACTCGCGGAGCCTGCGGCTTCTAAGAAAGTTTTGCTGATAAAATCGGTTCCGAGCCATAATCCGCCCAGTTTCAATTCAAACCATTCTTTCAGGAATTCCACATCTGTTTCCGAGCCCGATTCGAAGAACACTACGTCAGGTTTGTTCTTGAATAGATTTACCAGTTCGGTTTTAGAAGACGATTGACCTTCCGGGAAAAACACTTCGCCGGCTTTTTCCAAGCCAAGAATCTCTATTGCGTCAATTATCACACTGTGGATACTGCGGGCGCTGGCGTTATCAACAAAAAAGAGTCCCACTTTTTTCGCGTTGAGTTTATTCTTGGCATACCAGACCATACCCGAACCCATTACAATATCGGAGGATACGGTTCGATACACGTTTTCTCCGTCCACTCCTCCGCCAATCATATTCAGCACTGTAGTTCCTGCGGTGGGTGAAATCTGAACCGCTTCCGCCTCCTTGGTAATCGGCATTATCGACTGAACCGTCAATGAGGTTGGACCTAAAATCGCCAACACATTGTGGGTGAAATAGAGTTTTCCGGCTTTCAAGACAGCTGTATCAGGGTTGGTTGCGGTGTCCTCGGAGTAGAGCTTGATATGATGATACTCCCCGTCTTCCGTGCGTATCCCTCCTGCTTCATTGTTTATTTCCCAAGCCGCCAATTCAGCGCCGTTTGCCGCGGCGCCTATCCAAGCCCAATCTCCGCTGAACGGCAATAGAACGCCTATAGGAATTTCAGCACCCGGCGCTTTCTCAGCTTGCTTTTTCGCGCATCTTTGAAATAAGAGAGCGCCGAATACAAACAGAGATACTATACAAAATGTGATAGAAATTGGTTTTTTCATTGTTTCTCCAAAAGAAGTTCTTAATTTATTGGTGGTCATTGAAACACTTAGCCGTGTCTCACTGTTTCGTTAGCATAACGTATGAGCTAAAATCTTCGTGAAAAATCCCGTAAAAGCGGGATTTATCAAAGCAATATTGCCGATTTCTACTTCATCAGAATCAGTTTCTGTGATAGAAAAAATTCCCCCGCCTGCAGCCGCGCGAGATAAACACCACTGGGCGCGGAAGACGCATCCCAGACCACCCGATGCCTCCCGGCGGAATAAAACCCTTCAACCAGAACCGCCGTCTCCCCCCCGGCGATGTCGTACACCGCTAATTTAATACCGCTTGCAGCTTGCAGCTGGAAGCTGAGAACTGTAGATGGATTGAATGGATTTGGATAAGGTATTTGTAAAGAAAAATCAGAGGAATGATTATGAATCGGTTCCGATACATATTGTACTTCTTCGGCTAAGCGAATCAACCAGATATCTTCGTTACCGGCGCCATAAGATGAAGTCGTTCCCGCTATTATATAACCTCCGTCTGTAGTTTGCTGAACGCAGCTGCCTGCGTCTTGTCCGCTTCCACCAAATGTCTGAGTCCAGATGCTGTCGCCATTGGCGTCCGTCTTGACTAACCAGATATCTTTGTTACTGGCGCCATAAGATGATGTCGTTCCCGCCATGATATATCCTCCATCTGTAGTCTGCTGAACACAATAGGCTTCCTCAACGCCGCTCCCCCCGAAGGTTCGGTTCCATTCCACAGCGCCGTTTTGGCTCGTCTTGATTAAGCCGAAATCCTGTAAGCCGGCGCCATAAGAATCAGTAAAACCCGCACAGATAAATCCTCCGTCAACTGTCTGTCGAACACTGGCTCCATATTCGCCGCCGCCGCCTCCATAGGTGTAGTCCCATTCCCTGTTGCCGTATCGGTCTGTTTTGATAAGCCAGGCATCCCAGGGGAACGGGTGGTATGGAGTAGTATAACCAGAGACTATATATCCGCCATCGCTTGTCTGCTGAACGCAGCTGGCGGCCTGGTAACCTCCTCCCCCGAAAACTCGGTTCCACTCTTCGGTTCCATTCGCATATGTCTTGATTAACCAGACATCCCAGATGACACCATAAGAATAGGTTCCTCCGGCAATGATGTAACCCCCATCGCTGGTCTGCTGAACGCTGTGGCCATCATCACCTCCGCTTCCTCCGTAAGTTCGGTCCCATTCCAGACTGCCATTGGAATCGACCTTGATCAACCAGGCGTCATAATCGGAACCGCTATGGCGGTATGAACCAACGGCAATATATCCTCCATCGGCGGTCTGCTGAACTCCGTAGCCATAATCGTTGAGGGGCCCGCCGTAGGTATACTCCCGTTCTACATTACCGGCAGTATCTGTTTTGATTAACCATAAATCACTGTATCCCATAACAGTCTTGTAGCCCGCAACTATGAAACCTCCATCGCTGGTTTGCTGTACGCAGTAGCATCCATCTTCATAGATTCCCCCATAGGTTTGAGTCCATAGGGTGTCGGGCGGCTGTGCAATTGCGGAAATCGACAAAACCGTTACTGCCGCCGAAAAAGCTACCAATAGCTTTTTCATTATTTCCTCCTGGTTTTTTTGGTTTCATAACCACTAAATTTGCTATTTTAGTGTCGTTCAGACCCGCCGACACGGTGGATTGTCGGCTTTGAGTAAGCCAGCCTACTTAATCAAAAGCATTTTCCGCGTCTTTTGAAATCCTTCCGCTTGCAGTTGCGCGAAATACACACCGTTCGCCAGTCCCCATCCTTCGAATACTGTCTGATGCTCGCCAGCCGGATATAAACCTACAGCAAGCCGAGCGACCTCCCGCCCCGCGATGTCATATACCGCCAGTTTAATTACTCCTTCCCGTTCCAGAGTGAAAGAGACCAGCGAATGCTGGTTAAAGGGATTGGGGTGCGCATTGTGAAGAAATGAACTGAACACCGCAGGATTAAGCCTAAGATCATCAATGTTAGTTCCTTCATTCGCAAGCCGGATGAGCCAGACATCTCCTGAACCCGTATCTGTACATCCCGCGATTATATATCCTCTATCAGCCGTTTGTCGGACACTATAGCCGGTGCTTGGTGTACTCCCCCCAAAAGTCCGATACCACTCCTCATTTCCCGAAGCGTCTGTTTTTATTACATAAACATTGGTGGATAGTGTCGACGCTATCCATGTCTCGCCGGTAACGATATATCCACCGTCCAGAGTCTGCTGCACGCAGTAACCATAATCGCAGCCACTCATCACAGAGGAATAATGCCATTCCTCGTTTCCTGAAGAATCCGTTTTAATTAAATACACGTCAGCGCCGGAGCTGTCGGCAAAAGTTGAACCGGTGATTATGAAACCTCCATCCGAGGTCTGCTGAACACTGTAACCGCACTCATAACCACTCCCCCCGAATGTCCGATGCCACTCTTCATTGCCTAGAGAATCAGTCTTTAATAGATAAAGGCGATAATAAGGACCTACAGTACTGGTAGTTCCTGTAATCACATAACCTCCGTCTAGGGTTTGCCGGATGCTATGACCGAAATCCGGGTAGTTGTCCCCGAAAGTCCGGCTCCATTCTTCGTTGCCTGAGGTGTCTGTTTTTATTAAATAAACATCAGAAAATCCCGCCCCGAAGGATTGAGTCCATCCGGTGATGATATACCCGCCGTCAAAGGTTTGTTGAACGCAACAGCCTAAATCCTCGGACCATCCTCCATAGGTCCTATCCCACACAGTATTACCTAATGAATCCGTTTTTATTAGAAAGACACTCGTGCTTCCCGGACCATAAGAATCGGTCCCTCCGGTAATTATATATCCTCCATCCGTTGTTTGCTGAACACTTTCACCCCATTCGTTATTGCTATCAGCGATTATTCGAGACCATTGGGTAATTCCATCGGCATCGGTCTTAATAAGTATTACATCGCAAAAAGTCGGACAAGTTTCGGTTCCCGTAGCGCCTAAGACAATATATCCGTCGTCATCTGTCTGCTGAACACACTTACCATAATCCGACTCACCGATATCGAATATCCTGGTCCAGAGCGTGTCCGGAGCTTGGGCAATAGCGTAAAACGATAATATCCCTGCTGCAATTAATGCTGTTAATAGCTTTATCATCTCCTCCTCCTGCTGTTTATTAATTGGGGCTTTTTTTACACTGTAAAAACTCTCATTCTATGTCCACTGTAGGTGGAGTAGGGCGGGTCATTTAGATCCGCCCTCCAAAAGTATAGTTACAATAAACTATCAGCTTTAGATAAGCCTGCCTACTTAATCAACAGCAGCTTCCGTGTCTCCTGAAACCCTTCCGACTGCAACCGCGCGAAGTATATCCCGCTCGGCATCATGGACGCATCCCATTCCACTTGATGTCTGCCCGCGTCATAGTGTCTGTCAAAGAGGAGGGCGATTTCCCGTCCGGAAATGTCGTAAACCGCCAATCTTATTTTCCCAGGTTTCTTTAAGTTGAATATAAGATTGGTCTCAGGATTGAAGGGATTGGGATAGGGCGGATGGAGCGCATACTCCAGCGGCAAACCTCTGTCATCGGGATTTTCCACGCTTCCCGGTCCCGGCATCCCGGTGGAATCGATGTGCATAGGGTAGGGAGCCAGCCGCGGCGAATCCGGTATCGAATCTATCGGCACCCGCTGGTAAATCGCATCGTTCAGCGTCCAGGATCCCTCCGTTTGAATCACGCACCCGGCGTCACGGTCAAGGATGTAAAAAATGTGGCAGCAACCGTTAGAAACATCCGGCGCCATACTGGGAGTAAGCTCGCTCATACAGTCTCCCGGCAGCGCATTGGGCGAGGGGGTGCGGGAAACGTTGATACCCTCCGCCCAGGAGTAACCGTTGTCGGTGGATTTGGTCATCCAGATTTCCCCATTAGGCCAGCCTGACGCGGAGAACTCCGAAGTGTCGCCCGCCTGGTAAGGATACGGATATTGGACCGACGGTCCCAAGGGCTGGAAATAGCGCTGGTACATACAATAGATGTCCCCTGTCGTCGAATCGATGGCGGCTTGGGGGCGCGTAGTGTAGGTGTTGAACACGCCGGGATCGTAGAATCCGTTGTCGAACCAGCCGTTGGCAACCATAGAAAACACCTGATTCACTTCGTCCCAGTGCCAGATGAAGCCGTTGCCCCAGGTGATAGTTCCTTCATAATGATAGTAGCCTTCGGTGGTGAAAACCGCATGAAGGACGTCGCTGTAATCGAAAAACAGGCAGACTTCAGCATAAACCCGCAACGTGTCCTTATTGGCGAGGAGGGTGTCGGGCAGGAGGCCGGGATCGGGCGGTATCCAGTTGGTGACATTGATGGTGTCCGACCAGTCCCAGTTAATCCCGTCCGGGGAAACAATGAGAATCAGATCATTGTCGTGCTGGGTAGTGTCGAGGGGGTCGGTGGCCCAGACTTCGAGGTAAGCCAGCGCCACCCGGTCTGACACCGGCGAGGCGGCGACAGTCTGCGATATCATCATCGACACCCCAAGCTGGGTCTGGCTGTCGGGGTAGGTGATAGTATAGGTAGTGGGACTAAACTCCCCGCGAATGTAGAACTCGTGCTGGATAGCGGAACCGGTCCCGTCGGGCGGATTTTCGTGGGAAAGAATATGATAGGCATTGTCGCGGCTTTGCGCAACCTTAGGCCAGATGACCTCGAGGTCCACTCCACCGCTGTAAAACCAGGGCGGTTCCACCGCAGCGAAGGCTCCGCTGCGAGGAATGTAATCGAAAGCAAGGGCAGTGTGGAAGTTGGTCGCCCCGCCCTGCCCTTGATGGTAGCAGGGCATTGCGCGGTTGTCAGGGTACATCGCAAGGTCCGTGTAGCCCGCGCGGGGCATCTGGTCGACCTGGGTCCCTCCAGGGAAAAGGATATTCCCGGCAGGGTCGATTATCTGATAGAATATGTGCCGCTGCGTGGCGCCGTTGTCGATGCCGTTCATCCATACCACATGAATCCAACCCTCGGAATCGACATGCGCCTGCCGCCCGCAGGTGGAGTTGTGCTGAATGTCGTACCAGGTGGTGCCCAGCATAAACACCTCGCCCAAAGGTTCATCGACCGGGGGTGGGTAATAGGCAGGACCAAGCCCTTCCGGCGCAGGCAGCGGGTTTCCGGGGCTGAGCGCGTTGTGATTGACCATCGGACATTTAGTCGAAGGATTGACCGGAGCGTTGCCGAAAAGCGCTCCGGAGATTATAATCACGACTATGAACGCCGCGATAATATGTCGGTACATTTTTCCTCCATAACTAAGATAATTATAGATTGTTGTATCTTTCACCAATCGGAATATTTATTTTAACAACAGCAACTTAACCGTCCGTTGCGCCTCCCCCGCTGAAAACCGCGCAAAATACACCCCGCTCGCCATCCCTGACGCATCCCATCCCGCCTGATGCGCCCCGGCGGGATAAAAGCCTTCGGCGAGCACCGCCGCTTCCCGCCCCTGAATATCATATACCGCCAGACGGATTAGCCCTTCCCGCTTAAGGCTGAAGGAGACCAGCGAACGCTGGTTGAAGGGATTGGGGAAGGCGGATAACATTGTATGTTCCGGGATTGCAGTTGCGGGCGGTTCAATGACATAACTGGAGTGATTAAAGTAAAACGCGCCGATATCCGCTATTGTCGAATCGGGATCGAGCTGGGCGCCGGGGTCGCCGGCGTCGATGCAGGGGGAATTTTCGGTCAATCGAAAAGCCGAATCGCCAGCGGTGGAATAATACAATGGATCGCAGTAAATGTTCTGAAATATATCACAGGAGTCGCCGTTAAGGTTGACCGAGGTTATCAAACCCAGGCTGGTCGAAACTGTATCGCCGATAAAATTAGCGTGTTCGTTATTGAAGAAATCGCAATGAGTTATCGACACATATGTAGGTTCGTCGAAGTGAACGGCGCCCAGACCTGTATTGCCTTCAACTATGGTGTTTATCATATTCAGACTGGAATTAGCGCAGTCGATTCCACTGCCGTATGCAGTTCCGGAATTCCCACTAATTGTACAATTGACGATGGTGCCGGCTGAATTATAACCGAGAGCAATCCCGCCCTCGCCTAATCCTCCTGAATTGCCGCAGATAATGCTGTGGTCGATGTTAAGGGTGGAGGTGCAGCTAAAGATTATCGCGCCGCCGTAGCGAGCGGCATAATTCCCGTTAAAAACACAGTTGGAGACTGTCGCTGTGCAATTACTTGAAGAACCGAAAGCGCCGGTGTTGACTTCAGCCGAATTCCCGCTGAAAATGCAGTTTGTAATCGTTGCGGTGGAGGAATCATGACAGGAAACTCCGCCGCTGACGCCGGTCGATGAATTATCCAGTATCAAACAACAATCGATGACCGAACTTGAATTGTACATAGCAAGTATCCCGCCGCCGCCGCTGGACGAATTTTCGCAGACAGTGGAGCGCCGGATAGTCAGGCTGGAACCATAAAACACCGAAATCCCACCGCCGTAGAGATTAGCGGAATTGCCGCTTATTAGACAGTCCGTAATGGTGGGATTGGAGTTGTCGTTGCAGGCGACACCCCCGCCGGAGCTGTCCGCCGCGTTCCCGCTGACAGTGCAGTTCGAAATAATCGGACTGGAACCGTAACATAAAATTCCGCCCCCGCTGCTTTCCGGATAAGCGCCGGAGGCGTAACCGCCTCTAACCAGGCAGTATCCCAGTCTGCTGAAATTATTGGCAATGCTGTTGAAATCTATCCCGCCCCAGGTGAAAGAGGTGTCGCTCGGTTGGAATGTGATGCTGTCGTTTTCCGTTCCGACAGCGTACAGATATCCATCGACATCGAATTCGTAATATCCGGTGAAGTTGAAACGGGTTCCGGGCGCGATGGTGAGGGAATCTCCGTTTTGAACGGAGATGCCGCCGACAACGGTAAAAGTCCCCGGTCCCAAGGTTCCACTCAAGGGACCGGCGAGCTGAGCAATTGAAATATTGAAAATGCAGGCAGCGGCAAACAGAATCAGGAATATTTTTTTCATTTTTCCTTCAATTATGGTCGACATTGCCCTTATTGTGTAATATTATTTCACTAACAGCAGCTTCTGTGTATGAACACCCCCCTCCGCCGAGAACCGAGCAAAATACACCCCGCTCGCCATCCCGGACGCGTCCCATACCGCCTGATGCACTCCGGCGGGATAAAAGCCTTCGGCGAGAACCTCGACTTCACGTCCGGCGATGTCGTAGATTGCGAGTCTTATATTACTTGCAGCTTGCAGCTTGAAGCTGAGAGCTGTCGAAGCGTTGAATGGATTCGGGGACGAACTAAAAAATCCGGTTGCCGACTGCCGACTGCTGACAGCCTCTTCATCGCCGAACCATCCGTAAACCGCCCAGCCCCGGTATTGCTGGGAGGCGGCTTCGCCCGCCAGCTTGGTGAAGGGGAAGGAGTGGGAATGATAGGTGGAATCGGGGTGGCTGCCCACTTTACCCACATAGGTGTAATTGCCGGGAGGAGCGGTTCCGGGAACAACCTGCGTGATTTGCCGCGAAATGGTCGCGCCCGCCGGAATTGGCAATCCCGTCCGTAGAATCAGCGGCCCCACGGTCGCGCCGTTGGGGATAATCACTTCAGACCAGGCGTCGAAGACCATAGCCGAGCCGGAAGTGTTCTCCACCGCTGCCGTAAAGGTCAACTGACCTCCGCCTGCGGGAATCAGTATCGGCGGATTATGCGGCGTCAAGGTGATGACTAACGGTGAAACCGGTCCCTGGTCGAAATAGAAGCATCCCATATCAGCCAGGGTGGAATCCGGATCAAGCGGTGTGGCAGGGTCGCCGGAATCGATGCAGGGGGACATTGTGGTGTCGGGGATGGGGAAATTCGCCCAGGTCAGATGATAATCGAAGGTGGCTCCCCCGACGAAGAGCGGGTCAGCCTGGATTTCCCCTGTGCCGGGATTGGGAGTAAAGGGAGTGGCAGGTCCGGAGTAACCCTGCATATAGTTCCCGCCGGGATTGTTGTAAACATCGTTGTAGGAAATAAATACCGGGGTGTCGCGGTGCTTGTAGATGCCGTACCTGCCGTTGTTGGCGATGATGTTGTTCTTGATGTGGACAGCGCCCCCGCCCGACCAATCGTGATAACCGTCTCTGCCGTTAGCGGCGATGGTGTTATTGGTGAGATAAACCGTGCCTAAGTAGGGATCGAAACCCTCGTAGATGTTGTTGATTATAAGGTTGTGGTCGATATAAGCGGTGCCGCCAAAGTCGTTCCATATGTCTATTCCATTGCCGTTGTTTTTGACAATGCAGTTACGCACCACTTTAATCCCGGTGGAGGAGCGGGGATTGATGAACACTCCCACGTTGCCCGGGGTGCTGCCGCCCTGCTGGCTGTTCTGCACTGTGAATCCTTCAATGTGGAAATCGTTCACCTGATAGGCGTAAACCACATCGGTGACGCCGCCGCCGTCGATGGTGGTGCAGTCGGCTCCCGCGCCTAAAAGCGTCACTCCTTCGGTCATTCGTAGGTTTTCCTGGTAGAATCCCGCGGCGACCATTACCGTATCGCCGGGCGCGCAGGCGTTGACAGCGGTCTGGATGGCGGCGTACTGACCGGGAACATGATGGATAGTAGCAGCGGCGCTGAAAGCCATTGCCGCAATCACTAACAAGGTTAAAGAGATTTTACTCATTTCAGTATCCTCCTTTATGAGTTGAGAAAATTCATTTTATTAAAAGCAGTTTTTGAGTCCGATAATATTGGCCGGCGCTGAGGCGCGCGAAATAGACCCCGCTGGGCAAATCCGTCCCGTCGAATAATGCTCGATGCATTCTTACCGGATGAAATCCCTCCGCCAGCATCGCCGCTTCACGCCCCGCGATGTCATAAACCGCCAGTTTGATGTTGCTTGCAGCTTGCAGCTTGAAGCTGAGAGCTGTTGTAGCGTTGAAGGGGTTGGGACTAACAATAAGCGTAAAATCATTGTCCTCTGATTTTGAATCGATGGATTCCGGTTTTTCCTTACCCCAAAACCGGTGCGTCCAGCCGATTTCGGACTCTTCCGTCTCTTCGCTGTATAACTTTATAAAATCGAATCCGGCTACGTCAAGAACGCTGTCAGGATACCATCCTACATTTGCCATATAAGTAATGTTCCCGCCGGGGCAGCGAGGCGGCACAAGCTGAGTGACTGTTCTTCGGAAAACAGCTTGCCCGAAAACTGTCAGGTTAAAGCGGGATAAAACAGGTCCGTAGCATCGTCCGCCGGAATATGTTATCTCTGACCAAACATCGGCAATATACTGACTGTCACTGGTATTCCCTATGCATAGGTCGAAATTGATAAATCCGCCTCCAGGCGGTATAACGATTGGAGGATTGTGAAGCTCAAGCGCTATGAACAACGAACTCTGGTGAAAATAGAATACTCCCATATCCGCGAAGGTGCTGTCGGGGTCCTGAGGGCTGGAGGGATTGCCGGCGTCGATGCAGGGGGAATTTATGGAAAAGCGATAGGCTGAGTCTCCGGCGGTGGCTTGAAACAGAGGGTCGAGGAAGATGTTGAAGTATTGGTCGCATGGGTCGCCATTATTATTCACGGTGGAGATAACGCCCAATCCTCCGGGGACAGTTCCCTGGAAATCACCGCCCTGGTTTTGGTGAAAATCACAATAGGTTATAGTAGCATTAGCCGAGCCGGACAGGAAGTGGATACCGTGGTTGATGTTGCTTTCTACAATTGAATTCATCAGTATGGTATTCGATGATGAGGAGCATTCTATTCCCCCTCCCACACCTGTTACAGTATTATCAGAGATAACACAATTGATGATTGAAGCATTCGACCTGTAAACTAATATTCCGCCTCCGTTTAAAGCGTTATTGTCAGTGATGACGCACCGTTCAATCCTCACTTCGCAGTCGTAGGCGAGGCTGATGGCGCCTCCCTGGTGGTTTGGAGCGGAATTTCCGGTCATAATACAGTTTTTAATGACGGCGGCGGAGCCGAAAATACAGCATATTGCGCCCCCGTCCCAGCCCGCCGTGCTGTTGGTGATTAGGCAATTACTGATGGTGGGGCTTGAACTTTCGCAGTAAATGCCTGCGCCGTTATCCTGATATACTGTGTTTCCATTGTTTATAGTGAAACCGTTCAGCCTTGAATTAAGGGTTTCACCATAGTGAAAGTGGAAACCTCGACTCGAATCCTGGCAGTCGATGACGCAGTTTTCGAATCCGTTAACAGAAGTTACCAGGATAGCTCTGCCGAGGAAGTCGATGCTTCGGTTACCTGCGCCCGTATAGGTTCCGTCGGCGACTAATACTGTGTCCCCGTTTACGGCGGCGTTGATGCCCGCTTGAATCGTGGGGTATTGGGAGGGGACGCGGCGGACGGCGGCGAAGCCGCAGTTTATCACTACCGCCGCTAAGAATGCTATGACGGATATTCTCAGCATCGCAGACTCCGGAGGAAAATCTGTCGATTTTCTATTTCAACAGTATTAGCTTCCTTGTGAGATAATGGTCATCGGCGCTGAATCTTATAAAATACACTCCGCTCGCTAAATCCGCCCCATCGAACACCGCTCGGTGCGTCCCCGCCGGATAGATTCCCTCCGCTAACACCGCCACCTCCCGCCCGGCGATGTCGTAAGCTGCCAGCTTGATTCGACTCGCAACTCGCAGCTCGAATCTCGCGACTGCTGTGGCGTTGAAGGGATTGGGTGAAACGGCAAAATTTGTGATTATTGATAGTCGATTTGCGATTTGTGATTTTTCATCCTCATCCCAGCCGTAAACTGCCCAGCCAAGGTTGTGATTAGGCGGAGCGTCTCCGGGAAGTTTGGCGAAGGGAAAGCTGTCCGAGGATATGATTGAAAACGGAAAATCACCCACATTGCCTATATAACTATAAATATTCGAAGGCGCATTACCCGGAACATACTGGGTAATATCAGTGCGATTGATAGTCTGACCAGCAAGAATCGTATGATTCTCCCGCAGAAAGAGAGGACCATATGTTGTTCCGCGGGGGAGCACCACTTCCGTCCAAGCGTCGAAGGAAATTATATCGTTCGTGTTGTTGATAATCTGGGCATCGAAATTAAAACTGCCCCCGCCGGCAGGGACAATTATAAGCGGAGTAGGCGGTATGAGATTAACCACCAATCGCTCGCTTCCAAGACGGATTAGATAGATATCGCCATAAGCATTTATACTATATGATACAGTTAATCCCGCGACAATATACCCGCCATCAATAGTCTGTTTAACGCTCAAACCAGAGTCCCTATCGTTTCCGCCATAAGTCTGATACCATTGCTGATAGCCCTCAGGATCGGTTTTGATTAAATGGAGATCACTAATACCGTTTCCATAAGAAGTGGTGCTTCCCGTAATAATATACCCACCGTCATAGGTTTGTTGAACACTGGACCCACAATCGTGTCCGCTTCCACCGAAGGTTCGGATCCATTGCTGATTACCTAATGAGTCTGTTTTAATCAAGAACGCATCCCGGTCAGGGTAGAGTCCGGTAACGCCGGTAACGATATATCCGCCGTCAAATGTCTGTTCAACACTGGTGCCTACATCGTAGTGGTCTCCACCGAAAGTCTGACTCCATAGTTGGTTACCTAATGAGTCGGTTTTAATCAAATAAACGTCTTTGTCGGGATAACGACCAGTTTCCCCGGCAATAATATATCCACCGTCATTTACTTGCTTAACACTACGACCTTCATCGCTATCGCTTCTATCATAGTAACGGCTCCATTGCTGATTACCTGAACTGTCTGTTTTTATTAAATAAACATCATCATTTGAAGTGAGGGAAGTTGCTTTCCCTACAATGATGTACCCATCATCGTAAGTTTGCTGAACACTTTTCCCGGATTGGTTATGGTTGCCACCGAAAACCTGACTCCATAATTGATGACCATTGGAATCGGTTTTAATTAGATAGACATCTTCAGTGTAATGAGTATAATATCTTATCATGCCGGTAATGATATATCCGCCCTCTCTTGTTTGTTGAACACAATATCCTTCTTCATCGCCTCGTTCGCCATAAGTTCGATACCATAATCGATTTCCTGAGGAATCGGTTTTAATCAAGCAAACATCGTAAGCACCTCCTCCACGAGATGCGGTTCCACCTGCAACAACATACCCGCCATCGTTGGCCTGTACAACACTCCGACCTAACTCATCATTGTTTCCGCCAAGTACTCTGGTCCACAGTGTATCGGGTTGGGCAAAGGTATAAAGTGACAGTAACAAAACCACTGCAGAAGAAGAGAATACCTTGTTCATATTTAACCTCCTGTTTTCTATCGTCTGAAAGCCTTCTTAAGTAACTCAATCCCATAGTAGATATAATTCCGGTTTTAAATAAGCCGACCTGCTTTGCTACTTGACAAGAAGAATTTTCAGTGTCCGCTGTAGGTTATCAGTGCGCAGCCGCGCAAAATACACTCCGCTCGCCAGACCCATCCCATCGAATTCCGCCCGATGGATTCCCGCCGGATAAAATCCCTCCGCCAATACCGCCGCTTCCCGCCCGGCGATGTCGTAGATTGTGAGTTTGACATTGCTTGCAGCTTGAAGCTTGAAGCTGATATCTGTCGAAGCGTTGAAGGGATTGGGATATGAATTAAGAATTAAGAATTGAGAATTAGGAATTGAAATATCTGGATTGTCGTCCCAGCCGTAAACCGCCCAGCTATTGTCATACTCAAGCGCATCGTTTCCCGGCAGTTTGGTGAATTCGAAATAATTGGCGAAAAGCGCTCCGCCTGAAGAGCTTCCCGCATACACGATGTAGGCGTAATCTCCTTCAGGAGCGCCGCCCGGCACATTCTGCCCTACGCGCCGGGAAAGGTTAGCGCCTGCGGGCAGGTTTATCCGCTGGCGGCTGAGGACAGGTCCATAGTAGCTGCCCTGGGGGAGGAGGGCGAATGACTTCACATTCACCACCGCAGAAATTCCCGCATTGCTCAGGGAAACATCGAATTCCACACTTCCGCCGGAGGCGGGGACGGTCAAGGGCGGATTGACCGGGGCGAGAGCTAAATTAAGCGGCGGTTGCGGCGATTGGTGGTAATAGTAAAGTCCTATGTCCGGCGCGGTTCCGTCCGAATCCGGACCTGCGGGGACAAATCCGGCGTCGATGCAGGGGGAATCGCCCCGCAGTTGGTAAGCTGTATCTCCGCTGGTGGAGACAAACATAGGATTTTGATAGATATTATGGAACATATCGCAGGAGTCGCCGCGAATGTTGGTGCCGTTGATTATTCCCAATCCTTGAGGAATATTCCCGGCAAATAAAGGACCGGTATTGTCGAAGAAGTCGCAGTTATTGAAATGTAAGGTAGCGACCACCGAATCGGCATATACGATATTGGGACCTGAGTTACCAAAGAAGATTGTATTATAGAATTCCAAATGGTCGAAAAAATGCCTCACTGCGCCGCCTTCCCGGTTGCCGGGGCAGGTATTGTTGCTGATGACGCAGTTGGAGACTTTGGTGGCGCCGATGTTGTTAATGCCGCCGCCGCCGTAGGAACCGATGTTGTCGTTGATAAGGCAGCGTTCGATGTTGACTTCCGAGAGCGAGCCGATACAGATTCCTCCGCCGCAGGTGCCGTAATTATCTGAGACGATGCAATCGCTGATGTCAACCACACAATAGTCGCAAATAAAAATTCCCCCGCCTCCGGCGGCGTAGTTGCCTTTAATAACGCAGTTTCTGATAATATTGGTATATGTTTGAGTGCTTCCATACCGCACCAGGATGCCGATAGCGCCGCCATCCTCGGCGTAATTGTCTTTGAATACGCAGTTTTCGATGATGGTGTTGGAATTATAGCAGCAGATCCCGCCGCCCCGGGCGTATCAACCGCGGGCGG
>CAYQZD010000089.1:0-15426 GCA_964421875.1 uncultured bacterium
AAGATACCAGGAGAAACTCAACAGGTATTTTGTTTTAACACAGAATTAAGGAATTCATCATCTGCGCCCGGTGTTCATTGGCAATATCCTTACAGGCTTTCAATTCCAGGATTATTTTGTTATCAACAACGATATCAGCAAAATAGTCTCCAACTATTTCATTTTCAAATACAACCTGAAGAGAAACCTGCTGCTGGCAGTTTATACATTTTTTTCGAAATGCGACACAGAGAGCATTTTCATATACCTTTTCCAAGAAACCCGGACCAAGGTTGTTATGCACATACATTGCTGCATTTACAATATCGTAGGATAATTTCTTATGGACTATTTTATCCATAATTATAAATACTTCATTCGTGTGAATTCGTGTTTATTCGTGGCTAATTATTTTTTGAAACCACTAATGGACACTAATGAACACGAATAATTATAGATAGTCCTTATTAATTCGTTAAACAAATATAAAACAGTCGTGTGAATTCGTGTTTATTCGTGGCTAATTATTTTTTGAAACCACTAATGGACACTAATGAACACGAATAATTATAGATAGTCCTTATTAATTCGTTAAACAAATATAAAACAGTCGTGTGAATTCGTGTTTATTCATGGCTAATTATTTTTTAAAACCACTAATGGACACTAATGAACACGAATAATTATAGATAATCCGTATTAATTCGTTAAACATAATAAAAAACATTCGTGTTTATTCGTGGCTAATTAAACCACCAATAATTCCTTCGGCGTCCCCGTGAGGATTTCGCAGCCATCATCCCGGATGATGACATCGTCCTCGATACGGACGCCGCCCCAGCCGGGAAGGTAGATTCCGGGTTCGATAGTGAGCACCTGCCCGGACTTCAACCAGTGGTCTAGCACAAAAGTGGCGCGGGGGTGGGCGTGGACTTCGATGCCCAGACCGTGCCCCAAGCCGTGACCGTAGTATTCGCCGTAACCGGCGTCCTTGATGACATCGCGGGCGACTTTGTCCAGAGCGGTTCCGCTCATTTCGCCTTTGCAGGCGTCGATGGCGGCAAGTTGTGCTTTAAGAACTATATCGTAGATTTCGCGATGCTTGGCGGTAGGCTCGCCGACCACAACGGTTCGAGTCATATCGGAACAGTATCCCTGATAGATACATCCCATATCGAAGGTAACGAAATCGCCGGTTTCGATTTCCTTTTCCGAAAATCCGGCATGGGGCAGGGAGGAGTTCGCGCCGGAGGCGACGATGGGATCGAAGCTGTTGCCATCCGCGCCTTTTTTAATATGGCGGTATGTGATTTCAGCGGCGAGGTCAACTTCGCGGACGCCGGGTTTCACCATTTTCACCACTTCAGCGAAAACATCATCGGTGATTTTCACTGCAATTAGAATTTTGTCCAGTTCGTCTTTATCCTTAATGGAGGCGATCTCCTCGACTATGTTTTCCGTGCCCACCCATTCGCAGCCCGGCAGGGATTCCTGCATCTTAGTGAGCATATCATAGGTAATGAAGGGGGATTCGATGCCGATTGCGCCCGTGAACTTCATTGCCTCGCGCTCTTTGAATTCGGTATAAAAATCCTTCTTGATGATGATGGATTCAGCCCCGGATACTTGGCGCTTAACCTGTTCCTGGTAGCGGAAATCGGTGAGGAAGAAGGCTTTATCGCGAGTAACGAAAAGCAGCCCCGAAGAGCCGCTGTAACCGCACAGGTATCTGATATTGGAAAGACGGTTTGAGAGAAAAGCGTCGATTTTCAGTTCATCGAACTTGTCACGAAGTTTATTGATGCGGGATTCCATAATATCCTTTCGGTTTGAGTTTTATATGGTTATAGATAATTATCACTTTATTGTATGTATCCCAACGCGGGAACGTGGGAAGGAAAAGCTTTAAGATGATTTAACATAAGGCAGCCTCGGCGGACTCAATATCAAGGCTGCCAGTACCAGCAGACCAAATCCGGTATAAATCAAAGCGAAAACCTCCAGCGGGATGTCATAATAAATCAGCTTATGCGCCCAATGCTGAATGAAAGTCCCGCTGTAGAAGACGCCGCCCGCCGCCTCGCGAAGCTTACTCTCCCAGATAGTCAGCGGGCACAGTTTGTCTAACCAGGCCTGAGCCACTACTACGCCAATCGCCAGTATGTGGACTATCCGGAACCAGAAGTTACGCACCCATAACCACCGAAAAATCTTCCCGGCGATGACCAGCGCCAGCCCGAAAATCACAAAAGCAATGATAACCAGGTGCAGGATGAGGATAAGGTCCGCCAGGAGTTGGTATGGCGCATGAGCGCTCATCATAATGAATTATCCTTATTGCCGCGTTATAAGAAAGTCTTCTAACAACAGTCGTTATTTCGATTACGGAAACTTCATCTGCAGTTCCCGAATACGCTCCGAATGTCTCATCTTCTCTTCTTCAGGGAGGGCGTTATACACCTCCAGAGCTTTCTTATAATCACCCTGCTTGGCGTATATCTCCGCTAGGGTAGTGGTGCGGATTTCAGCGGGGCTTTTCCGCGCCGGGGGTGTTGAAACCCGGTCGAAGCCCTCATTCACCTCCTGAAATACCTTGTTCAATTCTTCGATATCTGGTATTTCTAGGGATGGAGCCTGCGCTTTGACCGCTTCGGTTTCATCCGGCTTGGGGGGCAGGGATATTTTCACTTCCTCCAGGGGCGGAGGAAAGGCATCCCACACTTTTTTTGCCGGTTCTTTATCCGGGATTTGTCCGCGGCGGGATTCCTCTACTTCATTCAATGAACGGACGCTTTCCTTGTCACCCAGCGCTGAGAGTTCTTCAAGGACCGTATCGATTTCTTTTTCGCCGGATGGTTCCTGCGGGGAGGCTAATTCCTCAATTCCTCCTTGGCTGGTGTCAGCCTCAGTAACCTTTTCCGCAAGCAGGGCTGTTTCTGAAGGCTGAACTATGTCTTCGCCAAGAGTGGTCTCCTCAATGACAGGTCCCGCCATCTGTGGTGTTTCCGGCTTTTGAGTGTCGCTTGTGGATTCTTCAACAGCAGTATCCGCTTCCTTTTCCTCGCTAAGCGGGAATCCTTCGAGTTCAGCGGCGTAATCGATCTCCTCCGCCGTGGCTGCGGATCGAACATCGACGGATTTTTCCGCCAGCGTTTCCTCCACTTCGATGTCCGGGACCACCGAGTCAGCTTCCTCCAAGGTGGAATCTTCCGCCTCAGGCTCTGCGGTTTCAGGGATTGAATCAATGAAAACGTCGGTGAAATCAGGGACCGGCTTTTCCACCGTCGGCGCCGCTGTCTGCCGCTTAAGAGGCGGCGTTTCCGGGGGAGGTTCGGCCTGAATTATCTCGGAATCTTCAACTTCCTGAATCTCCGGCGCCGCCTCTTCTTCTTTAAAGTCTGATACAGGTTCGAGTTCAGCGTCTTTTTGTTCTGCTTCAAACTCCGGCTCCGTGACCTCTTCAGGTTCGATAGTATCCTCCGGAGGCTCCTCTTCAAGGGTAATGTCTTCAACTGCCGGTTCGGATTCTAACGCAGCGGTTTCAGGTTCTTCAAGCGTTTCGAGGGTTTCATCTTGAGCGGATTCAAGTTCAGGTTTAGCGGTATCAAGCGGTTCCGATTCCTCCAATCTGTCTTCTGCCGTAGTCACATCCTCGGATTCGCCTTCAACCTCTTCGCCGCTCATTGCGTTTTCCAATTCCTTTTCTAACTTGTCAAAATCCAGGACAATTTCATCGGATTCAGGAGTATCTTCGGTTTCAAGCTCAGTTACCGGCTCGGTATCTGCCTCCGCTTCGGATTCCAGCTCGGTTTCTGCCGCCGTTTCCGGTTCAAGTATGGTTTCAGCCGTTCTCTCAGAATCTTCGATTTGCGACGGTTCCTCGCCGGCTACAGTTAAAATATCTTTCTCACTTTCTGCTAACGTTGACGCAATCTCTGTTTCCTCTCTTTCCTTAGCGACAGAGCTATAGGGCAGGGCGGACAAGGGATCATAGGTCAGGAGTTCCTTTCGCCAACTGTCTTCATTGGGAGTCTCAAGTCTTTGAATCTCCGCTAAGCGGGTCAGGGCTTTGAGATTGCGGGGGTCGATTTCTATCACCTGGTGATAAATATCCTTCGCTTCTTCATACTCGCCCAGCTCTTCCTGTATCATTCCTTTCAGCAGAAGGCCGGAGGTGTCTTCGGGATATTTTTTTTGATATCTCTTCAGGGTTTTAAGCGCTTGAACGGTATTACCCTCGTTCAGGAATTCATAAGTTATTTGACCGAGTAGAGCGGGGCATTTATTGGCTAATTTTGCTAAGGATTGTGTCATCATCGGGCTTCACCTCCGGTTAGTTCCGGAAAAAACAAGGTATTATATCTTTTAGCGGTGATGTTGTAGTCGATGATAGAATCGAGCAGTTCGTGCCTGGCTTGATTGAGGGAGATTTGCGCATCTATTAAGTCGGTGGCGGTGGCGGCGCCGATATCGAAACGAGCGACGGTGATGTTGTAGCTCTTAACCGCCAATTCTTCTGCCAGATTGGCGCTGGTTAGGCGCGAATCGGCGGATTTAAGGGCTCTCTCCGCGCGGCGCAGTTCCGCCTGGAATCCCTTCATCAACTGCGTATTGTCATAGCGGCTGCGTCGCAGGCTTATCCGGCTGTTTTCCACTCTTTTGCGCGCGGCGCTCCAGTCGAGAAGGGGGAAGGATAAGGTTAAGCTTACTCCCCGATCCTGTTCATATTCATCGGTGAGTCGGTCTAGGTCGGTTTCTTTGGAATTGAAATCATAATAAGCCTGAAGACTGGCATTCAGCCCCGCCTGAGACTTAGTCTGCTTATAAGTGAGTTCGGCGTTATGCAGGTCGATGGCGGCTTTCTTCAACTCCTGACGGCGCTGCGCAGCCCTGACCGGGTCACCCATATCTACGACGATCTTTTCTACGCCGGGCGATACGGAGATGGAATCATTAAGTTCCATTCCCAGCATCAGTTTAAGTTCGTCAGCCGAATTCTGATACGAGTCCTTTATACCGGCGAAAGTTCCTTCGCGGCGAGCGAGTTCGACCTTGAGCTTTAAAACCTCAACTTCAGGGATGAGCCCGGCTTTGAATTTATCCTGGGCGGTGGCAACGGAATTTTCCCAGCGCTTGAAATCATCCAATTCCAGCTGAAGCCTCCGGTCCGCGCGCACCAGACCATAGAATGCAACCGCTATCAGGTAATCAAGGTCTCTTAGGGCAATTTCACGGTCGAGCCCCGCTTTCTTGAGCGAATTCATACTGCGGAGATAGCTCAGCCTGATAATATTGGGCTGCAACAAAGGCTGGCGAACCGCAAAACGGATGATGCTGGAATATTCGGTCTGGGTGCTGTCGCTGGCAGAGCCGATATAATAGTCCCGCTTATAGAGAAAAGTGGAAACATCCACAGCGCCGCCGGTAGGAAGATTCTGCTGAAGCAGAAGCGAGCCCTGGTATCGGAAGTCGCCGGTGGGAAGCCATTTCCAACCATAGGTTCCGGCGCCGGGGTCGTAAACGTATTGTTCGCTGAGGCTCTCGCTAAAATTAGGCGCGGTCACATCCAACTTGAGGGAAGGGAACAGTTCCGCCTTGTCGCTGACGAATGAAGCTTGGGCGGCTTGAAGCTCCATCAGTGAACGAATGATGTTGGGATTGTTCTTCAGCGCGAGTTCTTTTGCGGTTTTGAGGTCAAGGTAAAAAATTTCAGCGCTGGCAGCGGAGCTTAAGATGAGAAAGAGCGCTAATGCGCAGGCAGTGTATAGCAACCATGAAGCGGTTTTTAAGGTCGTTTTATTCATATCGCAAGGCTTCAATGGGATTCAAATTGGCGGCTCTGCGGGCGGGATAAAGGCCGAAAATCAAGCCCACTCCGGCGGCGACGCCGAAAGCTGAAACTACGGATATTATAGAGACGACGGTTATCCATCCGGC
Source organism: uncultured bacterium (assembly GCA_964421875.1). Classification (GTDB taxonomy): domain Bacteria; phylum Electryoneota; class Tariuqbacteria; order Tariuqbacterales; family Tariuqbacteraceae; genus CAYQZD01. Next base: position 5,917 of record CAYQZD010000089.1, read on the forward strand.
GTAAAAGGTGATGATTTTAGCGAGGGCAATGCCGAGGATAATGCCGATAATTCCTCCGGAGAAGGAGAGGGTGATGGATTCCGTGAGGAATTGCCCCATAATCTCCGAACGACGCGCCCCCATAGCCCGGCGCACTCCGATTTCTCGCGTGCGCTCCAGCACCGAGGAGAGCATAATATTCATTATCCCAATCCCTCCCACAAGCAGGGAGATGCCGGCAATCGCTCCCATTACAATATTGAAAATGCGTTGAGTGGATTGGCTCTGCCGCAGGAGTTCTTCCGGGATGATGACCTCAAAATCGTTCTGGGAGTGATGCCTCCGCTCAATCATACGCTGCAACAGGTCTGCTAAGGCGCGGATGTCAGCGCCATCCTTGAGCTTGATGACAATCTGGTCCAGGGGGCTTTTAAGTCCGGGCCGGTCGATGTACTTCTCGCTGGCGGTGAGGGGAACGATAACATCCTCGTTGTAGTTTCTAATCCGGTAGCCTCCGATTTCCTTCATCGAAACATTCTTGCGTTCCATTACTCCGACGATAGTGAACCATTTCTGACCGATCTTTATATCCGTATTAAGTGGATTTATGAAAGGGAAGAGCTTGCGCTTGACCCCGCTCCCGATGACACAAACCCTACGATTGTGCGCTATGTCGTCCCGGTCGGTGAAACGGCCGCTGTGGAGCGCCAGGTTATGGGCTGCCAGGTATTGAGGTGTGGTTCCAACCAGGGAGGCTTTCATCTTCTCGCTGTTGGCGTGGAGGTTGACTTCATCCCGGCGGAGGGGGATGACCGCTGTTATTTCCCGGGAAACGATTCGCTCGATGGCCTCTGCGTCGTTTCGGGTAAGTCCCGGTGAAAAACCGGCTCTGACGGCGACCAGCTCCTTCTCCTGGAGGTCCCGGTCCTGAACGATAATGTTGTTGATGCCCATAACTTCAATCTGCTTAAGAGCTTCCCTGCGCGCGCCTTCGCCGATAGAGAGCATCGCCACTACCGCGCCAACGCCGAAAATAATCCCCAGCATCGTGAGAAAGGCTCGAAGCTTATGAGCAAATATCCCCTCAAAGCCGATCTGTATGTTTTCCCAAACTTCCAAATTCGTGGCGCAGGATCTCCGCACCCTGCGCTATGTAATTAATATACTGATATTTACAATAGGTAGCAGTGTTCCTGTTGCGCTGTTAATGTTTGCCCAAACTTTCGATTAACTGTATAATTCCAATTCCCTTTCGTATTCGTAAGGCTCCGTCACCCTTCGATGACCGTCACAACGGTCTCCTCTGCGCTTTCACCGCCGGGAGTCTCTAGGGATTCTTTAGTTTTTTCTCCCTCTATATCAACAGGACGGAAGGGGTCCGCCAGCGACACCAGGTCTCCGGCTTTCAGATTCCCGGAGACGATGACGAAGTTATCGTTTCGTTTCCCCGGTTCAACCTCGACAGCGTCCGGTTTACCGTTTAAGAGGTACACAACCTTCTTACCGTCCTTTTCAAACACGGATTCTATGGGGACGTAGAATTTATCGGGGATTCTTTCTATCAGGATTTTTGCCTTGGCGGTCATACCGGGTTTCAGGACGGGATCAGCCTGGTCGAGGTCGATAGTGACGTCGAAAACTTTAATCTCGCTTTCGCCCGATTTCTCGTGGGCGAGGGAGGCGACGTCGCTCACAATTCCCGTGAAATCCGGCTCGGGAAATGCGTCAAGCTTAACCTCCACGGTCTGCCCCTTCTCCATCTTACCGATATCTACTTCGCTGATTTCAGTCGCGACCTGCATCTTAGAGAGGTCGGGGAGTTGAATCAAGGACTGACCCCGCCAGGGAGTGTCTCCAACCTTGATTTTCTCCATCTCGCTGCCTTTCCAAATCTTCTGGTAAACCACTAACCCGGGAGCGGGAGCCGTGCGGGTGAGTCTTCTAAACTGGTCCTGGTAGTTATCCAAATCCGCCTCAGCCTGCTGGATTTTAAGATTCAAAGTGGTCAGTTCGGCGGCGTCCATCTTCTTCTGGGACTCGATTTTAGCTTTGGTCTGCTCCAGGTTGATTTCGGCTTGCTTGAAACGGAGCCGCTCCTCCTGAACCTTGACATCGGCTTCAAAGGCCATCTGTTCCAGGCGCAGCTTGGCCAATTCGTAGGAGGCGAGGGTGTTTTCCAGAGAAGACTTCATCTGCGCCATATTGGCTTCCATCGAGGCTATGCTCTTCTCCAGGTTAGCTTGCGCAATTTCCAGCTCGGACTGTTTATCGTCGATGGTTTTCTGAATATCGTTGGTGTCGAATTGAAGCAGAAAATCCCCTGAGTCGACGATGGTTCCTTCAGAGACGATTTTGACAATCTGAAGATTAGTGCGAACCCTGGGAGCGGAGATATTGATGGAATTCGCAGCCTTAACCTCGCCGGTGGAAGTGAGATCTATCAGAAAATCGCCGTATTGAACCTCGGCGGAGGGAAGGTCGGCGGAATCTTCGCCGGTGAGCAAAGCGATGATAATGATGATTATAACCACTCCGGCGGCGGAAAATAACATCAATGGATTCTTATGATTGAAATTGGGCATTCTCGTTACTGGTTAATCGTTTCTCGTTGCTTGTTCTGAAGAATACATTCAGGATTTTAGATCTTTTCCGTAATGAAGGCGGTAGTATTCCTTGAATTTGGCGTCCTTCAAAGGTCTCCACCAGGATTCGTTTTTCAGATACCAATCGACAGTCAAAGCCATTGCGTTTTCGAAGGAGGCGCTCCGTCTCCATCCCAAACCTGTGATTTTGTCGGAAGCGATGGAATACCTGCGGTCGTGGCCGGGACGGTCGCTGACTCGTTTTATCAAAGATTCGGGCTTGTCCATCAGCTTGAGAATCAACCCGGTAATCTCGAGATTGGTCCGCTCGTTGTCACCTCCGATGTTGTAGATCTCGCCCGGCTCGCCCTGGCGCAGGACGACATCCAGGCCGGCGCAGTTGTCGATTACATAAATCCAGTCACGAACATTCAGCCCGTCTCCGTAAAGAGGAAGGGGCTGGTCGTCGACAGCGTTGGTGATGAAAAGGGGAATCAGTTTTTCCGGATATTGATATGGCCCAAAATTGTTCGAAGACCTGGTGATAAGAGTAGGGAGACCGTAGGTCACCCAGTATGAATTCACCAACAGGTCCGCTCCGCCCTTGGAAGCGCTGTAGGGGCTGGAGGGATTGACCGGGTCGGGTTCCTTGAAGGTTCCTTCCTCGATGGAGCCGTAAACTTCGTCAGTGGAGATATGGAGGAAACGCTTGACGCCCTGTTTGCGGGCCGCTTCCAGCAGCACAAAGGTTCCCAGTACGTCGGTTTCCACAAAATCTCCGGCGAAGTATAAGGATCGATCCACATGCGTTTCAGCCGCGAAATTGACCACACCGTCGACCTGTTCCATCAAAGGCTCCACTTTCCCCTGGTCTCGGATGTCGCCATGAACGAAAGTGAAGCGGCTGTCGCTTTGGAGGTCGCGGAAATTCTCCGGATTGCCGGCATAGGTCAAGGCGTCAAGAACCGTGACCTTAAGGTCCGGGTATTTATTCATAATATACCGGCAAAAATTTGAGCCGATAAAACCAGCGCCGCCGGTTACGAGAATGTGTTTGAAGTCAAGCATAAAATAACTGTCTCTATCGTTTTATTTCATCACAATATCCCAGTCATAGGGGATTTCTTCTGTATCGAAGGGGAGGCGGTTCTCATCGGGATTCTTATAGTCGAAAAGTTCAGTGGGGAGGTTGACCACAACCGATTCGGACTCCGAAATACATTTCCACCCGTGACACACACCAGGGGGAATGGTGACCAGAGCAGGCTGATGTTCACCGATAAAGAATTCCTGGAGCTGACCTCGAGTGGGGGAGTCGTCCCTTCTATCGTAGAGGACCATTTTAATCATACCCTTGATACAGGCCACGTTGTCCCACTGAAGTTTGTGCCAGTGCCAGGCTTTAACCACGCCGGGGTAGTTGGTGGTGATATAGGCCTGCCCGAATTTATTGAAGTCGGGGTCGTCGGAGCGGAGGATTTCCATCAAACGGCCTCTTTCGTCCGGGATAACACGGAGTTTTTTAAAGTTAACACCTTCAATCATAATATATTTCTACCTTTAGTTTACTCTTTAAACTTTATCCAATACTTTAAGTTTCTTTTAAGTGTCTCTTTAAACTATCCTTCCAATGGGGCATGTTGTCGCCGACCGTTTCTCGCAAGGCGAAATGGTCGAGAACGGAATAGGCGGGACGGGGAGATAGAGCGCCGAATTCAACTGTCGATATGGGAAAGACTTTAGTATCGATTCCCGCAAGCTTTAAAATTTCCCGGGCAAATTGATACCAGGAGCAGGTCCCGTTCCCGGTGATGTGATAGGTTCCAAACGCGCCGTTCTCCACCAGCCGCAGGATTTCCGAAGCTAAATCGGGTGCGTAGGTAGGGGAACCAATCTGATCATTTATCACGGTGAGGAAAGGTTTATCCCGCGCCAGCCGGATGATGGCTTCCACAAAGTTTTTCCCGCCTTTACCATAGAGCCAGGAAGTGCGGATGATGTAATGCTTAGCGGGCAGAAAGGCGCGGACTTCAGTTTCGCCCGCAAATTTCGACCGAGCATATACTCCTCGGGGAGCGGGAAAATCGAATTCGGTTCTGGGAGACGCCCCTGGAGTATCGCAGAAAACGTAGTCGGTGCTGAAATAAACCATCACGGCGCCGATCTCTGAGCAAACCTCCGCCAGCCAGCGGGTAGCCAGTGCGTTAGTCTTAAAAGCCAGTTCGGGTTCGGATTCAGCCTGGTCGACCTTGGTGTAGGCGGCGCAGTGAATCACCAGGTTCGGAGCGTAACCTAAAACCTCCTGACGAAGCTTGACCCGGTCGGTGATATCCACTTCGGGCAGGTCGATTCCCCGGAAATCCTGCCCCTCCAGCATCCGGCAGAATTCAGAGCCCAAAAGGCCTTTACAGCCCGTAACCATAATCCGCTGGAATTTAGTCATCTTGAGGTATCAACCTATTCTCCCCTCTTTTGCGCAATCAAGCTGCTGGCGCGATATAAGGAATCGAAGGTCCCGGCGTCCGTCCACCCCCCCTGAACAATCTCATAGGTCATCTCACCCAATTCGATGTAGCGGTTGTTGACGTCGGTAATCTCCAATTCTCCTCGGTCAGAGGGTTTAAGGGTGGAAATGATATCGAATACGCGATTATCGTACATATAGACGCCGATAACCGCCAGATTGGATTCGGGGCGGCGCGGTTTTTCTGTGATTTTAACCACCTTGTCGCCTTCAAGGGTAGCCACTCCGAACCTCTCAGGATCAGGGACTTCCTTCAATAGGATTTTAGCGCCCTTGCCCTGCTTACGATAAGCTTCCACCGCAGGGGCGATGCTCTGTTCCAGAACGTTGTCTCCCAATATCACCGCCACCGGCTGGTCGTCGGTGAAATAGCGGCAAAGGCCCAGAGCTTCCGCAATACCGCCTTCACCCTCCTGGTAAACGTAGTTGATGTGCGAAAGACCGAATTCCTTCCCGTTAGCCAGAAGGCTGAGGAAATGCCCGGCAAAATTACCACCTGTTACCAGGGTGATGTCGGTGATGCCCGCTTGAACCAGAGTCTCAATTGGATAGTAAATCATAGGCCGGTCATAGACAGGCAGGAGGTGTTTGTTTGTGATTTTTGTCAGGGGATGGAGTCTGGTGCCCAATCCACCCGCGAGAATGATACCCTTCATAACGCAGTCTGTTATAATTATAAACTTATGATTGGTTAAAGGTCAATAGGTCACACTTTACTGATTTGAAGTTCAAGCGTCATCAGCCGTACGGATGATCTTTCTTTTCAGAGGGATTCCGGTTGCGCCGGAATAACCGTCTTGATTGTGACATCAAAAAGCTAAAGTGTTACGTCAACAGCAATCGTCAGTGGACTGCCGACAGCCCGTTTCTTAATCTCACCAACCCATTCTACTAATCTGAAAATAGCGGCAGCGTTAAAACGCGAGCCGATAATTTTCATTCCTCGTTGTAGATGGTCGCGACCAAAACCCTCTGTGAGGGTTTGCTATATATCGGATTTAAAATATTCCAAGGTTGTTTTCAGACCTTCTTCGAGGGGAACCTCCGGCTGCCATCCCAGCTCTTCCTTGGCGCGGCTGATATCGGGCCTGCGGACCTTGGGGTCGTCGGTGGGCAGCGGATTGAACTCATATCCGGGGCAGTTTCCATTGAGTTGGCACACCATTTCCGCAAATTTTTTGATCGAAAGTTCTCGGGGATTACCCAGATTGACCGGTTCATTCAGGGATGAGTGCATCACGCGGACAATACCCTCAATCATATCTGAAATGTAGCAAAAGGAGCGGGTCTGTGTGCCGTCGCCGTAGATAGAAAGTTTTTCCCCTCTTATGGCTTGACAGAGCATGGTCGGGACTACCCGACCGTCATCCCGGCGCATCCTAGGACCAAAGGTGTTGAATATCCGCACTATCCGGGTATCGACGCCATGATAGCGGTGGTAAGCCATTGTCAAAGCTTCGGCGAAACGCTTGGCTTCGTCATAAACCCCTCGGGGACCGATAGGATTGACGTTGCCCCAATAACCTTCATCCTGGGGATTGACCAACGGGTCGCCGTAAACTTCCGAAGTGGAAGCCAGCAGAAATCCGGCTTTCTTCGCCTTGGCCAGCCCCAGCGCTTTATGAGTGCCCAGCGAACCGACCTTCAAGGTCTGGATGGGCATCTTAAGATAGTCGATGGGACTGGCGGGGCTGGCGAAGTGCAGGATGAAATCCACCTCCCCCTCGATGAAAAGGTAATTGGTTACATCATAGTGGATAAAGGTGAACTTTGGGTCTCGAATGTGACTGATATTAGCCACACTTCCGGTGCAAAGATTATCGATACAGATAATTTCATTGCCTTCTGATAGTAGTCTGTCTGCGAGATGGGAGCCGATGAAACCGGCTCCGCCGGTGATGATGATTCTCAAATTATTATTACTTCTTTGGTCTTTGGTGTAGGTTAATTAACTATACAGGGAGATGCTTGAGATATGAACATAATATACCCGTCATCCCTGATTTTCTGCATTTATTTTGAAAATAGCGGCAGCGTTAATACGCGAGCCGTGAATTTTCAACTTAAGTTGCGCGTGGTCGCGAAAGAGACCCTCGAATGAGGGTTTATGCAATATATTTTATTTCGGTTAAAAAGTCAAATAAACCGGCTGCTGGTTTAAAGGATGGAGAAGGATAGGGGACTGTGATAATAATCGATTATGAAGACTCTATAGGTTTGGTGGATAGTAGTAGGTCGGCTTATTTAAAACCGACAAGTTTTCTTGGATTTGGAGAAGAATGAGGGGAGATTTAAGAGTAGGGGATTTGCCGACCTGAAGACTTGCCGACTTTCTGACTTAAAGGGAGGGAATTAAAGGGCGGACTTGTCCATCTGTACACGTGCAATTCATCAGCGCAATCAGCGTTCATCAACCATAATCAGCGGTTCAAAAAAAAGGGGGGGATTAGAGGGGAGGGACTTGTTACTTGATACTTGTTACTTGTAAATTGTTCCCCCCTAAACTCCCTCCATTTTTTGACTTTTAGTCGAAAAATCCTTATATCGATATGATTGAAAACCGACACTTTAAATAATTGTATTATATCGACATACATAATATCTTGAAGCTTAATTATGACTACTGTCGAAACCCGTTACAGCGCCGATAAAATCCAGGTCTGAAAGGCCTCGAAGCGGTCCGCCGCCGGCCCGCAATGTACATCGGCGACACCAGCGTCCAGTCGTTGCTGGATGGTAGGGGAGGAGGGGGCTTTTTTCCGGCTCAAGTCCAGAGCCCTGACCAAGAACCTGTCTTTGCAGAAAGGGATGATATCGTCAAAATCGGTTTTAGCCATAGATAATAGGCCGACCATCGAATTTGCGACATCGCTGGAAGGGTAAACATCGACAGCGGATCTTTTTGGGGGCGATTTGGTCGATCAGCGGCGCCAAGCCGGATTCTTTGAGCAGCGAACCGACCAAAGCCAATCCGGAATGGCTGAAAAGAGCCTCGTTGGATCTTTCGATTACAAATTTCATGTCTAACCTGTCAGGTTAAATCCAAATACAATAAAACACTACACTAACAGGTTGTAATATAATAAATTGTAAGACTTTAGCTTTCTGAAGTTCAGGCTGCTTTGGTATTTATTTCCGCAGTTATGGTTTTATTCAATATTCTGTTCTTTATCATAGCTTCAACCGCGCTTATAGGGTTTTGCTTTTGCAGTTCCGCGGTGCGGAAGATGGACATCAAAATCGCCTGCGTCTCCGCCCCTTTGTCAGAACGATTCTGCTGAATAATCCTGCGGGCGATCACCGGTTTGCGCATCTGCCGTTCAGCGTGATTGTTGTAGGGACTGACCTCTTCATGGTCGAGAAAGGTGAAAATCTCCATCCGATGCCTTTTCAGCCGTTTGCAGAGCCGGAGGCAGTCTGCATCCGAATATGGGGCGTAGATTAGTCTCCCGAATTGTTTAAAGATGCTTTTCCGGCGGCGCTGGAACTGTTCCGGGGCGATTTCCGCTTTTTCATTTGACAGTCTTACCGCCCGTTTTAGGATGCGGGAGAGGGTCTTGCGAAACTCCTTCCACTGGGCGGAGTGATTCCGTTTGTCCACCTTGAGCAGTTCGGTGAACAGGTGAAAGAGACATCGCTGCTTCGCCAGGACTGAAATCTTGTTGTATGCGCCCCAAAAGTCGCAAATCAGGATGCCCCGGAAGAATTCACCCAGAAATTTCAACACCACTGGGGAGCCCCGCGAGCGGTCGATGATGTAATAACAGACCTCCTGGCTGCTGAAACACCAGAGCCAATGGGTGACCCCGTTTATACGCCAACCAGTTTCATCGGCGTTGAGAACCGCGCTGCTCTTTGCCCTTTCACCGATGCTGTCGTATTCCGGTTTGAGCTTTTCCGCCAGCCGCTGCCACCCTTGAGTCAAGGCGCCGGGGGTGAGCTGGTAATGGAACAGGTAGTTCAGTGTCTTCACCAGGCTGCCCACGCTGCTTCCCACAGCATAATGCAGCCAGGCGGTGAGAATATAGACCCTAATACCGATGTTGTCGTGGGGCATGGCTTCGCTGAAGACCGGCTCCACAATCTTCCTGCAGCCAGGACACCAATAGCGATGGATGGTGTGTTCGGTGACTACCGGTTTCACCGGAGGGATCTCTTCCACATAACGCTTGCGGCTTTCCACCGGCTGCTTCAGCGGGGTTTGGCAATGGGGACAGACTTCCAGTGAATGCTCTTTATATTCATCGATATGGTCGGGAACTTTGCGGGACTTTCCCGGATGCCCCTTTTTCCGCCCCGGTTTCTTTTTCCGCTTCTTCTTGTTGGACTTTTTGTAAACCGGAATAGCGCCGGAAGGGGTGGTGGGGGAAGGGTCGGAGGGGTCCTGGTCGAATCCCTTGTTAGCAAGGTTATAGAGAATCCGCA
>CAYQZD010000090.1:0-232 GCA_964421875.1 uncultured bacterium
TGTTCTCGACTTAATAATGCAACAGTTGTGCCGAAAATTAACAATATCCCGGTCAAAATATATGTTACTGATAATTAATAATATATAGAAAAAGGATACGAGAAGAAAGGTGTGACACTTAGAAGATTATTCGTTACACTTGGACGGTAATAACAAGAGGACAGTTTTTATGAGACAAATAATCCGAATGATTATTACAGATATAATACTTTGTATATATTTAAATTAAATA
>CAYQZD010000090.1:242-15387 GCA_964421875.1 uncultured bacterium
TGGTATAATTCGGGATAAAGTCGAAGGCACAATGTGTTCTCAAATAATATAGTTACACAATTGTAACAAGTTACAATCTCATACTATCGATAAAACGGTAAAGCGTGGTTCGGCTCACGCCTAAAAGCCTGGCGGCTTTGGCTTTGTTACCCCCGGCTTGCTCCAATGCTTCCTCCACCATCTGCTTGTTGAGTTTAGGATGCCTGCCGGGTTTGGAGGCGGCGAACCTGTCGCTGGCTCCGAAAGTTTCCGGAGGAAGGTGTGAAACATCGAGGGTATCGGAGCGGCATTTGATAATACCGAATTGAATCGCGTTCCGCAGTTCCCTGACATTGCCGGGCCAGCGGTATTTCTTGAGGATATCGATCGCTCCCGAGGTGATTTTCCTGATGTTCTTCCCGGTGTCCGAGGAGAACCGGTCCAGGAAGTAATCGACCAGCAAGGGGATGTCGCTGCGGCGCTCCCGCAGCGGAGGGAGGCTGATGGGCACCACCGCCAGGCGGTAGAATAAATCTTCGCGGAAAAGCCCCTGCTTGGTCAGCATCCTCAGGTCTTTGTTGGTAGCGCAGATGATACGCGCGTTCATCTCAATCTGCTTTTCGCCGCCTACAGGGACAAAGTTCTTTTCCTGGATGACCCGCAGTAGTTTGACCTGCATCGCGGGGGAAATCTCCCCGATTTCATCCAGGAAAATAGTCCCCCCTTCCGCCAGCTCGAATCTGCCCTTCTTATCCCGGATAGCGCCGGTGAAGGCGCCACGCACGTGCCCGAACAGCTCACTCTCAAGTGTGCCTTCGGGGAGGGCTCCGCAGTTGACCGGAACAAAAGGGGCTGAAGCCCGGGAACTTAACTCATGGAGCGCAAGCGCCACCATCTCCTTACCGGTGCCGCTTTCACCATGAATCAGGATGGGCGCGTTCACCTCCGCTAATTCGATGATGGAATCGAACACCTTCTGCATCGAGATGTGGCGTCCGATGATGCCGTGGAAGCCTCGGCTCTCCTCCAGTTTCCTCCGCATATGCACCATTTCCGTCTGGTCCCGGAAAACCACCAAAGCGCCGATTACTTCATCCGCTACCGTATTGATGGTCACCACCGACATTTCCAAATCCCGGCGGTCGCCGTCCCGTCGGATGAAGAATTGGGGATATTTCAGCCGTGAAAGGTGTTCCTGCCCGTTCTCGCAGAAGGAGCAGTCGCCGCCGCAGATTTTTCCAGGAAAAACCTCGTGGCAGTCCCTTCCCACCACCTCGGAATAATCGAATCCGGTGATGCGCTGCGCCGCCTTGTTGAAATAGAAGATGCGTCTTTCCAAATCATGCGCCAAAACGCCGTCGGTGAGGTTCTCGAGCAAAGCTTCGAAGGTGATACGAACCTGCGTCACCGCCTCTAAGAAGCCGTGATTGAAGAGCGATTCCACCCGCCTCTGAATGTCGTCGCGAAGCTGGCGGAAACTCTGCAATTGTGAATCCAGGCTGTAATCCCCCGCCGTATCCTTAGGATCGCTCAGGGGCCAGTGAATCTGAGCCGGAGCGCCGGGAAATACGGGACAGATTTCCCGGGCTTGATTGCACAGGGTGATTACCACATCGAATTGCGAGTATTTTATGTCATCCAGGGTGCAATCTACACAGTCAGGTATATAATGTCCGATTTCCTCCATCACATTCTTGCTCAGCGGTTTAACGCTAACCTTTCTATCGCCGGCGCAGAGAAATTCAGCGTTTTTGGGGGCATAGTCCTTGGCGAAGGAAGCGGCTATTGCGCTGCGGCCAGAGTTGCCGGTGCAAATGAATAGGATGCGGAGCATAACGAAATCCAGGGCATATTCTTCATATTTATAATACTTTAGTCTATGAAGTTAGCCTTGACTCTGCTGTCATTCCAGCTTATCTGGAATCTGACAGCAGGTATATTGAGGCGCAGATTCCCGACTCCCGATTTATCGGGATTGTGGGAATGACAAATTGAGTAGGTACTTCATAAACTAAAAGTGATACTCATATTAGAAGTCAGTTCGTTAATTGCATTAAATTCAACCTATTTATATTTAATTTAACCATTTGTTACGATTTTATCAAATATAGCTTGTCATAAGTGAACCATCGTGGACTATAATTGACAACAGCCTACCGACTCCATTAAAAATAGGAAAACTCGTAATTCATATTTTCAGTTTCACACAAAATTTATAGAAAGAATGTTAAAATTCAGATAATTTTCCCTAAAGATGTTGAAAATTTATCAACAATTAACTATATTAGCTCAATTTCAAGGTGAATTCTACCATTGATAGAACCTAATACCATAAACCTGCAGGGAACAATGTTAAAAATAATCATTTTCACTTGAGGCAATTCTCTCGACCAGTGTAGCTGGCACCAAGGATTTATCAGAGGGATGCCTCGCGCAGGGTTCATTTAGGTTTCGAGCCTGTCAGGTACGGCTGGAACAGCCCCAATCCCCTAAACCTCAATTATCCTCCGAAATGGCTTCCCTTCATAAATCCCGTTAATTCCGCACATACAGCTTGACTGTATCTCCATCAAACCAAACAATCATAATCCATCTCAGAAAAGGAGTGGCAAATGAAGAAGTTGGAGCACATCACGTTAGAAGACGTGCAGGCGGTTTACAGCGGGCCGGAAGGTCTGCTATGGGAGCTGATTATGGGGGAACAAATCCACGTCGGAGGTTTTAAATCAAGTATGGCGCTGGCGCAAAACGCCGGTATCCAGGCGGGGTGGCACGGCCTCGACTGCTGCAGCGCGCTGGGAGCGGGCTGCAGGTTCCTGGTGAAGAACTTCGGCGTCTCAATGGTGGGACAGGACGCTACCCCCAAGATGCTGAACTGGGCTAAGGAGCGCGCCGCCGCTGAAGGACTGGGGGATAAAATCGAATTTCGCGAAGGGGATTTATCGCTGAGCATCCTGGCAGGGGACGAAGAGTTCGATTTCGTCTGGGGGGAAGACACCTGGTGCTATCTGGCGAATAAGGGGCGACTCATCGAAGAGGCGGCGCGGGTGTTGAAACCGGGCGGAACTATAGCCTTCACCGACTGGATTGAGGGACCTGCGGGGCTGTCGGAAGCTGAAGCCGAGCGCATCAACACCTTTATGAAATTTCCCTATATGGAAAACCAAATTGGCTATGAAAAACTATTGAAAGAGAACGGTTTCCAAATCCTGGAAAGCGCCGACCTTACTCACGAGTTCGCCGAATATGTCGATTTCTATATCAAAATGCTCGTAGACCAATTCACCTACGACGCCCTGAAGATTATCGGGGACGACCTGGAGCTGTTCAAAGCGATGGGCGGGGAGATGGCTTTTATGGGTGAAAAATCCCATGAAGGGAAAATGGGGCGGGGCCGTTTCATCGCGAAAAAGGCGTAAACAAAAATAGAATCGATGCCATTTTATCACACTCAGCATTAATGCTGTCTTAAGGCAATTCAGTAGGGGCGTTCAGTTGAACGCCCCTGCAAAATCTAACAGAATTATAGTAAAAACCTGATACACCGACAACCTTTTAACAAAAATAGAAACCTGGCTCAATGGATATAATTAACGGTGGAGGGTGGCTTAAACCTTCCCTCCTCGCCCTGTTATTCTGGGGATTGTGGGGATTTTTAACCAAAGTCGGCTCCGATAAGGTCTCCTGGCAGACGATGCTGCTCTACTTTGGGATTTGCACCATCGTGATAGCGCTTGTCGGTTACAAGGGCATCGCCTTTGGTCATGACAAGTATCATCTTGCGGCGCTTTTAGCCGGAATCGCGGTGACGCTGGGGTATGTCTATTTCTTCATCGCGATTTCCAAGGGTTCAGCCACTACCGTTATCCCGGTGACCTCGCTCTATGTGGCGCTGGCTTCAATCTTAGCCTTCATTTTCCTGGCGGAACCGATTACTATCAAGAAAGTACTGGGGATACTATGCGCGATTTCCGCAGTGATTCTGCTCAGCGATTGACCGGGATGACATAAAAGGCTGATTCAGGATGTCGGTACCGAATACGATCCCGACTCGAACACAAACGAATATATCTCGATAGCAAGGAATCTATATGTATAAAAATATCTACCGCGGGCTGGCTGAAGCCGTGGTAAAAATGGATTCGGATGAAGTAACCAGGCTCGCTCAATCCGTCATCGAGAGGGGAATACCCGCCGAGGAAGCGATTGAGCAGGGCCTCGCTGCGGGGATGAACGAAGTGGGAAAGCTGTTCGCCGCCAAGGAGTATTTCGTCCCTGAAGTATTGGTCTGCGCGCAGACTATGTATAAAGGATTCAATATTTTGAAGGACAGTGTGGTTGAAGGAAGCATCAGAAGCAAAGGGACGATTGTAATCGGCGTGGTTGCAGGAGATTTTCACGATATCGGCAAGAACATCGTAAAGCTGCTGCTCGAAGCTTCCGGTTTTAAAATCATCGATGCGGGAAAAAACGCTTCGGCAGACACTCTTCTCCAATCTCTCGCCGCCGATGCGGAAGTGTCGATTGTAGCTCTTTCCACACTTATGACGACAACGATGGAGAGTATGAAGGAAATTGTCGCCAAGGTTAAGAACACTTACCCTGAGAAGAGGATAATGGTGGGCGGAGCGCCTTTAAACTCCGATTTCGCCCGTTCCATCGGCGCGGATTTCTACGGTAAAGACGCCAGAGAGGCAGTCGCTGGAGCGCACAGGTTGATGGGGCTGGAATTTGCAGCGTAACACCTCCAACCGAACCTCTCCGGAAATGACCCTGGATAGATTAGAGGAAGACTTCATCGCCCGAAAGCAGAGCGAGGGAACTCCGTTGATAGGGTATCTTTGCCTACGCGTTCAGGTGGAGTTGATAGAAGCGTTAGAGGCGGTCCCTTTAAGAATCGCGCCCCGCGATGGATTCGACATCTACGATTTCGGCGGGATTAGGCCTGACGGGTGCTCATTCTGCCGTATGCTCCCTTCATTGCTAAAAGAATGGCATTACCCAAATCTGAGAGCTGTCATCGGTGGCGCCTGCTGCGACCAAATGCGCCGATTGACCGACACCCTGCGCAGCCGGCTGGGGATACCTATTATCCTGTTTGGCGCGCCGCGAACCTGGGACACGGAGGGGGATTACTTTTTCAGCGAGATGATGCGGGCTTTTGAAGAACTCGCTGATATTATCGGTAACAGTATCGATGTCAGCAAGATTGAGTCGGCGATTTCCGCGCGGAACCGGCTGAAAGGGAAGGTGTCCGAAATGCGTACCCAGGGAATAATCTCCGCCTCCCTGCTTCACCGGCTCGCCGCCTCCCCCTGTCACCCGGAAATGCTGATGGAATTCCTCGAAGGTCTGAACCAATCACCGGTTAATAACGGCGATAACATCCGTTTAATGCTGGCGGGCAGTATTCCGGGAATATGGGAAACGGCGGCGATTGAAGAGCGAAACGCGGTAATAACCGCCGATGTGACCTGCCTGGGAGACAGAGCTTTCCATTCGATAGTCGCGAAGACTGACAACCCGCTAAAAGCGCTGTACCGTGCCTATGTAGAAGAAAACCTTTGCCCGCACCGGAGACCGATTCATCCACTAATCGATTACATCAGGGAACTCGCCGCTTCAAGGAAAATCGACGGCATCGTCTATCTCACCCTGAAATACTGCCACCCCTGGGATTTGAACGCTAAGCGGATGAAAACGGAGTTCGCCGAATATCCCTTCCTGCAGGTCGACGACGATTTCACCTCCCCGGCGGTGGGAAGTTTTCGCACCAGAGTGGGCGCCTTCGTTGAAATGCTGAAACATCGGAAGCGCGCGGAGGCGGCGCTGTGAACGAGCCCCGCCAAATAGACTACCGGGAGTGGCACGAACTCTTCAACACCATCTCCGATGAAGCGGTTGAGCAGACCCGCTATTACCGCCACCTGCCGGAGGCGGAATGGTCGCAGTATCTGTTCCCGCCTTCCACTCACGCGGTTTACGGCAATCGCCTGCTGCGTAAGTTGAAATTCGACAATTCACCGGCGGCGCTCAGGCTCTGGGGCTTCGTCCTCAGCGAAGGGGAGCGGATTTACCGCGCCCGCCAGGCGGGAATGAAGGTCGCAGCGGTGATGGGGGATTTGGGGGCGGTGACGCCCCTGCTATACTCGTTCCCCGATTTAATTGCGTTCTATCCCGACTGCCTTTGGTGGACGCCGTTCCTGATGGAGAGCCGGGTGTTATTCGATGAAGCAGCGGCTTTCGGGCTGGGCGACGACTGCTGTTTTGTGAGGGCGGCTCTGGGGGCGTTTTCGAAAAAGGCTTATTTCCCACAGCCGGAAATCTCGATTGCAACGGTGGGCGCCACCTGCGACGATATGGCGGCGGTCATCAGTGAAGCCGGATTTTTAGGCAATGAAATCCGGTATTTTGAATTGCCATTGAGAAACGATACCGGCGGCGATAAGGAAAAACTCATCCGTTTCCTCAAGAACCAGTATATTCAGATCACACGTAAGCTGGAGGATTTAACCGGCGTAGATTTCTCCGAACAGCGGTTTTTCGCCACAATCGAAAAGGTGAACCGCCTCCGGGGCTTGATTCAGAATATGAAAAGGTTGTGCGCCGTCTCGAAAAGAAATCCGATGGGCGCAGCGGAAATGATGAATGTCGAGTTCGCCGCGCTATCTTACTACGGCGACATAGAGGAATGCCTGCCGGTTTTGGAGGAAATAAACGAGGAGATGACCCGGCGTGTGGAAAGCGGAACCGGCTATCCCGGACAGAAATACCGGCTGGCGTGGATTACCCCCCCGGCGGACGCGCTGCTGCTGAATTATGCCGAAAATTTGGGGGGAAGGGTAGTGGGCTCCGAATATGTGATAAACCAAACCGCAGAACCTTTCAGCGCCGAAGGCGACCCTTTCGAAATTTTAGCCGAGAACCACATCCGGGCTTCCCTGATGGGTTCCTCTGATTTCCGAGTAAACCTCATCCTGGAACAGGTGAGACGCGGCAAGGCGGAGGGCGCAATTATTTCGGGAATATTCGGTTCGACACACTGTCCTTATGAAACCGCGCCCATTGTCGAAGCCCTGCGGGAACGGGGAATACCGGTTCTGGCCTTCGATGTGGTGGCGCCGGGGAAAAAACTGCAGCAGTCACAGACCCTGACCAGGATGGAAGCGTTTATGGAATCGCTGCGGGCGCGCCGGAGTCGTTATGCCGGGTGAGATGAATCCCCGCGAAAGGTGGGGACTTTTACTGATAGATGAATTCCCCGACCGCCCGCCGGTTTACCCGCTGGTGACTTCGCACGCCGCCGCGGTTCACGGCTGCGACCTGATAAAGTACTGTACCGACGGCAAAATCCTGGCTGAGGCGCAAATCGCCGCCCAGCGCAAGTATGCCCACGACGGGCTCTCGGTCTTCACCGATGTGGGGATAATCGCGGAGGCGATAGGGAGCAAGTATCACCTGCGGGAGTTCGATGTCCCTATCCTCGACAAGCCGGTGATTGACGACCCGGCGCAAATCGAGTCCCTGAGAATTCCCAATCCGGCGGTTGACGGCCGGCTCCCGGTGTATTTGGAATCCATCGACCGGATGTACCGCTTCTGCGGGGACACCCTCCCCATCTTCGCCTACATCCCCGCGCCCTTTACTACTGCCGCCGGATTAAGAGGTGTGGAAGCTTTCCTGATGGACACGGTGCTGAATCCGGAAGCGGCGCTTTCGTTACTGGAAATATCCCTGCAGGCTGCGGTCGCTTTCTGCGACGAGTGCATCCTCGCCGGAGCGCTTCCGGTTTTAGTGGATCCCCTGGCTTCAGGCAGCGTCATTTCGCGTAAAACTTACTCTGAATTCGCCCTGCCCTACGAAGCGAAGCTCATTAAATACCTGCATCGTTTCGACCTGGATATCACCCTGCATATCTGCGGCGACACCACACGCTTGCTGGACCTGATTCCCGCCACCGGAACGGATTTGTTCAGCTTCGACCAGGCGGGTGTGGCGGAAGTATCGTCGGCGATGGGGGAAAAGGTGAGGCTGGTGGGAAATCTCCCCCCCAACACTCTACTCGATTCCAGCGAGACGGATATTGGGGAATCCACTAACGAAATTATCAATTGCGGCCTCGGCAACGCTAAAGGATTCGTGCTCTCGACTGGTTGTGAGGTTCCCATTAAAGCTGATGCGCGGAGGCTAGAACTAATGATTAAGAAAGGTATTAATTCCCGCTATGATAAAGGCTGGTAAAAAGGATACCGGGAGCGCGAAATACACAATGGGAATCGACGTTGGCTCCCGCACTACAAAGGCGGTGATTTGGGACGGGGAAAAGGTGGTTCGGCGCGCCCTCATTTCCACCGGATGGTCTCCCGGCGACAGCGCCCGGCAAGTGATGACCCAAATAATGGATACGAATAATTCCCCGCCAATCGCCCGCAGAGTCGGAACCGGCTACGGAAGGTTGAGCATCGACGGTTTGGTGGACGAGGTGGTGACCGAAATTTCGGCTCACGCCCGGGGAGTATGGCGCATACTGCCTCAAACCCGCACCATCATCGACATCGGAGGACAAGACTCCAAGGCGATTTTGGTAGAGGAGGGAGGGTATGTGCTGGATTTCGCGATGAACGACCGCTGCGCCGCGGGAAGCGGCAAATTTCTGGAATTTTTAGCGGTGAGCCTCAATCAAAAGATTGAGGAGTTTTCCCAACTGGCGATGAAATCCAACAGCCCGGTGCAGATTTCGTCACTATGCACCGTATTCGCCGAATCGGAGGTAATTTCGCTGGTGGCGGAGGGAGTTCCACGGGAGGATGTGGCCGCAGGAGTGCACCGCTCCATTTCCCTCAGAGTGGCGGGGATGGCGAAATCGCTGCATCCGCAGCCTCCGGTGGCCTTCACCGGGGGAGTGGCGCGGAACCGCTGTATGGTGAAACAGCTTGGCGAGAGCTTAGGGCTGGAGGTGATAGTGCCGGAATACCCTGAGTTCACCGGTGCGCTGGGCGCGGCTATCATTGCGGGGGAGGAGTTGTGACAGAGGCGGTATTTCAGACCGACGCATCTTGACATTTAGCTATTATTTTCCTATATTAAACTTAATAAAACGCCGCTTTAGCTCAGTTGGTAGAGCAACGGACTGAAAATCCGTGTGTCCCCAGTTCGATTCTGGGAGGCGGCACATTTTTAAAGCCCCGCTGATAAGGCGGGGCTTTTTTTACGAACAATCGGGAAAACCGGTAAAGATACCGCCGACCTCTTCATCCCCCCTGCCGGTTTAGCCAATCGAGAGGTGCCTGGTCATCGCTTAATACTGGCGCAAGGGAAAAATCGAGAGGCTTGCGGTCAAGGTTAGCGGTCAAGCCGGCGAGGTCGTAGGGAATTCGAGCCTCTTTTTGAAGCTTGAGAGCGTTGGTTTGGAGGTCTTCAGGGGAAAGCTCGAAATCGCAGGCAATAAGGACCACGTTTTTCCTGCCGGGAACGAGAAAACGATACATATTGCTGAAGACCTTTGCGTAAGTCCGGAGCATGGACAGATAGAGCTTCCAGTCAGTCGCCCAGATATTGGTAGTTACCACTCCTCCCCGGTTCAGGCGGGACTTGACCAGCCGCAGGAACTCGACAGTGGTAAGGTGAAAAGGGATACCTTGAGCATGGTAGGCGTCGAGAATTATCCAATCATAGGTGTTTTTATTTCGCTTCAAATAGCTTCGCCCATCCGCGATGACGATTTCAAAGGCGGAATTGTCATCCAGGTGAAAGTAGCGCTTAGCCATCTCCACCACCGCAATGTCGATTTCCACCACCCGAACCTTGATTTGGGGACAGTGTTTCGCCAGCAGTCTGGGAACCGAGCCGGCGCCCAGTCCTACCGCTAACAGACTCCTACAGCCGGGATTTAAGGCCAATCCCAGGGGAAGATAGCGGGTATATTCCACGGGAAGAACGGAGTGGTCATGGTCGTCAACCGCGCCCTGCAGGACTTCGTTGCCGAATTTGAGGTAACGAACGCCGCCGGATTCGGTTACCACAACCTGATAATAGAAGGATTTCTTGTCCGCTAATACTTTCTTCCTGCCTGACAACCTCACCGCCTTTTGTTATCGCATTCTAACAGGTTCATGCGTTATACAGTGTTATTGAAGCAGCGGGGAAAGCCATCACCCTCCCCCCCCACTCTACCGCCTCAGCCGTAAGTCGAGACAGCTCCTCCGAGCTTAGAAAACGATCGAATCCTAACTTTGCCAATACGGAGTCAGGAAGGACCGTCATCATCGACACCCTGAACAGCTCCCCCATTTTCAGCAATGAAACCGCCGCCTGACCGTTCACAATGTAACCTTGCCGCAAACGGGCTTTCACTTCATCCAGGCTTCCCGTATCGATAAGCTGAGACAGGGTCGATGAACCGATTCCGCCGGGGCATTCCGTCAATACCGCCATCCTCCCCCCCTCTTTCAGCGAGGCGGAAGCGTGGAACATACTCTTGTGCGTCTGTAAAAGGTCGATGTCCTTGGGATGCCCGCCGGGGCTGACGATGACCAAATCCGCCGCTTCACCGCCGGAAATCCCGAACAGGCTCTTTGCCGCTGCAGCCATCCGCCGATAAACCGACAAAACCTCCCCCGCGAAAATGCGGTAGGGGATTTCCTTTTCGCCCAGGGTTATCCCAATGTGATAGACCGGATTCAGCATCCTGACCGCTTCGATAATATCCTGAATGAGGTCGTTTTTGTCGATGTCGAACGCTCCCATACCCGGCCGCCATTCCGGTTCCAGCCGCAGGCTTAACGCGTGGTTTCGGGCGATGGTCTCCCGACCGGCGCAGCCGGGAATTATCAATTTAGGACCTCCCCCGAACCCAGCGAAATAATGCGGCAGCATCCCTCCCACCGCCAGAATCTTATCCGCACCGGTCACCAGCCGGTTTACCTTGACCGGCGTGCCGCGAGATGTAGCGCCAATGTGGGGATTATCGCCATCCGGGTCGTGCTCGACTATTTCATAGTTTTCCGCAATCTCTGCCCCCAGCAAATCATTATAAGCGCCGCGCCCGATATGGAGGTGAGTCCCGGAGGCGGCTAAAAATTTTATCCCGGCAGGATTCACCCCCGCAGCAATTACACTCTCGATAATCCGGGGCAGAATAACCGGCAGGGCGCAGCGCCGCGTCCGGTCGGGAACCACAATCAGCAGGCTTTCCGCCCCCTGGAGGTACTCCTCCAATGAAAACTCCGCCCGGTCTAAAGCCCGGTCCAGAAGCGTAATCGGTTCCGGCGGAGCCTCGCGCAAAATCGGGGGAACGATGATTTCCGCTTTCTCCGGGAGTGCAAAAGGTATTTGTGTGTGACCGTATTTGAGATAGTAATCCATTATACAGTGAGCATAGCTTTCAGCTTACTCTGTTAGCGTTATTAATCAGGTCAGTTTATAGTAGGCATTGTCAGTGTTGTCATTCTGAGCCCGCCGCAGGCGGAGCGAAGAATCTCTACCTAAATTCAATCTGAAAAAAACAAGAAGAAACCCTTCACTTCGCTCAGTGTGACAAATCTCATATAGGTTTACCGGCTGTTTCACGTTCTCACTGTTGAATATAGTAAAAATCCTTTAGACAAGCAAACCATCATTCGAAGGAGTATATTCGAGAACCATCTCGCAGATTATAGCTGTTTAATCGCTGAGGGGCTCCCAGCTTGATTATTATGATTATTATGTATAAATTTAAAGTTTAAATAAAAAAACATCGCCGCCATAAATACGCAAGCTGTTATTCTCACGCTTCGTTTTGAATAATTGCAATTAAAGCCCTCGGTGAGGGTTTATTATGAATTTCTTCATCATCCTGGCAACTTTTTTCTGTCTGGGCGGATATTTTTTTACCGCGCTGGCGCTGATTATCGGTGTCAGGCGAGCCCGCCGGCGGGAGATGAGCCCTCCGAGTCCGGAACAGCCCTATATATCGATTGTGGCGGCGGTTCGAGACGAAGAGGAAAATATTACAGATTTCCTTCGGAGTTTAGCCGCTCAGGATTATCCCGAATGGGAAGTGATAATCGTAGATGATGATTCCCGCGACCGCACGCGGGAACTGGCTGAGAATTTCTGCCGCGAATATCCCGACTTTCAGGTAATTCCGGCGGGCGAGAATGAGTATGGATGGGGTCCTAAGAAGAACGCCCTCCACACCGGTATTTTAGCCAGCCGAGGTGAAATCATCGCCGCTGTTGACGCGGACTGCCGGCCCGGCGCGCAGTGGCTGGAGGGTATCGCCGCTGAATTTTCCGAAAAAGTGGGGGCGGTTGTAGGCTATTCTCCCTTGAAATTCAAGGGAGGATGGACGGGAAGGCTGAAAGCGCTGGAGGCGCTGGCGGTGGGCGTCGCCGCGGCGGGTTTCATCGGACTGAACCGGCCCTTCCTAGCCACTGGCAGGAATTTAGCCTACCGCAAGCAGCTTTATCTTGAGCTTGGAGGGTTCGGCGAGAAGGGAAGCGCTCCCGCCGGGGACGATGACCTCCTGATTCAATCAATCGGGGCTAAAGCTAAGGTCAAATATGCATTCAATCGCCAATCTTATGTTCCTTCCTACCCTTCCAGAGGCGGATATATCGCGCGCAAAAGGCGCCATTTCGCAGTTACGAAACGCTATCCCCCGGATTTCATCGCGCTGGGAGTGATGGTGTTTCTGTTAATATTGGGTATTGCAGTATCCGTCATCCGGGGAATTGCCGCCGAGTCGAACCTTTTACTTGGAACCGGGCTGATGGCGTTTGGTTTAAAAGCAGTTATAGACTTTGTGGTGTTGAAGGTTGGAACGGCGGGATTGGGTGAAAAATTCCGCCTATACGACCTGCTGACGGCGGAAGCGATTCAAATCCCGCACACGCTAGTACTCCAGCCAATATCGCTCATCGGCAGAATCAGATGGCGGGGTCGTAAACTTTGAACCGAAGACTGATTCGTTACAGATTCCAAAGGCTGAAACTCAATGCGCCGCAATTCGTCACTGCGCTCTCGACCGCCTGGGCGCTCCTGCGATGGAAACTGTTCCGGCGCTACCGCGCCGCGGATACGCCGCTGGCGCTGATGATTGAACCGACCAACCGTTGCAACTTCAACTGCCCCCTGTGCGACCGCGGGACGGGGAAACTGACCCGCCCCGAAGGCTCGATGAGCCTGGAGGATTTCGAGCGCATCTTAGAGGGCGCGGGGCGGGGGCTTAAATTGCTGCTGTTGTGGAATCAGGGCGAACCTCTGCTGAATAAGCAGTTCGGAGAGATGGCGCGGGCGGCGAAACGGCGGGGAGTTTTCTGCGCAGCCAGCACCAATGGTTCACTGCTGAGGCGCAAGGCGGAGGAGATTTTGGACTCGGGCTTAGACGAGTTGATAGTGTCGCTGGACGGAGCCACAGCCGAAAGCTACAACCGCTACCGCCGCGGAGGCGATTTTGAGGATATCCTAAACGGAATCAGGCATCTGGTGGAAAAACGCGGGAAGAGGCTCGCTCCACTGATTTCATTACAATTCCTGCTTTTGAAGGACAATATTGGCGAAATCGAGGATTTCAAGCGGCTGGTGAAAAACCTGGGGGCGGACCGGGCGCTGTGGAAAACGGTGCAGGTTTCCGACGAAACCCAAGCCGCGGAGTTTCTCCCCCAAGACGCCGCATATTCCCGCTACCGGAATCCGCTGAATCGAGAGTTGAAACGAACCCGCCGCGACTGCCGCAGACTGCTATACAGCGCGGTGGTCGATTGGAACGGGAATATGGTCCCCTGCTGTTTCGATAAGGATGAGGCCTTCGTGGTGGGAAATGCGCTGGAATCGGATTTCAAAAGTGTGTGGAAGGGAGCCAAGTTCAACTCCTTTCGCGCGAAGATAGCTGAAGGTAGATTGCCCGCAATGTGCCATAACTGCACGGAGGGAATTGAACAGCTATTCGTCAAGTAGGCGGGAGGGTTAAAGGGATTATTCATGATATGCGTCAAGTCCAGGATTGTAGGGGGCTTGATTCATCAAGCCCGAATTTAAGCGATTTCAGAACAATGGATTTGATAAATCAAATCCCTACTTTCCCCGTAAAGTCAGGTCATTAGTGAAACGGAGACCTGACTTTACCGCAAACTATTCACGCGTCGTTTGAAAGATAATACATGGCTCGCAATAAAGTATTCTGGGCGGTAAAGCTCATCATCACTCTGGTTATCCTTTTTATTCTGCTGAATAAGGTTAAACCGGGGGAAATTTTGGAGGCTCTGCGCAACGCCAAACTCGGTTTCGCCCTGGGAGCGGCGCTGCTCCTTCCCGTGAATATCGGTCTGCAGTATCTGCGGTGGCGGTTGCTGCTGGTTACTTTGAAACCTCAGACCGGTTTCAGTGAAATTATGGGCTCCCTGTTGGTGGGAATCACCCTGGGCTTAGCCACGCCGGGACGGCTGGGGGAACTGGGGCGGGCTTTCGCTATCAACGATGTGGACCGGCTTCAAGTGCTAGGACTGTCGCTGGCGGATAAGTTTTACGCTATAAGCTGCGCCGCGCTCTTCGGAGGATTAGCGATACTGTCTTTACCGGGGATGGTCTTCGATTTGAATCCCTATATCATCGTCTCGCTGGGGATATTTTACGCTGTGGGCGCTTTCATCATCCTCTACCTGGCAACCCATCCCGGTTTCGTGCGCGGAGCGCTCTACAGCGTAAGCCTAATGCTGCCCAAGCGTGACAAAATGAAAGCGCTGGTAACTTGTCTGGATGGAATCAATCCCCGGCGCGCGCGGACCGTGCTTTTAGTATCCGTGCTCTTCTTTTTCACTTACATACTGCAATTTTACCTTTTGACCAGAGCTTTTGGCGATTTGGGTTTATTAGAAGGTATGCGGGGACTCCCCGCAGTGATATTCACCAAGACTTTCCTTCCCATATCAATCGGAGGACTGGGAGTGGGTGAGACTATGGCAGTATACATCCTGGACTTTTTCGGGGTCGATTCCGCAGCGGCTTTCAACGCCTCACTCACCCTGTTCGCGCTGAATATTCTGCTTCCGGGTATCGTTGGATTCTTCTTCATACCAAAGCTGAATTTCCGGCGGAAATAGTAATCCGCGCTCTTGTTCTCATAAGCTGTAGCACTATTGTCCCAAAGAATTTTGGGAAGTTCATTACAAGTTATTGAATATAATAT
>CAYQZD010000091.1:0-15383 GCA_964421875.1 uncultured bacterium
ACAAGATACCAGGAGAAACTCAACAGGTATTTTGTTTTAACACAGAATTAAGGACTTTAAAAGTATGGCTCCAATTTGGACAGTTTACAATATAGGACCTTATTCAATGTCTGAAATTAAAGTGTATTGGAGGCAGTTTATTCCAGACTTAAGGATGGCTGTCGGTAAGTCTATTAATCATCCTATACTAGGCACGAAAATACCAATAACGCAACATGTAGTTACTTTTGTGCCGTTTAGCAATGAGCATGAAGCAAACTACTTTTGTGCATTAGGAAATTCTTCTATTTGTAATTTCATTCATAAAAACTATTCCACCTCAAAGAGTTATGGGGCTCCCCATATATTGAAATATTTAAAAATCCCAAAATTTGACCCACAAATTAGTTTGCATTGCTCACTATCCGAATTTTCTGCGCAAGCACATGAACAGGTATTATTTGGAAACATTGGAAAACTAAACGACACAGAAAATCAAATCGACCAAGCCGCCGCTGAATTGTGGGGAATAACAAAGGGGGAGCTGTCTTCGATACGGAAAGCCTTGCGATGATGATTTATAATAAGTTCGCTTGAAAAAACCCACCATTAACCGATATCATTCCACCACCATCGCCTTCGCCCCCCTCGGCAAAACCTCCCCTATCACCGCCGCCTCCATTATTCCGCGCTTTAGCAGGTCTTCAATCAGGCTGGCGGATTCCTCCTTCGGCAGGGCGAAAAGCAGGCCTCCCGAAGTCTGCGCATCGCATAAGATATGCTTGAGATGCTCAGGGATATTCTCTCCCCAGTCAACTTTGTGGTCGATGAAAGCTAAATTGTCCAGTGTTCCCCCCGGAACCGTCCCGGCTAAGGTGTGTGCCACCACCCCCTCAATTAAGGGAACGCTATCGGCGTGAATCCTTGCAGTAGTCACTCCCTCAGACAGCATTTCGCTCAAATGCCCCAGCAGGCCAAATCCGGTGACGTCGGTGCAGGCGTGGATAGAATAATCCTTCGCCGCTTCAGCCGCGTCCCGGTTCAGCGCCGACATCACCTCCGTTATCCGCTTCACTACATCCTCGCCGGCTAAGCCCCGTTTCACCGCAGTTGTCAGTATCCCCGTTCCTATCGGCTTGGTCAACACTAGGGCGTCGCCCGGTTTCATCCCGGTGTTGCGCCATATCCGGTCGAGGTTCACCATTCCCGTAACCGCCAAGCCGTATTTGGGTTCGGTATCGTCCACCGTGTGCCCGCCGAGGATGGAGACGCCCGCCTCCTTCGCTTTATCGCCCGCTCCCTGCAGAATCGCTTCTAAGACTGACACCGGCAGGCGGTTACTGGGGAATCCCACGATGTTGAGGGCGAACAGGGGAGTTCCCCCCATCGCGTAGATGTCGCTGAGAGAATTAGCGGCTGCGATAGCGCCGAAATTATAGGGGTCATCGACAATGGGTGTGAAGAAATCAACGGTCTGCACCAGAGCGCGCTCCTCGTCGATTTTATAGACCGCGGCGTCGTCGGAGGTTTCCACGCTGACGATGACATTCTCATCGGTTAACGCCGGGATTTTGGCGATTACCTGCTCCAGCACCTGCGGTCTGAGTTTGCAGGCGCAGCCCAGCCCGTGAGTGAAGCGTGTGAGCTTGATGTCCCTGGCGTCGATGGTGACGGCAGGAGGTTCCGCCGTTCCCATCAGCTTACCTGCCGCCTCGATAATTTGTTCCGCCGCCCGGTCGATTTCTTCAGTGGTAGTGCTCCGCCCGGTGGAAAAACGCACCGTCCCCATCGCGTATTCCAATGGAACTCTCATCGCCTCCAGAACGTGCGACACCTCCACGCCCTCGGAATGGCAGGCGGCTCCGGCGGAGGCGGCGACGCCGGTAAGCTCATCCAGCAGGGTGTTGGCTTCAACGCCGGGGAAGCTGAGGCTGAGGGTGTTGGGCAGGCGTTTATCAGGGTGACCGTTTAGCTTAATTTGGTGGAGTCGTTCTTCTATGATTCGATGCAGTCGGTCGCGCATCGTTTTCAGATGTGCAGCTATGTCGTCGAGTTCACGGGCGGCGAGTTCGCAAGCGGCTCCCAATCCCACAATTTCCAGCACATTTTCCGTCCCGGCGCGCAGGTTGAACTCGTGGGCGGCGCCGTGAATCTGCTTGGTCAGCTTCGTGCCCCGGCGGATGTATAAAACTCCTATCCCTTTGGGAGCGTAGAGTTTATGTCCGGCGAGGGACAAAAGGTCCACTCCCAACTCGCCCACCCGCACCGGAATTTTCACCGCCGACTGCGCCGCATCGGTGTGAACCATCACCCCGCGCGCTTTAGCGAGGCGCGAGATTTCCACTACCGGCTCGATTGTCCCCACCTCGTTGTTAGCGTGCATAATGGTAACAAGGATGGTGGCAGGTTTCAGCGCTTTTTCAAATTCCTCCGGGCTTATAATGCCATATTCATCCACCGGTAGGTATGTCACCTCGAATCCTTCCCCTTCGAGGAACCGGCATACTTCCATCACTGCCGGATGCTCCACTGCGCTGGTGATGATATGGTTTCCCTTGGAACGGAGGGCGTATGCCGCGCCTTTGATGGCATAATTATTCGATTCCGAGCCTCCGCTGGTGAAGATGATTTCATCGGGATTGGCGCCGATTAAACCAGCAGCCTGCTTCCGCGCCAATTCCACCGCTTTTTTCGCCTCCGCGCCGTAATAGTGCGCACTCGAAGGATTCCCGAATTTCTCCTTAAGATAAGGGAGCATCGCTTCGAACACTTCATCGGCTACCGGGGTGGTGGCGTTGTAGTCTAAATATATGGGGCGCATAGGTTTGAGGTTATGAATGAGTTATTACAATTCTGCATTCCCACGCAGGAGTGTGGGAACGAGGAAATATTTAGGATATACCCGTTCTGTCAGATCTTGGACGCCGCCAGGCGGGTGTGACCTGACAGTTATTCGCAGGCAATTAAAGTCAGGTCTCCGCTGCGCTGAAAACCCGGATTATACATTAGCGCTTAAATACGCGGATGTATGCTCTGGTAGGGGCGAAGCATTTTAGGTTATCAATAAATATATTAATCACTTGTAAAAAAATGCTTCGCCCCTACATTCCATTAAAATACCTTAATTAAACGCTTATGCCCGGATTATCGAACCAGCCTTCCCCTCTCCATCCTGATTTCGCGGTGATTGATTTTGGGGCGGATGTCGCCCCGGTGAGTGACCATCAGCACCGCGGTGCCCATCGAGTTAATTTTTTCGAAAAGCGTCATTATCTCCTCCGCTGTCTGCGGATCGAGGTCTCCCAGCGGTTCGTCGGCGAGCAGCAGGAAGGGTTCATTGCAGAGGGCTCGGGCGACAGCGGTTCGGCGGGCTTCGCCGCCGGAGAGGCTGCGGACCTTTTCTCGCAAGCGGTGGGATAGTCCCACCCGCGCCAGAGTTTTCAGGGCGGCGCGTTTACTGATACGCGCGGTGAGTCCCATCCCCCTTAACGTGAGCTGCAGGTTGCGGTAAACGCTGAGGTCGGGCATCAGCAGTAAATCCTGGGGGATGACTCCTAATTTCCGGCGCCAGGAGTAATAGTCGATGAGCCACAGGTCATCCGAGCTGACGCCGTCCAGCAGGATATATCCTTTGTCCGGCCTTTCCCGGAGGGCGATCAGCTTGATAAGTGTGGATTTACCGGCGCCGGTGGGACCGCTGAGGAGCAGGAAATCACCCGGCGCGATTTCCAGTTCCACACCGGCGACTCCCCCTCCCCCAGGGTAGTTGCGGGTGAGGTTGTAGGTTTGCAGTATCATTACGTTTTCCGTGTGAGGAAATGTATTCTCAGGGAACGTGGATGGGGCGCTCGGAAAGTAATGTCGTCGTATCTACCCAGCAGTTCTAACCCGCTCTTTCTGACGGCGCTTTGAATCTGTTTGATGGAGTAGATGTATTGACTGTGATATTCCCTATAGACTGTATCGGGATTTGATATATGGTGCAGGGTAAATTCATTGATGTGAATATGGGTCACCGGATTGTAATCGCTGTAGCGGTGGTATTTGAAACCGTCGATGACTCCGGTGTCGATGTATTTGCGAAAGTATTGGCGTGAATTCAAACGGGTGCAAACATCGAAGATAAAGACTCCTTGAGGCCGCAGAGTCTCGGCGATTCTGGAGAAGAAGTCAACCACTTCCTCGATTTTCATTATGTAATTGACGCTGTCATAGAGGCATATCGCGGCGTCGTATTTTTCTTCGGTGGGAAAATCGAAGAATTCCCCCTGAAAGAAGCGGTTCCCCGGAGGCAGGTTCCGCTTCCGGGCTTGGGCAATCATCTCCGGACTCTTATCGTAGCCGGTGATTCCCAGTCCGCGCTGCGCCAGCAATTCCGCCATAATTCCGGTGCCGCAGGCCAGCTCCAGCACTTTGGGCGGCCAGTCCACCGAAATTCGCAATAGCTCCTGGATAAAATCCGCCCATTTAGCATATTCCACATGGGACATCAGCCGGTCGTAGATGGGGGCGACAGCGCTGTAGGGAGGTTCCTCCCGCACAGATTCGACCCGGTTTTCATCCGAGGTCATTGTATTTCCTCACCCTGAATTTCACGCCTAACGACTTCGCCAAATCCTCAGCGGCTTCAGTCTCCGCGCCGGGGAAACCGACGATGGTGGCAGTGACTTCCAACCCCTTTTCCCGGCAGCCACGGATGAAATCCAGCATAGCGGGATAAGCCTCCGCCCCGAAATCGGGGCGGTTGATTTTCCGGTATTTTTCCGGGTCGGCGGTGTTGATACTGACGGAGACCGCATCGAAAAGCTGAACCACTTCGCCGGTGATGTCCCTGCCGTTGATAAGGCTGCCGTGACCGTTAGTGTCGAGTCTGATTCGTTTGAAGCGCGAACGGAAGCGCTGCGCCAGCTTTTTCACCAGGTCGAAGCGGAGGGTGGATTCGCCGAATCCGCAGAATACCAGTTCGTCGAAGCCGCCGGGCATATCTTCCACCGCTTTCACCACCTCCCCGAATTCTGGTTCGCGCTCCAGAGCTAAGCTGTGACCCTTGACCACCGGATTTTTCAGCCGGGGGCAGAAGACGCAGTCGCAGGAACAGCGGTTGGTGAGGTTGAGGTAGAGGGAATTGCGGATGGGATAGGCGATTTTACTTTCAGGCTGAGGTCCCACCCCAAATAAACGATGAACGTTGAAAGTGGTGATGCGGGCGATATCTTCGAGGGAAAGCTCCTTTATTTCCGCCAATTTTTCCGCGATGAAACGCACATCCGCCGGCTCGCTCCGTTTGCCCCGGCGGGGTTGAGGCGCCATAAAGGGGCAGTCTGTCTCCAGCAGGATTCGTTCAATGGGCGTTCCGGCGGCGGTCAGGGGCAGTTGCGATTTGGGGTAGGTGATGTTTCCAGTGAAGGAGACATAGAATCCCTCCGCTATCACCTGATTAGCGGCTTCAGCGTCCGCGGCGAAACAGTGGAACACTCCCGCGCGCTGCCTTTTACCGGCTTGGCGCAGGATTTCGATAGTCTCTTCCAAAGCGTTGCGGCTGTGAATCACCATCGGTTTTTCCGCTTCAAGCGCGATTTCTATCATTCTCCTAAAGAGGCGGCGCTGGTTTTGGCGGCCGGCGTAATTGCGGTGATAATCCAGCCCGATTTCGCCGATGGCGGCGACTTTAGGGTGCGTCGCGTGTTTCTTGACCAGTTGGATGTCATCATCTGTAACCTTGTCGGCTTCGTGAGGATGAATGCCGACGGCGGCGTGAATGAAAGAGTATTTCTCGATGAGCTCCAGGCAGGCGAGGATGCTTTTGGCGTCAATGGAAATGTTTATAATGCGCTTTATGTCAGCGTCAACAGCGCGCTGCAGGACCTCCGGTAAATCGGCGCTGAAGTCGTCTAAATCGAGGTGCGCATGAGAATCTATGAGTATCATTTTTACTGGTTTTCAGGTTGCTTAAATGGTTCGAATGTGATGGAGGGGAAGAAATTATGAGGCTTCCAGCTTACGTTTAAGGGTGGAAATCGCGTTTATCATTTCGTTCGATATTTCCATCCAGGTTCCGGGCGTATTTTCTTTCTGAAAATATGGTTCCAGTTCGATAGGTTCACCGACAATTATCCGCACGGTCTTTCCCAGGCGGGGAATTCTACAGCCGATGGGGAGGACTTTCTCAAGTCCCGAATGATAGCAGGGGATGACTTTGCATTTGGCGGCATAGGCGATTCTGCCTACTCCCGGCTTACCTTTGCCGATTTTGCCCGACCGGGTGCGGGTTCCTTCGGGGTAGATATGAACCACACCGCCCTGTTTAAGTTTATCGATAATGCGCTGCAGACCGGGCTGGTAAATCCCTTTTCCCCGGGTGAGCGGAAGGCATTTCGCATGATCCATCACCCAGGACCAGAACGGTCCCCGGTAGAAGTTTTTACTCTCCGGGGTATGATGGGGTATCAGGCGATAACTGAGAAAAGCAAAGGGCATAAACACTACCGAGCCGATAAAGGCGTCATCCAGTATGGAAACGTGGTTGGAGACGAAGAGGTACGGCGGCTCCGCTGTCTTCAGGTTCTCCTTGCCAATCACTGTGGTGCGGTTCATCACTTTCATCAGCGCCCAGGAAGGCAGGGCAATCATCAGGGTCACCAAGTAGGTGAATACCATTTTTAGACCGCTCTCTCTGAAGGTGGTATCTTTCTTAACAGTATGTATGGCAACGGTTTTCACTTCTGCAACATCTCATCTTTAGCCAGGTTTTTGTCTTCGTATGAAGATACTATATTAACTCCTTGGTGCTCCGCAAGGTTAATTTCGTAAACTGCGGCTTTTGGTATTTCGCGTCCCTTGGCGTCCCGGAAGATTCTGATGTGCGGTTTTTCGAAATTACCCGGATCATTCTGGAACACAATCCCCAGTTCACCGGTGGATAGTTCCACGGTGGACCCAAGCGGGTACTGCGGGACTCGTTTGGCAAAAACCTCGAAAATCTCAGGATCGATTTTCTTTGCGGAGCATTCCCGTAAGTAATTAAGGGTTCGGATGAAACTCCAGGATGGTTTATAGGGGCGGTCGGAGGTGAGAGCGTCGAAGATGTCCACCACTTCCGCCATGCGGGAGAAAATGTGGATTTCTTCCTTCTTTCTACCTCTGGGGTATCCCGTGCCGTCATATGATTCGTGATGCTGGAGCGCGATGGTGTAGGAAAGGGGTTTAATGTATCGGCTCTTCTGCTGCATTTCGAATCCGATGAGAGTGTGTTTCTTCATCGTGGTGAATTCATCTTCGGTCAAAGGTCCGTCTTTGTTGAGGATTTCCTGGGGGATTTCAATTTTACCGATATCGTGCAGCAACGCTCCCACACCGAAGTCTTCAAGTTTACGGTCGTTTAGTCCTAAATCCCATCCGATTAAAATCCCCAATACGGAGACATTCACGGAATGGGAATACAGATAGTTATCGAAGGTTTTGATTTCCGGGAAATCGATAGTGGTTTCTTTACTCAGGCGGAATATTTCCAGAATCATATCCTTTACCAGAGTCCTGAGCCCCGAAATCTTGTTATCCTTCCTCAGCAGTTCTTTCTGATTATGGAGCTCATAAACCATTGAGCTGGCTTGCATCCGCAAAGCCGAACCGATGATTTCCGGTGGTTCAATATCTTCGGTAAGCTCATCCAGAACATAGATATTATGATAGCCCAGCTCTTTCAAGCGGTTCAGATACACATTGTCGAGCTTGGCTCCCTTGGCCAATAACAATCTTCTTCCATCCAGAGAGTAAATAGACCGGCCGAGGTGTTGTCCCGACTTGACATTTTCTACAGATATTATTCTAATTTTTAATTCCTTATTTACCTTGGAAATAGCGGCAGCGTAAATACGCGAGCAGTGAATCTTCATTCTATGTTGAAGATAGTCGCGAAAGAGACCGTCTATGACGGTTTATTTTAAAGATAGCTATACCGCTTCCTCGTGAGGTGTTATTTGCATCCTACGGGGAGCGAGACCGCTATGGAGGTCCTCGTATGAGGGATCATTTTCTTCCCAGCACAGTCACGCTGGTAACTGCCCCGGGACCGCCGATATTGTGAGCGACGCCGATTTTAGGGTCCGGGAGTTGCCGCGAACCGGCTTTACCGGATAACTGGCGGGTAAGTTCATAGAGCATCCTGAGCCCGGTGGCGCCGATGGGGTGGCCGCAAGATAGTAGTCCACCGGAGAGGTTGACGGGCATATTTCCTTCCCGATAGGGGCGGCCTTCATCGATGAACTTACCACCCTTCCCTTTTTCACAGAACATCAAATCTTCGTACGCCAGTAGTTCAACGATGCTGAAGCAATCGTGCACTTCGGCGAAATCGACTTGATTAGGAGGATCGGTGATGCCGGCCTGGCGGTAAGCTTCCTTAGCCGCTTCCTGGGTCGATTTAAAGCCGGCGAACTGGTCGCCGGTGTCGAAAAAAGGAAGATCCCACCCGGTGGAAACCATCAGCGACTGGCCTTTAACCAACACGTAATCATCAGTGTAGTTCCCGGCGTCCTCGGCGCGGCAGATGACGCAGGCGGCGGCGCCGTCGGTGGTGGGGCAGCAATCCAGCAGTTTCAAGGGGTAAGCCACCGGCGGCGAGGCGAGGACCGCTTCCAGGGGGATGGCTTTGCGGTAATGCGCCTTCTCATTCAATTCGCCGTGCTGATGGTTCTTAACCGAAATCATGCCAAGCTGTTCTTCGGACGTGCCATACTGGCTCATATGCCGGGTGGCGTAAACAGCGAAAGTCCCGGCGGCGGTGAAGCCTTTTTGATAGAGGGGATGCCCGGTTTCCACCATCATTTTAACCAAACTATCCTGGGGGGAACGGTCCCGCAGTTTTTCCACTCCGACGCAGAGAATCAGATCCGCCGCTCCCGCGATTAAGGCGAACATCCCCATCCTCAGCGCGTTCCCGCCGGTGGCGCAGTAGTTGGATACGCGGGTGATGGGAATATGGAACATTCCCATCGGTTCCGCCAAATCCATCCCCGCCCGGCCCTTGTAAACGCCGGCGTCGGGGAAGGCGGTTCCCAGGAAAGCTTCATCGATGTCTTTAGGCTCCACTCCCGCTTCTTCGAGAGCCTCAAGAGCGGCTTCGCTGGCGAGCGCGGCGTAACTTTTATCGAAATTCTCGCCGAATTTGGTGCATCCGGCGCCGATGATGGCGATTTTGTCCTTCATTATTCCTCCCCCTCGTGTAAGTTTTTCGCTTTCCAGAAGTAATGGGGCAGCCCTCCGATATCGTGATAGCGGCGGGGCACAAGCTTCACCTTCGCGCCTACCTTGAGTTCACACTCGGTGCAGCTTTGGACTGTCAGCCTCCCTCTGGAATCCAAATCTATCACCGCCATCCCTAAGGGCGGCTCCGGCGCGGGAAAGTAGTGTTCCTGGGTGTAGGTGAATATCTTACCGGTGCGGGAAAGCTTATAGGGCGAGAATCCGCCTTTGGCGACGCACCTGGGGCAGACTTTCAGTTCAATGGTGATGATTTCCCCGCAGGCGCCGCATTTAAGCCCCTGAAGCCTGAGCGCCCATTCTTCACGGTCCATCATAATGGAGGAGGTGAATCCGCTCTCCACACCCTCCATCCCCTTCATCAGGGTTTTGAGGCGGAGGTAATGAGCGTAATCGGGGAGTTCCCTGCCGGATTTTAAAACTGTAGAGACGGGCTTTTTCGCTCCCCAATCCTTGACTTTATCAGTCGCTTTCAACGCGAAGAAATCGGCGCCGTCGCCGAAATTCATCCAGGCGATTTTGTCGCCGGGTGATGCGTTTTCCAGCGCCGCTCCGAGGTAGGTGATCGGATCGGCGGTTCCGGTAAAGCCTATGGCCGCCGCCGGCGGGAAAACGCTCTTCTCTTTAGGATTGAGCCCCAGTTTTTTCATCACTTTGCCCGGAGCCTTGGGGTCGGGGGCGGAAATTACCCATTTATCGAATTCCTCCGGCTTCATACCCAGTTTTTCCAGGGCTGAAATCGCGGTTTCAAAGAGTATCCGGGAAGTTACTCCCCCTATATAGCGGTAATCGCCGGGATTGATGAATTGGTCTTGAGGGCGGCGGATAGTATGCCGCACCAGCCGGGTGACAGAATGACGCCCAAAGATTTCCGCCAGAACCTCTTCCCCGCTAAGTTTAACCGCGGCGCCGCCGTCGCCCAGCATAGGTTCGAAAATCGAGCCCGGTTCGGCGAGGCGGGTATCCCCAGCGGCGACAATGGCAGCCGCGCCGTCGTGGGCTTCTAAAAAATCAAGCGCGGAGCTTATCGCCTTAGTAGAGGCTGCAAGACTCCCGGTGAAATCGGCGGTGTGGATGTTTTCGGGCTGGTCAGTCAAGGCGGCGGCGAAGGCTGCCGGCGAGGTTTCCAGCAGAGGGGGCGTGGTGGAAGCGAAGGCGAGGTAGTCGGCGGCGCCTAAGTCGGCGGCGGCTTCCGCTGCCAGCGCGAGGGAATCCTCGTCGGGGCCGGCGACCGCTTTACCTCCGCGTATCGGTTTACGGTCCCAGGCTTGATTCAGCTTTTCTAAGGAAAGCCTCGCCCCGGGTAGCGCGATTTTGACGTCGGTTATTCCCAACATTGTGTCAGCTTATAAGATTATTGTTGCCGGGGAGTTTGAATGTATTTCGGTAGATTGAGATTCTAAACTAAAAATATAATAATTATTTCAACCTAATTCAAATTTTCCATCTTCCCCGATTTCCCGATAATTCTCGGGCAAGTTGCAGGGCGATTTTAGGGATACGCCGCATATACTTAAACGATTCAACCAGCGAAATGTTCACCTCGGTTTTCAGTGACTTCACGAAGAAAACAACCATAAAAAGATTGGTGAAATTGAAGGAGAGCGCCGCGCCGATTCCCTGATATTGAGGAATGAGTATCCAATTCGCGATGAGAAATAGCGGTACCCCTGCGATGAGAGGTCTAAACGCCTTGTCGGGCCGGCCGAGACCATAAAGGACGTTAGCGCTGATATTATAAAGCGGTTCGATGAAGGAGAAGAGGAGAAAGAGACGGAATATCGGCGCTGAGTCGGGGTATCTGCCCCCGTAAATGATGTTTAACAGAACATCCGCGCCGAGGAACAGAACCAGATTCAAAACCAGCATCAGCGTCCAATAATAGGCGATGACCTTTTCATAAAGAGATTTGATATCTTCCAGCCGGCTTTGAGCGTGAAGCTTGGAGGTGCCGGGAAAAATCAAAAGATTGAGGCTCTGAGTGATGAGAGAATACAGCCTGAAGAGCAGTTTACCCGCATTGTACACCGCCGCCGTTGCGGGATTGAAAAAATACGACAGGAGCTGAACGTCCACCTGGTAAAATACTATTTCCCCTAATCCCATACTGAGGGAGTAGCGCCCGAAACTGAATATCCGCCTGATTTCTCTCATAGAAGGGCGGAAATCGAACTTAATCGTTTTCAATACCGGGAAGAGGGCAACGAAGGAGCTAGCCCAGGAGAAAACGATATGCACATAAACCGGCATTATCGCCCGGTTAAAAACGCCCATCAGGTTCAGGGCGAGGAACCCAAGCGCAGCGCCAATGAAATAGACCGCATCGATGAGCGCCAAAGCCTTGATGCGGCGGTGGGCGGTGAGGAAAGCGACGCTGAAGTCTCGGAAGAAGAATCCCAAAAGAACCAGGATAATCACCCGCAGCAATTCCGTCAAACCGGGAGCGTGAAACAGCCTCGCCAACAGCGGGGCAAGCAGCGTTAAAAGAACGCCGAAGAAAACCTGACACGCCAGCGAACAGAGGAAGATGTTACCTAACATACGGGGGCGGGGCTTGCCTTCGGCTTCGTACTTGGTCATCGGCAGCAGGATGAAACCCTTGTTGAAGATGAGGGCGATATTGGTGAGGGAGAAGGCGATTAGATAGATACCGTATTCTGTCCGCGGCAGCGTCCCCACCACCAGGATAACCAGCGCGAAGCCGTAGATTCCGCTGAAGCTCTTATCCAGCAGCGCCCAGATGCCCTTACCCATATGGTCCTTTAGATTCATCCCTCCCTCCGGCTATGGAACTTCAATTTGCGCAGGAAAAATCCCACGGTCAGGGGGATGAACTCCAAAATCAGATTGCCGTACTGCAGTGGACGCCACAGGATTGAAGTATGTTTTTTTATCAAGCGGAACCAGCTTTGATAGCGGTATTGAAGCTTTCTGTAAGTGGGAGTGCTGCGGGAGACCTTGTGGTGTATCACAGCCTTTGGTTGATAATAGAGTTTATAGCCGGCTTGGACGGCGCGGATACATAAATCCTGGTCTTCGCCGTAAAGAAAAAAGCCTTCGTCCAGCAGTCCGATTTTGCGGAAGACTTCGCATTTCACCAGCAGGCAGGCGCCGTTGAGGAAGCTCATTTCACCCGGCGCATCGTAACTGCCGTCGTCCTTTTTCCCGATGCCAATATGGCGCATCCGAGCCAGCCGCACTTTCATCCTGCCTCCGCCGAACCAGATTGTATCCGGCGGATCGAAATAACGCATCTTGGGGGCGACCAATCCGATATTGGGGTTTGATTCGGCGGTATCCACCAGGTGAGTGAGGAAATCCGGTTCTAAGATAGTGTCGTTGTTTAGCAGGAGGGCGTATTCGAAATCTTCTTCAAGAGTGCGTTTCAGGGCGAGGTTGTTGCCTCCGGCGAAACGGAGGTTTTCCGGGGAGCGGATAAGGTTGACTTCGGGGAATTTCTCCGCGACTTCGTCCGCGGCGCCGTCGCTTGAGCCGTTGTCCACCACGGTGATTCGGTATTCGCTATAATCCAGCTTTCGAAGCGATTTAAGACATTCGATGGTGTCCTGCCTCCCGTTGTAGGTGAGAATAACTATATCTACTTTAGGCTGAAGTATGCCTTCATTATTGGAATTGACGGAATTCATCTTTAGGTCGGCGTTCCTTCCAATAGTGATTTTGCGGTTTGGAAGACATCTTCAGGAGAAATTTCATTCAGGCAGTTTGCGTCTTCCGGGCATTCGATTTCCCCGCCGCAGGGGGCGCATTCCAGGGTGGATACGAGAGCAGCGCCCCTGCCGTAAAATTCGAATTGGCCTTCATGTGAAGCTCCCAGCAGGGCGACCGCCTTTTTCTCCAGCGCCAGCGCGAGTTGCAGGCATAAAGTGTCCGGCGCGATGACCAGATGCGCCAGTTCCAGC
Organism: uncultured bacterium; assembly: GCA_964421875.1. Taxonomy (GTDB): domain Bacteria; phylum Electryoneota; class Tariuqbacteria; order Tariuqbacterales; family Tariuqbacteraceae; genus CAYQZD01. The sequence goes on from CAYQZD010000091.1 coordinate 13,158, forward strand.
AGGGCGGCGCAGCGGTCCAAGCTGGTCTCCCAGCCCCCGTTAATCACCCCCGGTGGAGACTGCAGCACGGCGCGTTCCAGCAGAGCCTGCTCCCGCGGCCCCGCCAGCAGTATCACCGCAGCGTCCATTCTTTCCATCAAGTATTCTGCGGCGAAAGAAGCCTTCTTAGCCGGGTAATACTGCGGAGGAAATCCCGGATTGATACCGAAGTAGAAAACGACCACCGGCTTATCTTCAGGGTCAATCCGGTTTTCAACCGCAAAGCGGGAGGCGTACTCCCGGTTCTGGTCCGACGGAATGAAAACCATTTCCCCCGCCGGCTCCGTATCCAAACTACAGCAATGCATCAATCCCGCCTGATAGGTGAGCCCGTATTCCCGGGAGAACTCTAAAGGTGAGGTTTCATAGCGCCAAAGAGGTTCAGCCTCAATATCGATGGGGTGCGCTCCGCCTTCGGCGGCGGCGGTGAAACCGCATTTCCGTTCCGCATCGATTAAATTCATCAGACAGGACGGCTCCAATTCCTTATCGAAATTCAGCGCCAGCCGGAAACGCCGGTTCAAGGCAGTGGCGATGGTTCCTCCGTCCTCGATGAACAGCAGCCGGTCTATCATCGGATTGCGCTGCAGCAGGATACGGTTGCGCCGCGAAGTGACAAAGGTGATTTCCGCGCCGGGATTCAGCCGTTTCAGCGGATCCAATATCGAGGCGGCGCGCAGGATGTCGATGCGGGGCTCGGTCTTGATGACGATTATGGATTGAGCCGGCTGCACTGAAAGATTCACTCATACTTGTGTGCTGCAGACTCCCCGCAGTCTGCAGCATTTTTACCACATTATGGTCGCAGAGTGCGGGGACTCTGCGACACTAAAAAACTATCAATATACCCTATCGTAAGTATTGCTGAACTAACTGGGTTTCACTGAAGGATTCTCTTACACTTTAAACCGGAACAGCATCACATCGCCCTCCTCGACGATATAGGTTTTTCCCTCCAGCCGGATTAATCCTTTGGCGCGGAGTTCGGCTTCGGAGCCGTGCTCTTTCAAATCAACGAAGCGATAAACTTCGGCGCGGATGAAGCCCCGCTCCATATCGGTGTGGACGCTTCCGGCGGCTTTGAGGGCGCTTAAGCCGCGTTTTAAGTCCCATGCGCGGGCTTCAGCTTCGTTAGCGGTGAAGAAGCTGATGAGGTCGAGGATTTCTCTGGTGCGGCGCACGACCTTGTCTCCGGCGCTCTCCGCCAAGCCCAGTTCCTTCAGGAACTCCGCCGTATCCTCCGGCGGTAAATCGGCGATTTCTGACTGCACCGAAGCGCAGATGGAGATTGCTTCCTCGGAAGATTCACGGCGGAAGTTGTTTTCGATTTCCCGCCGTCGCGGGATGTCGTCTTCACCGATGTTAATCGCAACCTGCACCGGCTTAATCGTCAGGAAAGTAAAGCCGCGCAGGGCTTTCAGTTCATTCTCGGTAAAGGTCAAATCCCGTAGAACCGTTTCGCCTTCCAACGCCTCCCGGCAGCGGTTCAGAAGCTCCGCTTCACGCTTGAGGTCGCCTTTGACGCCGCGCTTAATGTCTCGTTCGATGCGCTTAAGGCGCGATTCGATGATTTCCAGGTCGGAGAGGATGAATTCGGTCTGCAGGTCTTTCGCCAGCGCCGCCGCATCCGCCTCCTGACCCGGAAGGAAGCAGGGGATTAGCAAGAGTAAAGCGTCGGTCTGCTCCAGCCCCCGCAGAAACTCCGCCCGGAAGGAGGATTGCTTGAAACCGCCGGTTTCCACCGGCGGGGAGTCGATATACTCCACTGCGGGCGTCACCGCCTTCTTCGAACCATAAACCTCAGCCAGAAAGTTCACCCGCGGGTCCGGGACTTGAGCCACGCCCCGCATCAGCTCGGTTTTGCTGAAAATCCCCGGTTTCACCCCGGTGAGGCTGTGGAAGAGGGTCGATTTCCCGCTTTGCGGCGGGCCGATTATTCCAACTTGCATATTTTTAGCGGAATAAATTGTAGGTTTATATGATACAATATGATAACTAAAAACTATATTTATAAATATAAATCCTCAGATTTTCCAAATTACTGATATAGCGACCACCTAATCCATCTTCTTCAATATCCCACCTGTCCACTGGTTGAGCCATTGAAAATACTAGGTCACCTTTGTTGGATATTTTCGTGTTATAGGAAAGATGCGGATCTTTCTCCCTGGTCGATTGGAAAGAAAT
>CAYQZD010000092.1:0-15376 GCA_964421875.1 uncultured bacterium
AACCGCGGAAGATATAAGACTATAAATAAATCAAAACATTTGGGAAACAGATCCTTTAAGAACCGGTAGATTAAGGGGGCAATCATTTTTTCGTTTATATTCGCGATGTTTATATTGCCCGCGGGCATTATTTTGACGGCTGTTATATTGGCTGAATTCTGCCGGAGGACTGAACGCTGATGGAGGAGGCGGTTTCGACCCATATCGCCGCCGGCGGGTGGGCGGTGGGAGCTTTCATCGGCTATCTGCTCATTGTGGTTCTAGTGGGCGCGCTCAGCGCGCGGTTCTCTTCGGCGGGGATGAGCGAGTTTTTCCTGGGGGGGCGCAGGATGGGGCGGGTGGTGGTGGCGCTGTCAGCGGTGGTGTCGGGTAGGAGCGCCTGGCTGCTGCTGGGGGTAACAGGGATGGCTTACAAGATGGGGGCGTCGGCGGTATGGGCGGTGGCAGGGTATATCGTAGTGGAGATGTTCTTATTCCTGTTTTACGCGCGCCGCCTGCGGAAATTCAGCGAAGCTTACGGCTGTATCACTTTGCCCGATTTTTACGCCGCCCGGTTCGAGGATAAGGGGGGCGGACTTAGGGTCTTATTGGTCTTTGTTATCATTATCTTTATGGTGAGCTATGTGTCCGCTCAATTCGTGGGCGGAGGCAAAGCCTTTTCCGCCAGTTTCGGGCTCAGCCAAACCTCCGGTATTCTGCTTACTGCGGCGATAGTTTTGATTTACACTGTTTTGGGGGGCTTTTTAGCGGTCAGTTTGACGGATGTGGCGCAGGCTCTGTTGATGATTCTGGCTCTGGTATGCCTGCCGATAATAGTCTTTGCCGACCTTGGAGGATTGAAGTCTGGCTTGAATGAACTTGCCGCTTTGAATCCGGCTTACATCGACCCCTTCGCGCTCTCGGTGGGAGCGGGAATAGGATTTTTAGGCATCGGCTTAGGTTCGCCGGGGAATCCGCACATACAGGTGCGGTATATGTCGATTTCCGACCCGGAACAGCTTCGGGTGTCGGCGATAGTGGGAACGGTTTGGAATGTGCTGATGGCCTGGGGAGCGCTGTTCATCGGATTGGCGGGAAGGGTTTACTTCCCGGAGGTTAGTATGCTTCCCGGCGGCGACACGGAAAACCTTTTCCCCGCGCTGGCGCAGCAGCATCTGCATCCTGTAATATTTGGTCTGGTGGCGGCTTCGATTTTTGCGGCGATAATGTCCACCGCGGATTCTCAGCTTTTAGTGGCGGCGTCCAGCGTGGTGCGGGATTTATATGAAAAGCTGATTCATCGGGGGGAGCCGATTCCGCAGCGAAGGTTGGTTCTGTACAGCCGGGCGGTCATCGCAGTTTTGGCGGCGGCGGCGCTGGCGTTGGGGATGCTGGCGGGGAAACTGGTGTTTTGGCTGGTGCTGTTTGCCTGGGCGGGATTAGGCGCTTCGCTGGGACCGACCTCGATACTGGCGCTTTATTGGAAGCGCTGCACCCGCGCCGGAGTGGCGGCGGGATTGATTGCCGGGACTGTGACTACGGTTGTCTGGTATTACATTCCCACGCTGAAGGGGGCGCTGTATGAACTTATTCCGGCGTTCGCGATGGGCGCGCTGGTTACGGTGATGGTGAGCCTGGCGACCAAGCCTCCGGAAGGGTCTGTGGAAATGTTCAATTCTATGCGGTAGTTCGGCATTACCTCGTTCCCACGCTCCGGCGTGGGAATGCATACTAAACCGTCATTGCGAATCTGCCAACCGGCGGATGAAGCAATCGGGTGATTTTTACTGGTTCAGTAAGGTCTATAGCGCAGCGGAGACCTGATTGGCGCTGGCAGGTCACACCCGCCTGCGGCGTGCAAGACCTGCCGGAACAGTGTAATCTACTGAAATGAAGTGCAAGCGTCATTCTGGCTCCGAAGCAAGCCAGAATCCCTCTTCTCCGGAAGGATTCCGGCTGCGCCGGAATGACCGTTTCGCTTATGACTGCTGATAGCTATAGTCATACTTAACCTGAAACTGGATTTTATCCTACTTAATAAAGTAATATTAGGCATCTATATCTAATTATGCCCCCGCTTCAGGACATACCCAAGCCTTTTGGCGATATAGTCCCCCTGGAGGAATGGGAAACGGTATTTCGAAAAGTGATGGAAGAATCGCCGGAGATGAACCTGTTCGACGGATTGTCGGATATGAGCACTAAAATCCTAAGCCTGGGTTCTTTCAAGCGTAAGTCCGCGGTTCTGATTTTGGACCAGCTTGTGCCTGATGTTGCGGATAAGTTAATCACAACCGAACAGCCGTTACTGACTCGAGTACAGTATTTCTCGGAGGGTTTGCAGCACCGCCTCTCTTTCAACGCCAAAATCGAATGCAAGGTCATATACGGAGGCTACCCTGCGCTGGAGCTGATAGTTACTCCGCCAGTCCAGCGGGTGACCAATATGTATGTCGCTTATCCCAGCCAGGAGCGGCCGGTCTATCTTGAGATACCCTTGGCGGGCGCGCCACCGAAGGTTCGAGTTTACGAAGTCAGTATGAAACAGATAAAAGCCTACACACCTCAAGCGAAGGAAATTATTCCCAAGCCGAGGGATATCGATGGTGTCTGCGTCTGGTTTATCAATGGAGTCAAAACCTGTTTTCGGGGATTGGTTGTAGCGGGGGATGACGATGATATCACCGTGGGACTGGATTCTGTTCCCACCAGGGTAGCAAGAGTCTTCAATCGGTATCTTAAGAAGGAATTCAGGGAATATCGAAAAACTGAATCCAAGCGGACAACGGAAGATAGAACCGCCGACTCTGAGGCGGCGGCGGGAAACCAAAGAGAAAAACCTCGAGAGGAGAATAATGGAGGAAACGAGCTGATGGGACAACCCAATAGACGGTCTAAAATCAAGGCCTTGATAGTTGACGATGAGCGTGATATCGCGCGAATGCTGACCGAGATTCTGAAAATCATTGATGTTGAAACTCTCATCGCTTTCGATGGTGAAGAGGCGCTTGAAATCTTTCATCAGGAAAAACCCAATATCATTTTCAGCGATATTTATATGCCCAAACTGAACGGGCTGATGCTGTTGAATCGTATCAAAACCACCAACAGCAAACTGCCGTTTATCCTGTTCACAGGTTACAGCAACTACAGACTGTTACTCTCCAGTTCAAAGTTTAAACCGGACGATTTTATTCCCAAACCACTCAGCGGGGAGAAGATTCTTGAAGTTATGTTCAGGTATTTTCCCGAATTGAGGCATAAAGCTAAAAACCGATAATAGCAAGGGTGGATAAAACAGGTATTAGACATAGAATAAGCATATGAGTGAAGCTCTGACAATTGCTGGATTTATACCTGCGAGGTACGGATCGACGCGTATTCCCGGCAAGGCTTTGGCGGAAATCGCGGGTATGCCGTTGGTAGTGCGGGTTTACCGGGGAGCTTCTGAAGCGGAGAGTCTGTCTCGGCTGGTGGTCCTCACCGATGACCGGCGTATCCTGCAGGCGGTGGAACGTTACGGCGGGGAAGCTGTGATGACACCGGAATCCTGCCGCAACGGCACGGAGCGGATTGCTACGGTGTTAGAGCGCATCCCCTGCGATATTGCGGTAAACATCCAGGGTGACGAGCCGATGATTAGCGGGGAGTATATCGACCGGGCGGTTCAGCCGTTGCTGCTGGATGCTTCGCTTGACGCCGCCACTTTGGCTTGCCCCATAGAGAATCGGGAGGAGTTCGAAGATCCTTCCGCGGTGAAAGTGGTGATGGACCGGCAAGGCAACGCTCTTTACTTTTCCAGAGCCGCTATTCCGTTCAACGGTTTTCCGCAGGCGGGAACGGATAACAGCCGCCTCTATGGGTATAAACATATCGGTCTTTATGTTTACCGGTCGGAGGTTGTGAAAAAGATATCCTCAGCGCCTCCGACTCCTTTGGAATCTGCGGAGAAGCTGGAACAACTCAGACTGCTGGAGTCTGGCTGTCGGATGAAGGTTGTGATTTCGCCGGGGGGTCTCATCGGGGTGGATACGCCCGAGGATTTAGAGGAGGTTAGAAAGGTATTCGACAAGGTAAAAAATTCCTAACAACTTTCCCAGTTAAGTCAGGTCTTTAGCGCAGCGGAGACCTGATTTGATTCGTTGGCAGGTTACACCCACCTGCGGCGCGCAAGACCTGCCAGAACAGTAATTATTATTCAACCAGTTTAAACGATTTTTCAATGCGGAGAATATAAATTGCCAAGACAGGAGACCAAGTATATTTTTATCACCGGCGGGGTGGTGTCATCTCTGGGAAAAGGGATTGCGGCAGCATCGCTGGGCTTGCTGTTAAAATCTCGAGGTGTTGCCACCACAATTCTTAAACTCGATCCATATCTCAATGTAGACCCTGGAACGATGTCGCCCTATCAGCATGGAGAAGTCTATGTGACCGAAGATGGCAGCGAAACCGACCTTGATTTGGGGCATTACGAGCGTTTTATAGACGATGATATGTCGGCTTTGAATAACGCCACCACCGGTCAGGTGTATAATACTGTCATCGAGAAGGAGCGCCGCGGCGATTACCTTGGAGGGACGGTGCAGGTAATTCCTCATATTACCAATGAAATCAAGGAACGTATCAAAGCGGTTTCCCAGAAAGGAAAATACAAGGCGGTGATTGTGGAAATCGGCGGGACCGTTGGCGACATCGAGGGCCAGCCTTTTCTTGAGGCTATCCGCCAGTTCGGTCAGGAGGTGGGACGGGGCAACGCAGTGTTCATCCATCTTTCACTGGTTCCTTTCATCCCTTCAGCCCGGGAGGTTAAAACCAAGCCAACGCAGCACTCGGTCAAGGCTTTGAGGGAAATCGGCGTCCAGCCCGATATCATCCTCTGCCGAACTCAGGTGCCTTTGGAATGGTCGATTCGTAAGAAAATCGCTCTGTTCTGCAATGTGGTGCCCGACGATGTGATACCGGCGATGGACTGCGATATGATCTATCAGGTGCCGATAAGCTTAGCGGACGAAGGATTGGGATGGTCGGTGATGCAAAAACTCGGTTTCCCCTACCGGGAGCCTGACATCGAAGCCTGGAAAAAGCGGGTGGAAACACTGCGCAGTCCCGCTAAGAGCGTGAAAATCGCTATCTGCGGCAAGTATGTGGAGTTGATGGACGCCTATAAATCCTATATCGAGGCTTTCACGCATGCGGGCGGTGAACTGGGGGTAGAAGTGGATTTGAAGTGGGTGGACGCGGAAGAGGAGGGGGGGAACTCGGAGGCCTTTAAGGACGTTTCAGGTATACTGGTCCCCGGCGGTTTCGGCGAAAGGGGACTCGAGGGCAAACTTGCGGCGGTCAATTATGCCCGGGAGCATAATGTGCCTTTCTTAGGAGTATGTTTGGGACTGCAGTGCGCGGTGATAGAGTTTGCGCGGAATGTCTGCGGCTTGGAGGGGGCTAATTCGCGGGAATTCGTCGAAGAGCCGCCCCATCCCGTGATCGACTATATGCCTTATCAGCGGGAGAAAATCGAGGTGCAGATGGGGGGCACGATGAGGCTGGGGGCGTATCCCTGCAGGATTAAAGAAGGAACCCTGGCGCACAAAGTCTATCGCGCTAAGAAAATCTCCGAACGCCACCGCCACCGCTGTGAAGTCAATAACGAGTATCGAAAGACACTGGAGGAGAAGGGAATGGTAATATCCGGGGTTTGGCCGGAGGGGAACTTGGTGGAGATTGTGGAACTCCCGGAGCGCCCCTTCTTCATCGCAGTGCAGTTTCACCCGGAATTCAAATCGCGGTTCTTGAAACCGCACCCGCTCTATCGGAATTTCGTCAAGGCGGCGTCAGAGTTGAAACCGTGAACCGAAAACCGAAGACCGAAAACCGAGAACGGAAAACAGAGAGCCGAAAATCGAGAACAGAAATTGTAGGGCGGGTCCTTCAGATCCGCCGGTGACGGATATGGTTCGGACCTTCTATCGGCTTTAAATAAGCCGGCCTACAAGTCTAATTCTGAATCCTGAATACTTAAATCAGACGAGTCATACCAATCAATATCAGATATAAGGAAAAAACATACAATGAAATTTTTCATCGACACCGCAAATTTAACCCAAATCAAGGAAGCGGCTTCGCTGGGTATTCTGGACGGAGTCACCACTAATCCCTCACTAATAGCAAAGGAAGGTGAAAAGGACTATAAAAATCTGCTCCGGAAAATCTGCGAAGTGGTGGACGGCCCGGTCTCAGCCGAGGTGGTCTCGCTGGAGGCGGAAAGAATGGCGCCGGAAGCCCGCGATTTAGCCGCCATCCATCCCAACATCACCATCAAAGTCCCCATTATCAGAGAGGGGCTGAAAGCGGTAAAAATCCTCTCTTCCGAAGGCATCAAGACCAATGTCACCCTTTGTTTCTCCGCGCCGCAGGCGTTGTTGGCGGCTAAAGCCGGAGCCTCCTTCATCAGCCCCTTTGTGGGGCGCCTGGACGATATATCGCACTTCGGGATGGATTTGGTGCGCCAGATAGTTACTATCTATGACAACTACGGTTACACTACCGAAGTTATTACCGCTTCTATACGCAATCCACTGCACGTGGTGGAGGCGGCGCTGGCGGGATCGCATATCGCCACCATCCCCTTCAAAGTGATTGAACAGTTGATAGCGCATCCCTTGACCGATAAAGGCCTAGCGAAGTTTCTGGAGGATTGGAAGAAGGTATCATAGATGTCGATATCGTATTATAGCGACCAATCACGATTGAGGATGTTATGAGCCGCGGATTGTTCAAATATTTCATTTTCGGTGTCTTCACCGGAGCGGTGGTGCTGGCGGCGCTGCTATACTTCCGGGAGCCCAAAAGCGGTGAAAACGGTACTCCCGAGTTAGAAGTCACCCCGGTAGCGGCGGCGCAGATTGTCCCGGATGACGCTGTCGAAAACTCCCGCCGCAACGCCATCACCAACGCTATCGAAATCGCCGCTCCCGCGGTAGTGGGGATAAATGTCACCGGCGTCAAGCAGTACATCTACCGCAGCCCCTTCGCCAACGACCCCCTGTTCCGCGACTTCTTCCCCGACCGCATCTACCGGGAGAAGGTGCACAACCTGGGCTCAGGCTTCATCATCTCACCCGATGGATACATCATCACCAACGAGCACGTGGTGCAGAACGCGTTGGAGATTATCGTCACGATGAGCGACGGTTCTCAGCATAGTGCGGAGATTGTGGGCAAAGACCACCTCATCGATGTGGCCCTGCTTAAAATCAGAGGTCAGGACCATCCATACCTGAAATGGTTCGATTCCAACGATGTAATCATCGGTGAATGGGCTATCGCTATCGGCAATCCCTTCGGACTGTTCTCCAATAACGCTCATCCCACTGTGACCGTAGGGGTAATTTCCGCGGTGGACCGGGATTTCGACCGCAATAATGAGGGAAGGCTCTACCAGGATATGATTCAGACCGACGCCTCCATCAATCCCGGCAATTCCGGAGGACCCCTGCTTAATAGTAACGGTTCGGTCATCGGGATGAACACTATGATTTTCTCCGGCGGAGGGGGTTCGATTGGACTGGGATTCGCCATCCCTTCCGCGAAAATCCGGGAAGTGGTCGAGGCTTTGAAAACCGAAGGCGCTATCGACCGTAATTACTGGATAGGCATCTCCATCCAGGACGTGAACCAGCTTATCTCAATGGCGCTGGGAATGAAAGAGGTCAAGGGAGTGGTGGTCACCGACCTTGAAGACGGTTCGCCCGCGGAGAAGGCGGGAATCAAAGTCGCCGATGTGATTGTCGGCATCAACGGTTATGAAATCCGCGATACCCAAAGCGTACAGTCCATCCTGAACAATGAAGACCTCAAAGTTAATGACGATATAATTTTGCAGGTGCTGCGGAGTGGCAGCGCCGAAAATGTGAAATTGACCCTGCAGCCCCTCCCGCAACGTTAATAAACTTAATGATAGCGATATGATTAAGCGTTACAGCAGACCGGAAATATCTTCCATCTGGAACGAAGAGAGCAAATTCGCCGCCTGGCTCAAAGTGGAAACGGCGGCGCTCCAGGCCAGGGCTGAGGCCGAACAAATCCCCCCATCAGCTTTCGAAACAGTGAAACGTGACGCAAAGTTTTCAGTTCAGCGTATCGAAGAACTCGAAGCCGAACTCCACCACGATGTCATCGCCTTCATCAACAATGTTGGCGAACACATCGGCGAAAGCGCCCGCTATTTCCACCAGGGATTGACTTCCTCGGATGTCCTCGACACCGCCCTGGCGCTTCAAATTAAAGCTTCCTCAAAAATCCTCTCCACAGGGATAGAGAAACTGCTTAACGCTCTGGCGGATAAAGCCAGAGAGCATAAGAATACTGTAATGGCAGGCAGAACCCACGGCGTACACGCAGAGCCCACCACCTTCGGCCTGAAATTAGCCGGTTTTTACGCCGAAATCCAGCGGGGGCGGGAACGGTTCCGCCGCGCCGCGGAAGATGTGGAATACGGTAAACTCTCCGGCGCAGTGGGAACCTACTCCCTGCTCAGCCCCGATATCGAATCCCGGGTAATGGAAATCCTGGAACTCCGCCCCGACCCTGTCTCCACCCAGATTGTCCAGCGCGACCGCCACGCCTATTATTTGGCGACCATCGCCGTTATCGGCGGAACGCTGGAAAGGCTGGCGCTGGAAATCAGACACCTGGCTCGTACTGAAGTTGGGGAGGCGCTGGAGCCTTTCGCAAAAAAACAGCGCGGCTCCTCGGCTATGCCCCACAAGAAAAATCCCATTATATGCGAAAGGATTTGCGGTATGGCGCGCCTGCTGCGAGCCAACGCAATGGTAGCGATGGAGAACCAGGCGCTATGGCACGAGAGGGACATTTCCCACTCCTCGGTGGAACGAATCATCCTCCCTGACAGCGTGATTCTGCTCGATTACATACTGGATAAAATCCGTTACATTGTGGAGGGAATTTCGGTCTTTCCCCAAAAAATGCAGGAAAACCTGGAACTCACCGACGGGCTGATTCATTCCCAGCAGGTACTCAACGCCCTGCTCGATAAAGGCCTCGACCGGGACCGAGCTTACCTGCAGGTGCAGCGCTGCGCGATGAAAGCCCGCGACCAGCGCCGCCCTTTCAAAGAGGAACTGAAAGCAGACAACGAGATTAGGAACATCCTAAGCGAAACAGAGATAGACAATGCTATGCAGGCGGATTTGAAACACATCGATGATGTTTTTAACCGGCTGGGGCTTTAACGCTTTTTGCATATTTGAGAAATTAATCGTAACTTTAATTTTCAACTATTACCGAAATAATCCCTTTCCATTAAAACCAAAGTTCATTAATCTTGGAGGCGCCTTTTGGAAAAGAGAGAGCTTCTTCATGAAGGCAAAGCCAAGAAAGTCTTCTTGACCGACGACCCTAAATACCTCCTGATGGAGTTCAAGGACGACATCTCCGCCTTTGATGGCGAAAAAAAATCCTCCTTCGAGCGAAAGGGGGAGTTCAATAACCAGATCTCCGCCTATCTCTTCGAATATCTGGAGAATTACAATATTCCCACCCAGTTCGTCCAGGTGGTTTCCAGTCATTCTATGCTCGTGAAAAACCTGGAGATGATTCCAATTGAGGTGGTGATGAGGAATATCGCCGCCGGAAGCCTTTCCAAACGTTACGGAACCGAGGAAGGCAGCGTCCTCAGATACCCGGTGATGGAGCTTTACCTCAAGGACGATTCCCGCCACGATCCTATGATGAATGAAACCCACGCCTACGCCTTCGACCTCTGCACGCCCGAACAGATGCGAACCGTGTCAAGAATCGCCTCTAAAGTGAACGCTATCTTCAAATCCTTCTTCGACCGCAGGGGGCTGGTTTTAGTCGATTTCAAGTTAGAATTTGGCACGCTTGACAATGAAGTCTATCTGGGGGATGAAATCTCCGGAGACACCTGCCGCATCTGGGATAAGAAGACCGGAAAAAAACTGGATAAAGACCGTTTTCGCCAGGATATGGGCGGTCTCGAGCAAAGTTACGATGAGTTGATGAAACGTATTCTAAACCAGGGATAGCATGAAAATTGCTCCCGAAGGCCGCTCTCTCATCGCGCTCGGTTTGGTGGTTAGTATCGTTTTTTGCGTCTTTTACTTAATTTTTCCCCGATTGACTATAGCGCCTCCGGTGGTTTGCGCTTGCTTGACAATGGGATTGATCTATTTTTTCCGCGACCCGATCCGCACCCCCCCTAAAGGCGTTGAGCTGATTCTATCGCCTGCGGACGGAACGGTGCTCTCGATAGAAGAAAGTGAATCGACCGGTAAGACCGGCGAAATAATGTTGAGTATCTTCCTTTCACTCTTCGATGCGCATATAAATCGCTGCCCAGTGAGCGGTGTGGTGGAAAAAATCGAATACCAAAAGGGTAGATGCCTGCCGGCGTTTCTTAAATGCGCTTCCAAGAAAAATGAGATGAATCGTATTTCTTTTAACTGTTCCAGGGGACTCGTTGTGATACAGCAGGTAGCGGGGATGGTGGCTCGAAGGGTGGTCTGCCATTTGAAAGAGGGTGATACTGTGACCGCAGGAGAGAGATTGGGAATAATTAAATTTGGTTCCCGTGTCGATCTAATACTGCCGAAAAACATCGAGATAAAAGTAAAGCCCGGCGACAGAGTGAAAGCGGGCCTATCAGTAATCGGAGTTTGGCTCATAGATGAAAAAAACTGACATCATACCTAACGCGCTGACTTCCGCAAATATGCTCTTTGGCTTCCTATCTTTGGTTAAAGCTGTGGAAGGACACTATATCCTCGCCGGGTGGCTGATAGTCATTGCCGGGGTAATGGATGTTTTAGACGGGAAAATCGCCAGAAAAATCAAAGGTGGGTCGCGCTTCGGAACCGAACTCGATTCTCTGGCGGATATGGCCTCCTTCGGTGTGACCCCAGCAGTCCTGGCTTATATGGTCTATTTCCATCACTTTAATTACTATGGCTTTCTCTTCGCAATGCCATACATCATCTGCGGCGCTTTCAGATTAGCGCGCTTCAATACCTTCAAAAGGAAAGACAACGGAGCCTTCATTGGACTCCCTATTCCCGCCGCAGCCGCCACCATCGCCGCGTTTATCAATTTCAATTACCGCCTATGGGGCGAAGTGAAACTCGATTTCTTGTTGTTCCCTATCATCGCCGCGCTCTGTTTCCTGATGGTCAGCAATGTGCGATACGACGGTCTCCCCAAATTCAATTTCCGCGAAAGCAGTAAAAACCGGCTGAGGTTGATACTACTCATCGGAGGATTGATTTTATTAGTGATATCTCCCGCTACCCTCTTCTTTCCGCTTTGTGTGCTATTCATCCTGGAAGGAGCGGTAAAATCGATTGTATCCTCCCTGCGTAAAAATACCATCGAAGTTGAAATTGAAGAATTTAAAGGACTAACCTGAAACTTAACAAGTTGATGGTGTCATTTCATGATTGTTGAGGTAGGCGGGGGGTTCATCCCCCCGCTGGATTTATTGTGTCGCAGGGTCTCCGTACCCTGTCCGGCAGTTTAAAATGTCATTCTGAATCCGCCAACCGGCGGATGAAGAATCTGCGCCTTGAATAGAGAAGAGACCATTCACTGCTTTCAGGGTGACATTTGACTATTCCCTTTTTCTCTGCCTGACAATTTCAAGTTGTTTTGCGTGCTTTCGACTCTCCGTAGTCGACAGCATATTCAATAATAATAAATACATGGTGTCGAGTGCGGAGACTCGACACCACGGTAATGCATAGAACGCACGGAATTGTCTTAACAAATCCTGTAAACCTGCTAACTTTATCCCATCGATTTATGAAAGCTGAAGTATTCATATCTCCTAAAGAAGGCATACTAGATCCGCAGGGTAAAACCGTTTTGGGAGCCCTGAAAAAACTGGGTTTCGATGAAGTCAAGGATGTCCGCATCGGTAAATACATCCAGATTGAACTCGAAGGCGACGGAGGCGCCGGGGAGCGGGTGCGTAAAATGTCGGAGGAAATCCTCCACAATCCGCTGATTGAATCATACCGATTCCAAATCAAGGAGGACTGATTGAAAGTAGGGATTGTGGTGTTCCCCGGTTCAAACTGCGACCATGATTGCTACCGCGCTGTCAAAGCCACCGAGGGAATGTCGCCACAATACGTGTGGCACAAGGACACCGACATCGCCGGACTGGACGCAGTGATACTGCCCGGCGGCTTCTCCTACGGAGACTACCTGCGAGCCGGAGCCATCGCCGGTTTCTCCCCCGTAATGGAGTCGGTATGCGGGTTCGCCCGCCGCGGAGGACCGGTGGCGGGAATCTGCAACGGATTCCAGGTCTTGACCGAAGTGGGGCTTCTGCCAGGAACTTTACTTACCAACTCCAGCCTCCGCTTTATCTGTCGGGAAGTCCACCTTAAAGTGGAAAACACAAACACTTTTCTTACTGCGGTAGCGGCTCGCGGAGATGTTTTCACGATGCCCATCGCCCATAAAATGGGCAACTACTTCACCGAACCGGATACTATTAATCTGTTGGAGAACGAAGGCAGGGTGGTCTTCAGATACTGTGAACCCAACGGCGAAATCACCTCGGACGCAAATCCTAACGGTTCCATTAACAACATCGCCGGTATCTGCGATGAAACCGGACGGGTGGTGGGGATGATGCCTCATCCGGAGCGGAGAATGTATCCCTTCCAGGGCGGAATCGACGGCTCCTATCTCTTCAAATCTATGATAGAATTCCTGGTGCAGGTATAGCCTTTTTTCAGGATAACTTATAGAAATAGTTGTAGGGGCGAAGCATTCTAAGTTATCAATAATAATCATCATAATTTGTAAGAAATGCTTCGCCCCTACCAGAGCATTCGATTCCGCTTTAGGTCTATTAAATCTGCTTAATCCGCTGTGAATCTAATTTCTTAATAGTTAAATACTTATAAACATCTACTTCGGACTGGTGCAGCATTTTACCGATCAGAAGCGTTTGCGTCATTCTGGATGCGAAGCAAGCCAGAATCCTTCTTTCGCGTTATGTCAGGTCTTTTACGAAGCGGAGACCTGACATTTAATCCGACTAGGGGAATGTGGTAAGTCCCCCTTTTTTAAAGGGGGATTTAGGGGGATTAGAATCACTTAAGATAATACAATATAATAACATAACCGTGGTGTCGAATCTCCGCGCCCGACACCAAATAATTATTATTGGATATGCTGTCGACTGCGGACAACCTGTCCGACAACAGAGAAAAACGAAGAATATTAGGTTACCTAAAATTGAGTCCTATTGATTATTATTATCTGGATTCCCGCTTTCGCGGGAATGACAAATTCGGGGCTTTCTCGAACAGATTGCGGAGAGTCGACAGCACACTTTGTGAAATTAACCACACAATCTAAAATGAAACACGCGGTTAAAAAACTTATCCCCGCCTTAATCTTCACCTCTATTATCCTCTTTCAATTCATCGGCTGCGACTATTATAACATTGTAGAACCCAGGCTCTTCGACGAGGATGATGTCCAGCTTGAAATCGACAATGAGGTAGAGGATACTTTAGGTGTTTACTTCTCCATTCCGGAGCCTGCGGAAGTAAAAGTCTATATCCTCGATAATGGAGGGAAAATAGTAGTCAAAATGGTGGATGGTTGGCTTAATCCGGGTCAACACGATGCCTATGTTAACATCAGCGGTTATGAGGATGGAATCTATTGTCTCACCATCAGTGTCAAGAATTCAATGAGCGATTTTAGAGAAGTGCGCTGGTTTAAAATCACTTAGAAATCTAAGTTTATAATGAACAGAATCAAAATCATATCCGCAGCGGCGCTGCTTGTTCTTGCGCTGCAAATATCAAGCGCTGCGGCGGGAATCGACTTTAAAATGCTCGGAGGCGTAGGATTCCCCGGTGGATTGTTCGACTATTCCGCCAATCTAACCAGCCGCTTCACCCTGAGAACATCGTTCCCTATCGAACCGGAATTGAATTATACAATGTCCATCGCCACCAATATAACCGGCGGCGGGAGCGGAAATCTCACGATGTTTACTTCGGGATTGCGCCTGCTCGCCAGGTATGAAACCGCAGTTCCGAGAGTCGAATTCGTCAAACCGTTTATTGCTGTGGGAGGCGGGACCTATCTGCTGCAATCATACGCCAGCTCCGGTGTGCTGGGAAATATGTCGAAAACTGTAGTCAGCTCCAAAGCGCATGTATTGTTCGGAACGGATATATTTCTTTCGGAAAAATCTTTCTTGTCATTTTCCGGCAGGACCACATACCCCAGCGACATCGTGTTAGACCTGTTCACTGTCTCTTTTGGTTATGATTTTTAAAAAAGGGATTCACCGATAGATGATGAAAACCGTCCGAGCCGAATCCGGCTCGGATTTGTTTCTCACGCATCCGAATTATGCCGAAGGAAAGAAATAGCCCCGAAGGCGAACCGATGACCTTCATCGAGCATCTGGAAGAACTTCGCGCCCGACTGATTAAAGGCCTGATAGCGGTGCTCATCGCCTTCATCGCCGCCTATTTCGTCTCAGGATACATCATCGATTTCCTCAATCGACCGCTTCTGGCGCTGGAAGGCTCCCAGCTCACCCTGCTGGCGCCCACCGAAGGATTTATGGTGAGGCTGAAAACCGCTCTCCTTGCCGCAATAGTGATAGCTTCGCCGGTGGTATTCTATCAATTCTGGAAATTCGTCGCCCCGGGACTTTATCGGAAAGAAAAACGATTCATCTTTCCCGTGGTGGGATGGTCGGTGCTGCTGTTCCTGATAGGAGGATTGTTCGCCTACCAAGTCCTCCCCTTTGCGATGAAGTTCTTTCATTCCTTCGCCGGAGGGGGCGTGGAAAACTTTTGGTCGCTGAGCAGGTACATCACCTTTGTGACCTATCTCCTGCTGGCGTTCGGACTGGTATTCGAACTGCCGCTGGTGATATACTTTGCGGCGAGGATGGGGTTGGTGACTCCAGCTTTTCTGCGCAAGAAACGCCGCCACGCTATCATAATCCTGCTGGTGCTATCCGCGATGATAACCCCCCCGGACATCTTCACCCAGGCGGTGCTGGTCCTGCCACTGGTGATACTTTATGAAATCAGTATCGGGCTGGCGGTGCTCGCCGCTAAAAAATATGAGGCTGGTAAGGAGAGATGAAAGGAGAGGTGAGATATTCATAAGTACCGAAGGAACCGGCTACGGAGTAATAACCGCCTCCGCAGAGCCCGATTCCAAATTAAGTTCCGAATCGCAACGGCCTTCAATCTCTTTATTGCCTGAAAGCTTGAATAATGTCTTATATCCCGTCTCAGACTTGGTCACAAAAGTGAGAAAACGCCCCGCAATCATACTCAGGGGCCAGATTCCCCCCCAACGT
>CAYQZD010000093.1:0-15333 GCA_964421875.1 uncultured bacterium
TTCACTATACAGAAAATCGTAATAGGGAAATCTGTCGTAGGATATTTATAATAAGTGACATAAAGGACTGTTTTATTGCAATTAATAGGGGCGTTCAATTGAACGACCCTACACAGGAACTAATTCCTGTTTAGTATAAAAATTTATGTCGCTTTTAATCAATCCTGCGCTATATAAATCCGACACTTAGAGGTTTCTATGAAACCGTATTCTACTTTCGTCATCTTAATCGCAATCTTGGTCCCCCTCCTTAGCTGGGGTGGCGGAGATAACGATTTGTCCCATATCCCGGGCGCTTTCGTCGATATCGGTTACGGCGCCAGACCAATGGGGATGGGAGGCGCTTATGTGGGATTGGCTGATGACCATAACGCGCCGATATGGAATCCCGCGGGGATGCTCCGGGTTCAGGGACACGGCGTGAATTTTATGTGGGCGAAACAACTGGGATTCATCCCCTATAATTATCTCTCCTATTCCGGCGAACTGGCGCCGGATCACCGCATCGGCGGCGCCTTAATATTCAGCGGCGACGATTTGCTCACTGAAAACACCTTCCTAACTTCATATGCCACCACACTAAAGAGAATTAATCCTCGTCTTGCTAAGGTTTATGTGGGAATTAATGTGAAAATCAGGTGGGCTTCCTTCGGTAACAACAGCGGCGGCGACCCCGATCGGGTCACCGGGGACGCTTTCGGTTACGGAATAGACCTTGGAACTATGTGGATTATCTCTGAAAAAGCCGCAGCGGGGCTACTGCTCAGAGATTTCCTCAACGACATCACCTGGAACTCATCGACCAGCGGGAAGTATTCGGAAGCGGTTCCGGGGGAGATGGTAATGGGATTATCGCTCAAGCCCGCTCCAAAAGCGGTTATCGCCGCCGACCTGCGCAAAGCGCTGCATCAGGATGTAGAGGACAGATTGATGATCGGCGTTGAGTATCGGGTTTTAGAGTTACTCACATTACGCGCGGGATGGGGCAGAAACATCGATGCAGAATACCATAATCAGGATATTTCACTGGGGATAGGATTGTACCGAAAAATCAGCCGCCTCGATTTTAGATTCGACTTCGCCTATATGCTCAACGATGTGAAAAACACCCCCCGGGTCGGCGCAGGATTCGATTGGTAAAGACAAGTTACAAGGATCTTATGTAGAGATAACTGGAGGAAGAATTGAAAGTTAAATTCTATGGCACTCGAGGCTCCATTCCGGTCGCTGAAAAGGAATTTATGTATGTCGGAGGTAACACGCCTTGCATTTTACTCACCTTCAATAGCAACAGAATCGCAATTTTGGATGCGGGCACGGGGATTCGCAAACTGGGAAACGACCTCATCGCTAAAAACCATGAGCAGTTCGACAACATAATCATCGGGCTTTCCCACACCCATTGGGACCATATCCAGGGATTCCCCTTTTTCAAACCCGCCTACGACAAAAGACGGCATTTCACCATTGCTATTAGCGGAAAAGAAAGGACTATCGACAACCTTGAGAGTGTTTTCTCTCGTCAGATGCAGCAGGAATATTTTCCGGTATCACTGGAAAATATGGGCGCTTCATTCACCTTTATGCAGCCCGAGGTAAATAAATATGTGGCGCCCAGCGGTATCGAAGTCGAAGCGGTTCGGCAGAAACACCCCGGATATTCCTACGGCTACCGCATCATTGAGGGAGAAAATGTGGTCGTGTACTGCACCGATGTCGAACACATCGATGGAATCGCCCCGGAAGTCACCGCCCTGGCTGAAGGCGCCGACCTCCTCATTCACGATGCGCAGTACACTCCAGAAGAACTGAAGGACAAGCGAGGGTGGGGGCACAGCAGTTGGGAACAGGCTGTTGAAGTAGCAGAACGGGCGGGAGTAAAAAGGCTGGCGCTTTTCCACCACGACCCGGAACACAGCGACGATTTCCTTCTGAATCTGGAACGGACAGCGCGCAAGAGGTTTCCCGAAGCTTTCCTGGCAAAGGAAGGAATGGAAGTGGAGGTTTGAAGTGTCATTTAAAGAAGGTTATTGTCGATATACTTCATAAACGTAATAGTAGGGGCTTGATTCATCAAGCCCGTTTTCAAGTTATTGTATTACAAGGGATTTGATAAATCAAATCCCTACATCTCTGTCTATTATCCAAGTCAATAAATCAAAAACCGATTTAGGAAACAGTCCCTTTTAAGGATTGTAATATATTGATTCCCGAAAGTTTTTTCCTATATATTGATTCTAAAAAAGATTGTCCTATGTTCTGTCACTCCCGCGAAAGCGGGAGTCCAGTATATCATACAGATACAAGAAGATAGATTCCCGCCTGCGCGGGAATGACAATTATAACCTGCAATTCTTTTCAAGAACCGTTATAACTACGGAACCGAGTTACTCCGGTAACGGAGGCTCCGCCTTAGCGTTATCTTCTCCGTTTGAATCCTTGCCCCACCACAAGGTTCGCTGCGGGAAAGGAATCTCGATGCCTTCACGATTGAACCTCCGATAAATCTCCAACCTCAGCGCCTCGGTGACTTCCCATTCATCCCGCCAACTCGGCACCCGGCACACCACCATGAAATCCAGCGATGAGTCGCCGAAGTTGGTAAAATACGCCTGCGGAACAGGCTCCGCCAAAACCTTGGGATGCTGCCGGCATACATCCACCAGTAAAGCCTTCACCCGGTCTAAATCGGCGCCGTAAGCCACTCCCACTTCAAGCCTTACCCTGGTGATAGGATCGGGATAGGAGAGGTTCAGCACCTTCTCCTTCACAATCGCAGCGTTGGGCACTATAATCAGCGTGTTATCGAAGGTCAGCACCTTGGTGGAGCGAAGCCCGATGTTGTAGACATCCCCCCTTTCGCCGGAAGCGAGCTGGATCCGGTCGCCCACCCTGAAAGGGCGGTCGGTCATTATCACGAATCCCGCTATCATATTGGACAGGGTCTCCTGAGCCGCCAATGCGATGGCCAGCGAGCCCACTCCCAGGGACACCACCAACGACTGCACATCCTGCCCGAAATGCTTGAGGATGATGATGATGCCGATGAAGAATATCACCACTTTGGAAACCTTCACCACCAGCGGGAAGAATTCCTCCTTTCCGCTGATAATCCCCCGCTTCAGAAGCCGCGCGGAGTATATCCTCATTAGCAGTTCTGTCAAATGAAACAGCGCGTTCATAATCAATAGGGCGATGATGACGTAGAAAATGCCCTTGATAAACTTGACATAACCGCCGCCCCATACCTCAGCCACCATATCGAAGAAAACATAAGCGCCCAGCAAGACGATCAGCCGCAATACCGGTTTCCGCAGATAACTGAGAATCTCCTCGTCAGCTTTGGTTCGAGTGCGCAGTTCCGCGGCTTTCTCCAGCCCTTTCAAGGCTTGACCGGTGATAAGATAAGCCACGAAGGTAACGACGGCGACGATGAGGAGATTCAACAGCATTGTCAGCAGAACACTGTCGGACAACCGTTGAGTAAATGAGTTGATAATTTCAGACATTGTGAACCAGTTATGTGAAAGTTTGTTCTATTAAGAGAGCGTTGATAAATAGAATTGTCATTCTGAGCGAAGCGAAGAATCTCTTTGTTAAATATGAGTTTAATGTAAATTGGAGATCCTTCACTGCGTTCAGGATGACAAACATAAGTGTTTGAATATAAAAATATTAAGGTGAAGTGAAATTTGTTTGTCAACACTCCCATTAAATACCTCATGACCGGAGTGGTAGAGATTTGATTCATCAAGCCCGCTATAAAGTTATTATAATGCATTGGATTTGATAAATCAAATCCTTACGTTGCATCTATCGATTATATCAACACACAGAATAACCGATTGAGAAACAAACCAATTAATAACTACCCCGTTTTCCCCGGCAGGGCAATCCGCATCATAGTCCCCTGCCCAACTTGCGATTCCTGCATTGTCAGCTTCCCCCCATGATAATCTTCCACAATCCGCCGCGCCAGCGACAATCCCACTCCCCAGCCGCGCGATTTGGTCGTATAGCCGGGCCGGAAGATATTGCGGCGCTCCGAGGGATCGATCCCCTTTCCTGTGTCGATAACCTCGATAAAAGTCCAGCCGTTTCCCCGGCGCAGCGCAACCGTTATCGAACCCCTTTCTCCCATCATAGCGTCCAGACCGTTCCTTATCAGATTTTCCAGCACCCATCCCAGAAGCTGCGGATTGACCATCGCGCTCAAATCTTCCTCGTAATCGACCTTGAGTTCCACCTGCCGCCCTGAATGAGGCAGCCTGCGCCGGTAGTAATCGACTGACTCCTCTATAATGGGAAGCAAACGAGCCGGCTCCAGCTTCACTTCCGAACCTATCTGGGAGAAACGGGCGGTAATTTTCTCCAGACGGCTGATGTCCTTTTCCATTTCAGACACCAGACGCTGGTCTGACAGTTCCGATTTTAAAAGCTCGGTCCAACCCAGTAGAGAACTAAGTGGCGTGCCCAGTTGATGCGCCGTCTCCCGCGCCATCCCTACCCAAACCGAGCGCTGCTCGCTGTTCTTGATATGCTTGAAACCCATATAACCGATAAGGATGAAAAGCCCGACCGCTAAAATACCCATATAAGGCAGAAACTGAAGCTGAACTATCAGGTTAGAATCGCCGTAGTGGAAGTAATCCACCCGCCCTTCGGAATACTCGATGGGGATGGGTTCCGAGATGCGGTCCATCCGGGAAATCAGCGACTTCAACTTCTTCTCCGCCCCGGCTGTAGTGTCAGCCGGATGGACATCGACGTTCTTCCAAAACTTGGGATTGCCCTCGGCGTCGGTGAGGATGATGGGGACGTCGATGCGCTGGATTTCCTCGAAAGCCTGAGCGGGAGTGGCGTGTTCAATCAGGAACAGGTAATGCTCGATGTTCATACTCAAGCTCTCTCTCACGCTGTCCCGAAGTTCCCGGACCAAGTAATTGGTGTAGAACATCACACCGATGATAATCAGCAGAGCCAGGATGAAAAGGAAACCTTTGAACTGCCAGACCCGGCGGTATTTGGGAGTCGCTATCATTTACAATCCGTAGAAAGCGGTAGCATTAGAACGCTAGCTTATATTTTCATTCTTGACGATATGGAAAATCGCGGTAAAGACCCTCTTTTCAGGCTATTTCCAAGCCTCCACCAATATGCCGTTCCCGCTAAGATTGGACACTTTGAGGTCTCGGCGCATCATATATTCAGCGAAGGGATAGACTAAAATGAGATAGATGAAGACAAGGGGGAACGCTAATTTGGTGAAACTGAGAATCTCCATCGGGTATTTCTGCAGAAGCCGCCACGCCGCCGCTCCCCAATATCCGTAGGAAAAACTGTGTTCGACGCGGGAAAATCCCGCCCCAAGAAGCTTCCGCTCGATTTCAGCCGCGGTATAACCGTCCCGCACATGTTCCCCCACAAAAACTCCCTCCCCCCGCTCTAACCCTTCAGGGATATGCGGCGTATGAATCAGAAACACTCCTCCGTTCTTCAAGGCGCGGCGCACATTGCGAAACACCGCTTCGTCATCCTCAATATGCTCCATCACATCCACCGAAAGCGCTAAATCGTAATCATCTTCAATATCCATCTTGGTGAGGTCCAACTCGCGCAGTTCGATGTTATTAGTCCTGGTCTTCTCAATAAACTGCTTGAAGTCATCCAGCATCTCAGGTTCTATTTCAACACCGATTACCTTAACCTCACCGAATGTTTTCGCAATGTGATAAGAATACTGACCGTAGCCGAAACCCGCGTCCAACACCCGCGGATTCCCCGCCATTTTAGGAACAATCGCCTTCAAGGCGCGCTTTACATACCGTTCCCGCAGGAATAAACGTTCCAACGCGAAATAAAACAGCTTCCGTAAGCAAGGCTTCCCTCCTATCCAACTTCGCAGGAGGTTTTTTACCGGCGCGTACTCCATCACTCAGTTTCCCCTGACCCTCTGAATCACCCAGGGTACGAAGTAAGCGGCGAAAACCAGTCCGAGTCCGGCGAAGACTATCCAATGAACTATCCACCCCAGTTTGTAAACCGCCGATCGGCAGGTAAAGGTGATTTCATGCTCGCCCGCCGGAACCTTAACACCCCGCAGGATATGGTTGGCGGGGTATATCTCCGCCGGCGTTCCGTCCATCGTTGCAGTCCAGTACGGCGGATAATGAGACTCCGACAGCACCAGAAAGGCGGGGCTGGCGCAGCGAGTGCGCACTTTCACCTCCAGCGGACGGTGAGATGTAACCTCAGCTTCCCCGCCGGTTCCGAAGGGGAGGTTGACCGCTTCCTCCACCACCGCCTCTTGCCAGGGATCGAAGGTCTTCAAGTACTCGAACCGCTCCTTAGGGTCGGGGATGACTTTCAGCTTATGCGTCAGCCAGCAGCGGGGCATCGCTCCTTTATTTAAATATACTTTCTGCTGACCGTCCAAAACCAATTCCAGCATCGGGTGGTTGACCTCGCGGTCCAAAATCAGGTATTTCCCGCCCATCATATTGATAAGATTGAAATTGTCCTGCCCCAGATTGTCTAACATCTCCTGCATCCGCTTCATTTTGGTGCCCAGGTAACCCGAAATGCTCTCCAGTCCGAACAATCCGTACCAGTTTTGAGGCCTCATCCGGTCCAGAGGATAGATGCGGAAATATCCTTCCTGCTGCTTGAGAAAATTCACCGCCGGGGTGGGCTGGTAAATCGACTGCAAGTGGCTGCGGGGAGTGGGGGTGACCAGTCCGGCGTTGACTATCCACAAATCTATGACCAGCGCCCCCACCGCCAGCGCCGCCATTAAGCTGAAACTTATCCTCTTCCTCAGATACAAGTACAACAGCCCCAGCGCCGCTAAGGCAAAAACCACAGTTTTCCACAGGCTGCCGAAAGCGATTCCGAAAAGTTCCTCCCGCCCCGCCAACGGAATTTTAGGACGGTTCATCCCTATCCAGTCCGATACCGCGCTCTGTAAAGGTGAATACAGTATTGTCGCCAATACCGCCGCTCCCAGCGCCGCCGCTCCGGCGTATATCACCCAGCGGAACGCGCCGCCCTTCTCCCGCAATTCCCGCATCTTCTCCATCCCATAGCCGGAAAGCACCGCCGCGGAAAACAGCATTAAAACGTGTATCATCACCGGCACCCGGAACTTCTTAAAATAGGGCGCCAGGCTATACATCGGCTTATAGAGGATGGGGAAGAACTTGCCGAATGATACCAACCAGGCGAATATCAGCAGGATGACAAAGAACCACACCATTCGGTTCCGGGCGAAAACCGCCGCCAACACTGCGAACAGCAGCGCCGCCGCTCCCCAATAGTGCGGGTGGTCGGTGAAAGGCATATATCCCCAATAGGTTCCGCCGCCGAAACCGAAAAACGAAGGGGCGATATAGGTCAAAGTCTCCAGCGGATGAAACGACCAGTTGGTGGCGTACTCCCAGTCCACTCCCCCCTCCGCGCCGCCGCGCATCGAATAGCCGGCATACTCTTGAAGCGGGAAATAGAGCGAAGCCGCAAACCCAAATCCTACCAAGACTGCCAAAACGAATAGAACCATTTTAAACGGTATCCCCTTCGCCTGCCGGTCTTTAATATCGCCGATGAGGCTCCAGACCAGGAACATTCCCGCCGCTAACAATCCATAGTAGGCTATCTGAACGTGCAGCGCCAGCAGCATCATCCCCACCGCGAAGGCGGCGAAGGCGAAATGTATCGGCTTCCTTTCCTCAAACAGCTTCTTCACCGCTAAAAATACCAGCGGGATGTAAGCGGCGGTGTAAACCTTGGAGCCGTGCCCCACATTGGGGAGCACGATAAGCTGGGGAGTGAACATATAGACAATCCCCACAAAAACCGCAACCAGCCAGCTAAATCCCAACGACCGCCCCAGCAGATATGCGAAACAACCTGCCATCAGCAGGTGAACCAGCAATTGCCGCATTATCGGCAAAATCGACGGATTCAGGAACAACACCGACAGCAGTTTCTGAATAATTCCCCAGTTGAAAAATGTGTAGGTAAAATTAGGATGGAACAGCGCCGCCATACCGGGCATTCCCCCGAATAGGTAAGGGCTCCAGAGCGGAGGCCCCTCTTCCACTAACTTCTCGCTGGTCCCACTCAGGATTAAACCGCTGACAAAATCGGGCGAGAGCGCCAGGGTTTTCCCTTCGAACACCACAGCGCGGTAGAACACGATGAGGAGGAAATAAAAAATCAGAAAGGCGAAAAGGAACTGAATCCAGGGGTTGTTGAGCAGACTTTTTTTCTTCAAGTTAAAACTCGAATTTGAAGATTGGTAACACTTTACTGATAGGAAACGCATTCGTCATCAGCCGTACGGCTGATCCCTCTTCTCCGGAAGGATTCCGGCTGCGCCGGAATGACTATCTTGTCTAAGACTTCATAAACCTAAAGTGTTACAAAGTTTGAAACGGCGCTATAATAATTACTAATGGGTGTGTTGCCAAAATTGTCGTGGCGCAGGATCTCCGCACCCTGCGCCAAGTGTCTATATGTCAATTATATGCTTTCGACTGCGGAGAGTCGACAGCACAATTTAAATGCAGAATCCGTGCAACAATGTCCACCATCAATCGCCTAAATTAATAGCTCTTTTCTCTAAAGCGCCAGCGCAATTTTCAAGACCTGTTCAATGTTGTTCACAAAATGAAACTTCTTCACCTTGGAAAGGATATCGTCAGGAATTTCACTCAAGTCTTTCCGGTTAAGTTCGGGAACGATAATTTCCTCGATGTGCGCCCGCACCGCCGCCACTACCTTCTCCTTCAATCCCCCGATAGGCAGCACCGTTCCCCGCAGCGTGATTTCGCCGGTCATCGCCACATCGTTGCGCACTTTCCGCCCGGAAAAGAGTGATGCCAGTGAAGTAGCCATTGTGACGCCCGCCGAAGGCCCGTCCTTGGGAGTCGCCCCTTCCGGAACGTGAATATGTATCTCCTTTTTATTGAGGGCGTCGGCTTTGAGCCCCAGCTTCTTACGGTTAGCCTTGAGGTAAGACAAAGCGATTTCAGCGGATTCCCGCATCACCTCCCCCAAACGGCCGGTGATACGCAGCGAATTATTCCCGGGCATACTGACTGATTCAATCAGCAGAATCGCCCCTCCTACCGGTGTGTAAGCCATCCCGGTGGCCACGCCCACCATCGGGGCGTGGTCGGTAATATCCCCTAAGAACTTTGGCGGTCCCAGGTAATCTTGATAATTCTTAATTGTGATCCGCTCCCGATCGATTTCACCGCTGGCGACTTTGAAAGCGACTTTGCGGCATACCGCCGCGATTTCCCGCTCCAGATTGCGCACCCCCGCTTCCCGGGTGTAGCTTACCACCGTCTTGCGTAAAGCGCCTTTGCTGAAGCTGAGATTACCGCCGTTTAAACCGTGCTCCATAACCTGCCGCTTGACCAAGAAGCGTCGCGCAATTTCCACCTTCTCCTCGGTGATATAACCCGGCAGCATTATGATTTCCATCCGGTCCTTGAGGGGAGGGGTAATCGAATGTATCTCGTTGGCGGTGAGGATGAACATCACGCGGGAGAGGTCGAAGGGGATGTTCATATAGTTGTCGGTGAAACTGTTGTTCTGCTCCGGGTCCAACACCTCCAACAGCGCCGACTCCGGCGACCCCCTGAAATCCAGCCCCAGCTTGTCGATTTCATCCATCATAAACACCGGATTGTTGGAAGACGCGCTTTTCAAAGACTGAATTATCCGCCCCGGCAGCGCTCCGATGTAGGTTCGGCGGTGGCCCCGGATTTCCGCTTCATCGCGCATTCCCCCCAGCGCGATGCGGATGAACTTCCGCCCCGTGGCGCGGGCGATACTGCGCCCTAAAGAAGTCTTGCCCACTCCCGGAGGACCTGCGAAACAGAGAATCGGTCCTTTGGTGGTCTCCTTCAGTTTCCGCACCGCCAGGTACTCTAAAATCCGCTCCTTCACATCCGTAAGACCGTAGTGGTCCTCGTCCAGTATCTTCTTTGCCGCTTTGATGTCTATTTGGTCCGGGGTTGATACTTCCCAGGGCAGTTCCAGAATCCAGTCGAGATAGGTGCGGGAAACCGTGTATTCCGCCGAAGCCGGGGACATTTTCGATAGGCGGCTCAGTTCCTTCTGCCCCGCCTCCCGCGCCTCCTCAGGCATCGGCGTCTCCAGCAAACGCTTCTCCAGCTCTCCCATCTCCTGGGTGTGTTCGTCCTCTTCACCCAGCTCCCGTTTGATTGCTTTGAGCTGTTCGCGCAGGTAATACTGGCGCTGGGTTTTTTCCAGTTCCTCGTCCACATCCCCTTTGATTTTATCCCGAAGCTTGAGCAATTTCAGTTCTTTGGACACCAGCGCCGATACTTTCTCCAGCCTCGGTTCAAGGTTCTGGATTCCCAGTACCTCCTGCTTCTCTTTAAGAGATAGGTTCAAGTTCGATGCGATCAGGTCGCACAGCACTTCGGGATCTTTGATATTTATTAAAGCGATTTTTATCTCTTCCGACAGGTAGGGCGCGTGGTCGATAACCTGCTTGAATTCATCCATCAAAATCCGCTGCAAAGCCTCTAAACGCTGGCTCCTGCGCTTGTCCAGCCGCACCTTGGAGATTTTAATAACGCGGTAAGGCTCCTCCCGGACAAAATCCTCAAACTTTATCCGTATAATACCCTGGATAAGCAGCCGCATCGACCCGTCGGGCACCCGGAACATTTTTAATATCCCCGCCGCCACTCCCGTGCGGTAAAATTCCGGCTTGCCTTCGGTAATTTCATCGCCCTCCATCGCCGCGAAAACACCCACCAGACGGTCGCCGTCCAAAACCTCGTTTATCATATTCACCTTCTTGGAATCGGTCACGGTGATAGGGAAAATCACGTTGGGGAAAGCCACCACATCCTGCAGCATCAACAGCGGCAGTTCGGAGGGAATCGAGGCTTGCTTCTCCTCGAGAGCCTCGCTCGCGCTGTTATTCTTGTCTTCCTCTGCTTTAGCCATAATAATACCTGCGGTTTTACGCTACTTGATGGGAATTTCCAGCCCCAGCTTCTGCACAGGGGCTTTTTTCAGTCTGACTTCGAGGAAACCGTTCTTGTAGTCCGCCTGCACTTCATCCACTAAGATTTTTTCGGGAAGTTTTACCACCCTTTCAAAGGGCCCATAGTCGATTTCCATCTTGTGGTAGTGGCGCTTCTTGGTTCGACAAAGCTCCTGCCGAACGCCCCTGACCAGCAGGTAATCCCCGCAGAGCGAGACCGATATTTCCTGGTCCTGAATCCCGGCGATTTCCATCACCATCACAATCTCATCATCGGTCTCAAACAGATCGGTCTGGGGCACAAATCCCTTGTCAGGCGCAAACAGCGAGGGGCGCTTGATGTTGAAATAGTCCGAGAGGATAGACTCGAAATCGTCGGAAAAATCCTCGAATCCAGCGAGTATTTCCTTCTTCAATCTTACCATTAATAAACCCTCCAAAAAGGATTGGAGTATTTGAAACATTTTACCGATTTAAAGCTAATGCGTCATTCCGGCTGCGCCGGAATGACTACTTTGCTTATAACTTCTAATACTCAAGGTCTAACGACTATATAACAATTCTATAAGAAATATATTATTTTTAAGCGCTTACGATTTCCGCCGCAGCGGAGAAAAAACCTTCAATTTCCGCGATCACCGCATCCGGCGATTCCAGCGTCATCACCCGACGCCGGAAATCCGCCGCGCCGGGCAGGCGCTTGCTGTACCAGCCCAAATGCTTACGCATTTCCCGCACTCCTACATATTCCCCTTTGTCCGCTAAGATAAGCCGGTAGTGCCGGAGTACAGTATCGAGTCGCGCTTCCGGAGATATTCCCGCAAAACCCTCCGCAATTTGCCTGAAAATCCAGGGTTGCCCGAAAGCCCCTCTACCGACCATCACCAAATCGCAGCCGGTAACTTCGAACATCCGCCGCGCGTCGTCAGCGCAGGTTATATCGCCGTTGCCGATGACCGGGATTTTCACCGCTCTTTTAACTTCAGCGATGCGCTCCCAATCCGCGACTCCCTTGAAACCCTGCTTCAGAGTACGCGCATGAACGGTAACCGCGTCGAAACCGCAGTCCTCGGCGGCTTTAGCCGTTTCGACGGCCACCGGTTCCTCGGAGGTCAATCCAGTGCGGAACTTGACGGTGAGTGGAAGTTCCACCGCTTCACGCATCGCCCGGAAGACCTTTGTCAGGTGCGGCAAATCCTCCGTCATCGCGCCTCCTTCCCCGCGCCGCACCACTTTACGCGCCGGGCAGCCGCAGTTGAGGTCGATAAAGTCCGGCTGCGATTCCGCCGCAATGCGCGCCGCCTCCGCCAGCGAATCCGGATTCCGTCCGAAAAGCTGGATGCCGTAGGGACGTTCTTCCGGGGTGAAGCGCATCAGCGTGATGGTCTTCTTCTGCCGCCGAATCAAGCCTTCAGCGGATACCATCTCGCTCACCGTGAAACCCGCGCCCCAGCTCCGGCATACCGCCCGGAACGCGGAGTCGGATATACCCGCTAAAGGCGCCAATCCCGCCGAACCGCGCGCTATGTCAAGGAAACGCCCCGCCATCGCTCTCACTCGCTGTTCTTACCAAACAAGTAGCTGACACTAAGGCTGACCACTTCCCGGAAATTTAATTTCACCGGCATCACCCGGAAACGGTAGCAATAGGCTTTCCACAGCTTAGACAGGAAATGGTAAAACCGCCCCAGCGGCAGCTTAATCATCTGCCTTATCAACGGCGCGCCCCAGGGGAATTCCACGGCGAAGGGGAGCAGTTTGTGCAGGCGGTCCAGTTCGTCCTTCTGCGGATTGTCCAGCGACGAGGTTCGGTGCCAGTACATCTGCATATGGTCGAAATCCCCGTCGAAAAAGCCGGCTTCGATAGCGTAATCGGTCATCTTGGTCTGAGGGTAGGGCATAAAAATCGTGGTTACGGCGTAATCGGTCTTGCACTGCTGGTTGAGTTTCACCGTCTCGAAAGCCATATCCACCGTTTCCCCCGGCAGCCCCAGCATATTGAAGGTGTAGAGCTTGATGCCCGCCTCGTGGATATACTCCGCCGCTTTCACTATCTGCTCATTGGACATCCGGCGGTTCAGCAGTTCGCGGCGCATCTTTTCGTTGCCGGTTTCCAGCCCCATTGCCAATGTAATACACCCCGCCGCCTTCAATGCCCGGCAAACCTCCGGATTGGTGGTTTCAGGCCGCGTTGAGCATAAAAAGGGCACTCCCGCCCGGCGGCGGTATTTGTCGCAAAAATCTATCACCCAGTCCTTATCCGCGGTGAAGCAATCGGTGCCGATATAGAAAAATTGCAGCGGGTAGCGCTCCTTTATCCCTAACACTTCGTCGATGATATGGTCGGGGTCGCGGTGACGCACCCGCTTCCCGCCGTGATTCTTGTAGAGCTCTTTGTACTTGTAATTGTAGCAATAGGTGCAGGAATAGGGGCAGCCTCGGGCGGTCACCAAACACCGCACCTTGCTCTTGCGCGCCACCTCGAATTTATAGAAAATGTCCCGCGCCGGGAAAGCGAATTTTTCCAGATTCCGCTCCAGCGGCCTCACCTCGTTGCGGATAATCTCCCCGTTACGCTTGAACCAGAAGTTGCGCGTCCGGGTGTAATCCTCCCCCTTCGCCGCGGCATCGAGCAGTTCCGCCACTGCTTCTTCACCTTCGCCCCGGCACACCGCGTCCACACCCTCGTATTTCACCATCTCGGGAAAAAAGGTAGGATGAGGCCCGCCGAACACGCTGATAAAGTCCGGGCAGTCGCGCTTTAAGCGCAGGTTGAAGTCTATCAAGGGCTTGTGGAAACCGGTGTAGGCGCAGTAGCCCACGAAATCGGGCCGCCACTCCGACACCATCCGGCTCGCTTCCTCGAAGTCGTCCGG
Organism: uncultured bacterium; assembly: GCA_964421875.1. GTDB lineage: Bacteria > Electryoneota > Tariuqbacteria > Tariuqbacterales > Tariuqbacteraceae > CAYQZD01. The sequence goes on from CAYQZD010000093.1 coordinate 13,909, forward strand.
GACTACATCGACTTGATGTCCTGCGGCGCGCGCCGCTCCCATCACATACAGCATCCCCAGCGGCTCGAATCCGCCGCCCACGGAATCAAGGTAATCGGTTACGAAGAGAAATTTCATCGTTTATAAGATTGCAGTCGTGGTTGTTTTTCGGTGTTTATAAATAACGATTCTAAAAAGAATGTTCTATACGATGTCACTCCCGCGAAAGCGGGAGTCCAGTATCTCATATCAATATAGAAAGATGGATTCCGGCTTTCGCTCGGAATGACATTCCCCTTTCTTGCCATTCTTTCCAAGAATGACATTAAGAATCACTTAAACGAAATAAATTAACAAAATTGATTCAGATAATCAAGTCGAAAGCGAAGAGTTAATCGAAAGAAAAAAACGATTGCTGAAGTGTCAGTGCGAATCCGTCGTACGGCGGATGTAGCAAACGCGTTGTTTAACGGAAAAAATTCACTGGCTATTACGGCTATTATGGCTATTTTTAGGGCGGATCATTCAGATCCGCCTGTCGCCGGTTGATGGTAGGGGCGAACGGCCGTTCGCCCTGCAAAGAAGGATTCCGGCTGCGCCGGAATGACAAATGGCGGTATTCATTCCCACGCCGGAGCGTGAGAACGAGGGGATTGCAAAAACGATTCGACAGAATAATTCTTGACAATGCTCTAAAAAAGCGGTATAATAAAAAGTTAGTAATCATTCAATTACTCAATTTTTCTTTTTCAATGCAAAGCTCACTTGGATTGACCACGACGCTTTGATTTTATGCGCTGCTGAAGATGTATGGTGAGCCGAGATGAAAAAACTGATAGAGTATCTAATATTCACTGTCTGTGTCTTTATCGCCTCGGTTTCAGTCCAGGCTCAGACCCATGTTTCCGGCGAAGTTTTTGGAGTATGGGGACCGACCGGTAATCCCTATATTATCGATTCCACTATAGTGATACCGCCGGGGCAATCGCTGACGCTTACGGAAGGCGTCGAGGTATATTTTAGGGGTGCAGATTCTATCAAAGTCAACGGTGTATTTCAAGTGCTGGGCACAGAGTCCGATTCCATTATCATCGACCGGGCCGGAGATACTTTCTGGAAAGGTATCTACATTAACTCCAACTTAGACACCTGCAAAATGCAGTATTGCCGGGTATCGGGTTATTCGGACAAGATATATCTTGAAACCGGGCGTCTGGTCGTTTCTTTCAACACTATATTGTTCAACTACAACGATTATGGTCGTCGTGTTTTCGAAGTTACTTACGCGGATTACTTTCAGCTTGATAATAGCAGAGTGCGATATCACCCTAATCGAGGACTAATATATGTTTATGGCGCCGATGTGGTTATGCGAAAAAACCGGTTAATAATTGGTTCTCTTTGTGAATTTGTGGCTCAAAGTATTTGACTTTGCTCTCTATCCAA
>CAYQZD010000094.1:0-15071 GCA_964421875.1 uncultured bacterium
GTTTCAACAGAAATATATTCTTTGGGTAGGGGCGGTTCGCGAACCGCCCCTACATAATTGCATTGGGATAAGTATTATTGTCGTATATTTTAAAATCATGATTATATCGGAAAGCTGTAACCTGTTTACAGTTTTGACAGTCTATAGGTAAAAATCCAATGAGTTCAGCCATACCTCCCGGGGTCAATTTCGGAGTCATAGGATTAGGGCAGTGCGGAGGCAACCTGACCGAAGAATTCTACCTCAGAGGTTATTCCGGGATAGCCCTTAACACCTCATACACCGACCTTCGAGCGGGGATGCTCCCGGCGCTGAAACGGTTTCATATCGGCAGCCAGGGCCGGGACGGCGCGGGCCAGGATATGAATTTAGGAAGCCGCTACCTCCGAGCAAACTCCAAAAGAATATTAGAAACCGTAGAGAGGGAGCTGGAGGAGGTGGAGATGTTCCTGCTGGTATCAGGTCTGGGAGGGGGAACCGGGGGCAACATCGGAGGCTTGGCGGAAATAGTAGCGGAGTTGGACAAACCGATTTGCGCCTTGACTGCCCTGCCCATGAACGGTGAAGGGACTATAAAGAAGATTAATGCGGTTCGGGGATTGGAAACGTTGATATCCTCGCCCGTAAGCAGTGTAATGCTCATCGACAATCAGCAAATCCTCGCTTCCGAGGAGGAGATTCCCCTGACTAATTTCTTCAGGCGCGTCAATGGGGTAGTGGTCTCGCTCTTCGATTTGATTAACCGCGTTACCCGGCATCCCAGTATGGTTCCGGTGCGGAATTTCGATTCCGAAGATTTGCGTAAGTTCTTTCTCACCCGCGGTATTTTGCTGATGAGTGAAATTGTGCTGAAGGACGACGATTGGAACAGCGAGGAAGCGCCCCTCCTTAGACTTAAAAAGGCCTGGAATCAAGGGGGGCTTTTCGGCGCCGGATACGATTATTCGACTGCCGCGATGACAGCGGTGGTTCTGTTGGCTTCCAAGTCCAGACTGCAGAACGCATCGCTGAGTAAATACGAGGGCTTTTTCAAGGGGATCAAGGAGATTGTGAGTTCTGGAGGACTCTATTCCGGGATTTTCCAGACCTCTGAAGATGAGACTCCTCGGCTGCTGTCACTGGCGGCGGGACTTCCCCTGCCCGATAGGATAAGCGAGCTGTTAGAGCACGCTAAAACCGAGGGGAAAATGCTCACCTTGAAGTTTTCAGAGACTGAAAGTGAATTGGATGTGCGCGGATTAAGGGAGCTTAATCTGCTGGCGCAAATCCGTCACGCGCCGCAGCCGGTTTCTCACACCAACGATTCCGTGTCGCCGCCTCCGCCAAATTCTATAAACGCGGATTTGAATGAGAAAGAAACCGCCGATAACGCTCCCGAACCTGAAGATTGATGATACTTACAGGGAGGTCAGTCTAAGAGCTATGTTAATAGGGCGTGTCGCAAAAATACCATTCCATGGTGTCGGATCTCCGTACCCGACACCAAATAATTATTGGCTCTTCGCTGAATTGTATGGGTAATGACAATCACGATTGAGGATTCAGGGCATATTTTAGCGCATATAATCCCCCTTTTATCCCCCTTTAAGAAAGGGGGACAATCCGCTTTCCCTTCTTTCTTTAGGGCTGCCCGCAATTCCCCCCTTTTTTAAAGGGGGGCAGGGGGGATTATCGAACTTTGGGAAAAATCAGAGGGAATATAATACGCCTAAATAATTACCCACACGAAACAGCGATGAACCAAATTATTTTTATAGAATATGCTGTCGACTGCGGAGAGTCGACTGCGGAGAGTCGACAGCACATACAGTTATTACTTCTCGATGGTTTATAGTGCTGAGATTCGCTACCCGCATCTCGCACCTCGCAGCACGAATCTTTTTTCAGGAAAGGATTGAAACTTGCTTCGTGATTACATCCCGGCGCTGACAATATGCTGCCTGATTATCGTCAACGCGGTGCTTGTTTTGACCGGATGTGTCCGGCGTGAAGGCACGGAAGCGCCGGAATATGAACTCGAAGGGGAAGTCTCGATGTTTGTCTCAGACCGCCCCGACATCCCCTTCGTCACCGACAGCGTTATTACTGTGATGGACGGCAGGGGAACGCCAAATTCCTATATAATGCAGGTCACTGCGATGGAATACCCCGCACCGGTTGACACCTTCAAGTTCACTGTATTCGGAATCGACCTCAGGGATACAGTATATATCGACTCCTCAACTTACGGAGGAATAGCGGGTTATTCCCGGTCGGGGAGCGAAGTGTTCCTGTCTAATCTTCCCGGTGGAGAAGGGAGAGTGGTTCTAAAGCGGTTTAATCCCGCCAGCGGAAGGGTGGCAGGGTGGTTTTCCTTTATTCTGGTGGAAGCAATCACCGGGGAGCAGATTCAGATTTTCGACGGATTCTTCGACACCCAAATCGACTCCACCGCCCTATAACATTAATGTAACACTTTACTGATGTGAAGTTGAGCATATTTTCACAAATCTATATTCTTATAAATTACAAATATACCTTTCTGAAATTCGTTTAATTCGTTTAATTCGTTGTGAATATAAGCTCCAAATAAACAAATACATATGTATCTTTAACTTCAGGAAGCTAAAGTCATACACATTAATCTGTCTTTATTAATCCTTCAGAAACAATAGTCCGAAGCAGCTTCTCCGCCGCGGCGCGGCTGCCTTCAGCGTTGAAATGAACGAAATCCTGATAGTGATTGCTGTCCAGTACTGATGATAAATCTATATAATCCGCGCCAGCCTCAGACGCGACTCCTGCCATAATCTCGTTATAGTAATCTCCGGTATAGACCGGCAGCCCGCCGTGAAAACTCATCAAATCACTGTATTCAGGTAAAGGTTCTATTTTTATTCTCATCTCCTCAATCTTCCGGTTGAAATACCTCCGGCACATACGGGCGAAATGCCCTTTAACGCCTTCCAATACTTTTCGGGCGCGGTAGTATTCACCTTCAGCCATCAGTTTCTGCGCTTGATGGAAACTTGATAAGCGGTCCGGATTATCGGGAATGCCCAGAAAGATGAGGGGGATGCCGCGCTCAACTGCGATTCGAGCCGTCTGGCGCAGGTTTTCAGCATAGCGCAGGGAATCGACCCGAACCTCGTAACCGTCAATCGCTATCTCTTTCGGCGCCAACAGCAGTTGCAGGAAGCGAAAAGTGTAACTGCGGCGGAAAAAATCCAGCCGCCACTGCGCCCCCAAATCACGCCGGAAAAACTCCGGAGAATCCTTCCAGGAAGCGTCAGGCACGGGGCGGCGGTCGTTGAAACCATAGGAGACAATCAAGAGGTCGGGACGGAGGCTCAGAATCTTCTCCTGTAGTAAAATCAGCCCTTGATAAGAGGAATAACCGGGAATACCAGCGTTGATAACCTGAATCCTGTCGCTGAATTCCCGGCGAAGCAGGTTCTGTAGAATCGCGGGATAGGTGTCCTGATACGAAAGTCCGTTGCCGAAAGTGCAGGAATTACCCGGACAGACGATACGGAAGGTGTCCCCCTTGACCTGGGAGAATTCGGGATTTCTGAAACCCTGCGAGTTGATGGTAACCGGAGCCTCGTAGATGACTCCAATGTAACCGGGACGGATTCCAAAATGAAGCGTAGGAGAAAATTCAATCCAGCCCGGCCGGCCCGGCGGCAGAAATTCCAGTTTCAGATCTAAAACAATAAACCCGACTTCCAGAACGGCGATGGATAATCCCGCGATTATCAGTCCCAGAAGCAGGTTTAAGGATTTATTTTTTGCCGATTTGGAAACCGGGTTCATTCGCGGTTTCGCTTTATTGATGTTATACTGGTTCTATAAAAAACTTGCTCCCGAAATGTTTCAAGAGCTTAATAGTAGGGTGTAATATAAGCTTATTGAATCCGCTTTATTCGCTGTGAACCTTTGTTCTTAATAACAAAAATACTTGGTATTATCATAGCCATCTTACAAACTACGATATTCATACCAAAGTAAATATTTGATAATCCGGGATGCATAATCATTCTTGGAAAGAATGATAAGAAAGGAGGATGTCATTCCGAGCGAAAGCCGGAATCCATCCTTTTGTATTTATATGAGTTACTGGACTCCCGCTTCCGCGGGAGTGACATCTCAAAGGACATTCTTTTTGTGAATCGGTATGATTGGAATCTTATAGCCGTAATAGCCTTAATAGCCAGTGAATCTAATCGAAAAATAAACAGACAGATAATGATTCTATGGAAAAAACTATAATGTTACAAAATCATAAATCCTGTAAATCCTGTCTATTTTGTCTGTGAACTATCCAAGCTATATGTTTTCCTGCATATGCGCCAAAGCGCCAATCATATGGATAGCTTTGGGCTCGCACACCGGGACGCACCAGCCGCAGCCGATGCAGAGTTCCGGATCGATGGCGTAAAGCTGTCCCTCCTCGCCGGTGACGCATTTCTTGACCGGGCAAACCTTGGCGCACTCGCCGCAGCCGTTGCAGTTGGAATCGATGGTGAATTTTGGGCGGTGCTTGACTTTGTCCAGAATCGAGTTGGTGGGGCACTTATGAACCGCCACCACTAAGTTGTCTTCAACGGAAAAATCGATTACCGGGAGATGACCGTCCATCGTAATCGCCCCCGAAGGCGTGGTCTTGGGATTGGCGCAGAGCGTGCATCCGTTGCAGCCCACCTCGCAAACCGCCTTCACCTCCTTGCCCCGGTCCTGGGAGGAACAGGCGATATAGATTTGCGCCGACTTGGGCATCATCCCCATTATCCCCTTGGGGCAGGCCTTGACGCAGAGTTCGCACCCGGTGCATTTGTCTTCGTCCACCACCGGCAGGCCGTTGCCGCCGATGTGGATAGCGTCGAAATTGCATGCTTCCACACAGTCGCCGAAGCTCAGACAGCCGTACTGGCAGGCTTTGTGACCCCCGCCCACTAAGTTCGCCGCCAGACAGGTTTCCACCCCGAAATAGCGGTATTTGTTCTTGGCTTCCTTGTTGCCCCCGGCGCACTTTACATAAGCCGTCATCGGCTCCTTCTCCTCCGCCTCGACGCCCATAATGGCGCCGATTTGTTTCGCGGTGTCCGAGCCGCCGGGGATGCAGTCCGCCACATCGACTTCGCCCGCCACCACCGCAGCGGCGAAACCGGAGCAGCCGGGCTTGCCGCAGGCGCCGCAATTGGCATTCGGCAGGATTTCAAGGATTTCCTCCACCCGGGGGTCGACTTCCACATAGAATTTCTTGGAAGCGAAAGCCAGTCCGCCTCCGAATAAAGCGCCCAGTCCGGCGATGGATATGATTGCAGGTAAAAGCAGTGGTTCCATTTATGTAGATTGGTTTATAATTGAAATTAGTTTACAAGTTTGAAAGTTCGCAAGTTTGCAAGTTTAGATATTAAAACGTTTAACTCGATTAAGTCAGGTCTTTAGTAAAACGGAGACCTGATTTATTTATTCCCATGTTCCCTCGCGGAAATCTAATAAATTCTTGTCATATGTTTTAAGCTAACATCACCCGCATCGGCTGAAGTTCGCGGGTGAAAGGATTCAGCACCAGCCCCATCGTCTCCAGAGTTATCGCTCCTAATAACGGCACCACTCCTTCATCGCCTAAAACTACCGGGGAGTGGCAGTCGATTCCTTGAAAAACGAACCTGCATTCGGATATTGGCATATTTATAGTTGTTCCGTCAGCTAAATTGAAATCCATTCGCCTTTGTTCTTTCAAGCCGAGCGCCTTCCAAATTTCTCCGGGAAGCAGGCTGTAGGAAGCGCCGGAATCCACCAGGAATTCAATATCTTTTTTTTCCCCTTCGGGACCGATTACATCTGATTTGGCATATACAATACCCATCTTAAACTCCTCTCCTCGTTACCACGCTCCAGCGTGGAAATTCCTACCGAAACAAAGTTTGTAGGTCGGAACCTTGTTCAGATAAACCATTTATTAACGAAGGTTTATCCTGTGTAATAGCTTTATCCCCGGTTTTCTGCTCTCGGTTCTCTGCCTTCGGTGCTCGGTCTTCGGTTTTCAGTTTTCAGTTCTCAGTTCTCAGTTTTCCATTTTCACCCTATCTTCAACCCCGCGAATCCCTGAAACGCAATCGCCATCAATCCGGCGGTGATAAGGGCGATGGGAATGCCCTGCAGCGGTTTGGGGATTTCGGCGAGTTCGTATTGTTCCCTGAGTCCCGCCATCAGCACTAGCGCCAAGGTGAATCCCACACCGGAGAAAAAGCCGTGCACCAGGCTTTCGATGAGGTCGTATCCCTCGTCGATGTTCAGCACCGCTGCGCCCAAGATGGCGCAATTGGTGGTGATGAGGGGCAGGTATATTCCCAGGGACTGATACAGCGCCGGCGCCGTCTTCTGAATCACCATTTCCACAAACTGTACCAGAGAAGCGATAATCAGGATGAACGATACCGTCCGCAGAAAGGTCAAATCCACTCCCGCGCCCCAGATATTGGTGACGGGGTGCAGCAGGTAGGTCCAGATTATCCAGGTCACAAAAGAGGCTAAGGTCATTACAAAAATGACCGCCATCCCCATCCCCATCGCGCTGTCCAACTGCTTGGATACGCCGATATAGGGGCACAAACCGAGAAATCTCATCAACACAAAGTTGTTGATGAAAACCGTGCCCACCGCTATGACGAATAAATTACCGATGTCCATCTTAAGTTTTTATAATTAGATAGGTTTGTTATTTTAAAAATAAGTCAACAAGTCTGCAAGTCGCCAAGTCATCAAGTCTAAAGTTACGGGAGCTGCATTCCGTGTCTGGCGATATTGCGTTATGTCAGGTCTTTAACGAAATGGAGACCTGACATCTATTTCTTCCTGCATTTACGCAAATCCAGCCAATTGAATATCATCAACAGCAGTCCCATAGTGATGAATGCGCCCGGCGAAAGAATCATCACCAGCATCGGCTCGAAACTGCTCCCCAGCACTGGGAAGCCCATCAGTTTGCCGTCTCCCAGGAGTTCTCTGAAGAAGGCGATGAGGATGAGCCCCAGCGTGAAGCCTGCGCCCATCCCAATCCCGTCCATAATGGCGAAAAAAGTGTTGTTGCGGGAAGCGAACGCTTCCGCCCGGCCTAAAATGATGCAGTTCACCACAATCAGGGGCACGAAGATGCCCAGCGCCTTGAACAGGTCGGGAAAATATGCCTCCATCACCATTTCCACCAGCGTCACGAAAGTAGCGATAACCACGATGAAGATGGGGATGCGGATTTTGGGCGGTATCCCCTTGCGGATGAGGGAGATGATGATATTGGAGCAGAGCAGGACGAAGGTCGCCGCCGCCCCCATCCCGATAGCGTTGTCGATCGAGGTCGACACCGCCAGCACCGGGCACAATCCCAGCGCCAGCCGAAAAATGGGATTTTCCTTGTAGAGGCCCTTGGTGAGTTCCTTGACAGCGTTCATCTCTGCTCCTCCAGTTTGGTTTGCAGCGCCTGAGCGGATTCCTTGATGGAGTTGGCGATAGCGCGGCCGGTGATAGTAGCTCCGGTGATGGAATGAACTTTGCCGCCATCCTTATCAACCGCGATGGTCAGCGCTTTCAGTGGCTGCTCTCCCTCATCCTCGCGGTGGCTCAGATAAAACTGCCGCTGGAACCAGGGCTCGGTCTCGCCGTAGAGCACCTCTTGGCTCTTGGCGCCAAGCCCCGGTGTTTCCTGCTGGGAAGTTATCTTTATCCCGGTGACGTTGAACAGTGAGTCCAGTCCCGTGACCGTCTTGATAGTCGAGGAATAGCCCTTCCCCGCCGCGGTGAAAACATAGCCGATGAGATTCACGGCTTCCTTATCCGCATACACCTTGTAATAGGGCAGGGCGGTGGCGGAGTCGCACAGGACATAGAGTTCCCCTTCGATGACCTCTGAGCGAGCCTTGGCTTCCTCCATCCGCTTGTACGCTTCGATGATAGGCTTGGTTTTACCGTTAACCAATGACAGCGCCCCCGCGGCGATACCGGTCACCAGCGCCAAAATTAAGGCTAATTTAAGTATGTATCCCATTTTAAAACTTCAGTTTACAGATTCTAAACTTATTACCAATGTTCTGTATTACACGCTTGTAATACTCACCTAAAGAGTTGTCAGTAGTAGGGCGGGTTCTTAACCCGCCATTTTCTGTCATTATCTAATTCGTTTAATTCGTTGTGAATATAATCTCCAAATAAACAAACACATACACATCTAAGACTTCATAAACCTAAACTCATAAGGGTGGATTTTAACCCACCATTATTTCTATTTAGCTTCCTTCACCAACCCAAATTTCTTCGGCAACGTGTATCTGTCTATCAACGGCGTGGTCAGGTTCATCAAAAGTATCGAATACGACACCCCTTCCGGATAGCCTCCCACCAGGCGGATGATGATGGTGAGCAGACCGCAGCCCACCCCGAAAATAGCGCGCCCCTTCCGTGTAATCGGCGAAGTCACCATATCGGTCGCCATAAAGAACGCGCCTAAGATGAGCCCGCCGGAGAAGATGTGGAACAGAATGTTACCCGTAAACAAGCTGGTCTTGCCTCCGAAAATCCACCCCAAAATCGCCACGGTGCCGATGTAAAAAACCGGGATGCGCCAGCCCACAATCCGCTTGTACATCAGATACAGCGCGCCGATGATAAGCAGCAGCGCAGAAGTCTCGCCGATGCACCCGCCAACATTGCCGAAAAAGAGGTGTCCGATGGAATCGAACATCTTGTCGATAGCGGCGTAGGCGGCGTTGACCTTTTCCGGCAGATACTGAGAAACGTTGGCAATCACAGTCTTCGATTCCTTCACCACATTCAAGGGAGTGGCGGTGGAAACCGCGTCCACCAATTTCCCCTGAACCGCCACATTCCAGGAGAAAAAGCTGTAGCCGGGGTCCTGATACCAAAAGGGTTTGAGCCAGTCGGCGGTCATATGCACCGGCCACGAAGCCAGCAGAAACGCCCTTCCCAGCAGCGCCGGATTCAGAGGATTATAACCCAGCCCCCCGAAGGGCTGTTTGCCGATGCCGATAGCGAACACCGAGCCAATGATGGGAATCCAGAAGGGGACGCCCGGAGGAAGGTTGAAAGACAGTAGTATCCCGGTGAGGATAGCGGAACCATCGGAAACGGTGACCGGCACGCGACGCAGCTTTTGTATCACAAATTCCGTGAGCACCGCGGAAACCACCGCGATCACGGTCAGCGTCAAAGCCCGTAAACCGAATATGTAGGTCGCCCCTATCAGCGCCGGTACCAGCGTGAGATTCACGGTATGCATTATCTTGGGGATGTTGGCTTTGTCCCTGATATGCGGAGAAACGGATACGGTGAATTGTTCCATCTGAGATTCTATTTATTCGATGTATTATTTATATAAGGTCGAAGATAATTGACAAGTTATATGAGTCTGCAAGTCATCAGGTCAGCAAGTTCGCAAGTCGAATATTCCGGGAACCTAATTTTCGTGCCGGGCGCCACAGAAGATGTGGGCGGAATCTTATTCCGCCGAAAAACTATCCCCCGGCCGCTTCTTCAAACAACGCCAACGTCTTTTCTGCGAAGCCGTTGTCGATGAATTTGCGCGCTTGAATGCGCCCCTTCTCCCGCATTTTCGCGCGCAGGCTCTCCTCGGTGAGCAGTTTCAGCAGTTCCGCAACGATGTCCTCCTCCGATTCCGGATTCACCATCAACGCCGCTTCTCCAACAACCTCCGGCAGCGACGATACCTTCGAGGTCAGAACCGGAGTTCCATAGTACATCGCTTCCAACGGAGGATAGCCGAATCCTTCGTAAAGCGAAGGGTAGCAAAACACCGCCGCCCCGGCGAAAACCGCCGGCAGGCTCGATTCAGCGATGAAACCGGTGAAAATCACATTCTCCGCCACCCCGGCTCTCGCTGCCATATCCTGCAAACCCCCGCTCTTCCAGCCCGTCCGCCCCGTGATAACCAGCGGGTATCCCCGCCTGATGTCCTCCGGCAAACGGCTGTAAGCTCGAATCAGCCGCGGTAGATTCTTCCGGGGCTCCATCGTGCCCACGGTCAGGATGTATTTCTCAGCCTTCACTGGATTTTCTGCTATGGCAGCTTCTGTTATGGGACCAAGCGAAGGATAAATTACCCGGATTTTGTCGGAATCGAGCTTGAAGCGGCGGACTATGTCGTTTTTGGTGTTTTCAGAAGGAACCGAAATCACCCGGGCTCGATGCGCCAGACGCTCCATCATAAATCTGAGGTAACTCCCTCTGACCTGCCCGAAAGTCTGTGGGAAAAGGAAAGGCGTCAAATCGTGAATCACCGCCGCCACCGGTATCCGCTTGCCGAATACCGGCGCGAAATGGCAGGGAGCGAACATTAGGTCGCATCCGGTATTATGAAAACGCCTTGCCAGCAGAATGTTGTCCCATACCGGCTTCAACGCCCGGTTGAAATCGTTCCAGGGGATTTCCAGGGTGTCCCCCTGAAGCAGCGGCGGCAGACTGCAAGCCCCCTCCGCCATCACCACCGCGCTGAATCTATGTGAAGGAGAAGCCTTCTCCATATCGCGGAAAAGGTTGTAGATATAGCGGCCGATACCGGCTCGATGCGGGTGAACTTCCCGCGCGTCAACCAGGATTTTCATCCGTTTAATCATTTATATATAGTAACACTCTACGATTCGAAGCGCAAGCGTCATTCTGGCTGCGAAGCAAGCCAGAATCTTTCTTTTCCGGAAGGATTCCGGCTGCGCCGGAATGACTTCTTATCTGCAACTTCATAAAACTAAACTGTAACCATATATACAGCCGCGTCGTACTTTATTAATTTCGCTGAGTTGTAGTGCTCCTACGCCGCCTCGCGCTTCTTCCGCAGTTTGTTCACCTCCAGCTTGCCCAGCTTCATCAGATGCACTAAGTTGCGCTTGGTGGGGCAGATATAACTGCAGGAGCCGCACTCGATGCAGTCTAAAATATGGGTCTTTTCCGCCTCCTCGAAACGGTCATATTCCACCAGCGTCCCCAGCAGGCTGGGAGTCAGCTTCATCGGGCAGACTTCGAGGCACCTGCCGCAGGAAATGCAGGGTTTGGATTCGTCTAACATCGCTGATTTCGCATCCAGCGCCAATATTCCCGAAGTGCCCTTGATAACGGGAACCTCATCGGTATATTGCGCCAGCCCCATCATCGGTCCCCCCATAATCAGTTTGGCGGCCTCCTCGGTGTAGCCTCCGGCGAATTCGATTAAATCGGCGAACATAGTCCCGATACGGGCGCGGATGTTCTTAGGAGTTTTCACCCCGGGCCCAGTAACCGTAACCACCCGTTCCATCAAAGGCTTCCGCATCGCCGCCGCCTCGAAAATCGATACCGCAGTGCCCACATTATGCACCAGACAGCTCACATCCATCGGCAAACCGCCGGAGGGGACTTCCCGCCCGGTCAAAGCGCGGATAAGCTGTTTTTCCGCCCCTTGAGGGTATTTGACCGGCAGAGCTATCACTTCCACGCCAGGGAAACTCTTTCCGATTTCCCGCAGTTTTGCCACCGCGTCCGGTTTGTTGTTTTCGATAGCGATGAAACTCTTAGCAGGCTGCAGAATCTTGTTGATGACTTCCAAACCCTTGAAAATCTCCTCGCCCTGCTCCAACATTAAACGGTGGTCGGCGGTGAGATAGGGTTCGCATTCGGCGCCGTTGATAATTGTGATTTCGATTTTCTTACCCTTGGGCGGCGACAGCTTGACGTGAGTGGGAAACGCCGCCCCTCCCATTCCCGCCAATCCCGCGTCCCGAATCCGATCAATCATTTCCTCTTTGGGCAACTCAAGGTAGCCCTCCTCGACCGTCAACTCGTGATGCGGTTCATCCTCGCCGTCATTCTCGATTTCCACCGCCATCACTTTAGCCCCGAAAGGGTGGGGGAACAAGTCCACCTTTTTCACCTTCCCCGACACTGGCGAATGACAGGGAACCGAGACGAACCCCCCCGGCTCGGTCAAAGACTGCCCCAACAGCACCCGGTCCTTTTTTGCCACTACCGGCTTCCCCGGCGCGCCCAAATGCTGGACGATGGGAACCACTATCCGTTCCGGCGCCGCCAGAATTTCGACAGGCAGCTTTTCCGTCAGGCGCTTGTATTCCGGGGGATGCGCCCCCCCTTCAAAAGTTCTTTTAGCCATATTTTCAGTTATATATTATTTGAAGGTATCTTCTAAATAAATTCTTTTCTCGTAACACTCTACTGATGTGAAGTTATACCATTGTTCACAAATCCATGTTCTTATGTGTTATCGATATAATTCTAATCGAATTCGTTTAATCCGTTTAATTCGTTGTGAATATAAGATTTTCCTCGTTCCCACGCTCCCGCGTGGGAATGCAGACCTAAAAGACCATCTATTATGGTTTCCCCTTAAACTGCCTAATCCTTATCCCCGCCTCCTCAATCAATTCCGCCGACAGTTCATCGGGGTAGCCCTCGGCATAAACGAACTCCACCACCCCCGCGTTTATCAACATCTTGGTGCAGAGCACGCAGGGATGATTGGTGGAGTACAAAGTCGCTCCCTCGATGGACACGCCCGACGCCGCCGCCTGGATGATAGTGTTCTGCTCCGCGTGCACCGCCCGGCTGATTTCGTGCCGCTCACCGGAAGGGATGCCCCGGCTTTCCCGCAGGCAGCCTTCCGGGCGCTCCCCGCAATGCTTGATCCCCCGGGGAGGACCGTTATACCCGGTAGCCAGTATCCGCCGGTCCCGCACCAATATCGCCCCCACCTTCCGCCGCAGGCAGGTCCCCCGGCTCGCCACCAGGAAGGCGATATCCATAAAATATTTATCCCACGATGGACGCTTGTCTCTCAAAATCATTCACTGGATATTATGGTGATTATGGAGATTAAGTGGATAAAATACTAATTATTAAGTATTTTCTTTCGCCTGTTTCTGACTATTTGGATTTTCTGCGTGGGCAGTATTCTCTCGGATTCAAGCGATAACGCTCCGAAATTTACCAGTAAAGCGCAGGGATATTCCGTAGCCATCAAGTACTTCAATACCTGCTGTTTGTGAACTTTATCAAGCTCCTTTGCAGATTTGATTTCCAATATCATTTGATTTTCAACCAGAAAATCGAGATAGTTTACCACAATTTTATGTCCATGATAAGTTATTGGAACTGGCTTTTACGGCTCGACATGAATATTCTGTCTCTTGAACTCTATTTCAAGCGCCTTCTGGTAGTATTCCTCAATGAAACCGGGACCCAATCCTGCATGCACCTTCATACACGCGCCTCGAATCAGATAGCATAGCCTGTTCAGTTCTGAACTTATCTCCATAATGTTATATAGTTATCTATTCAATATCCATAATTACCATAATTTCCAGTGAATCAAACCTCCGGATACAGCGGGAAACCGTCGGTCAATTCCCGGATTTCACCCTTGATAGTCTCCAGCAGCCCCTCGTTCCCCGGGTCGGATATCACCCGGTTGAACATATCGGCGATTACACGCATCTCCGGCTGCTTCATTCCCCGCGTGGTCAGTGCCGGAGTCCCCACCCGCACTCCGGAAGTCACCATCGGCGGCTGGTCGTCGAAAGGAACCATATTCTTGTTCACGGTGATACCCGCCTTTTCCAGCGCCTCCTCGGCGTCCTTGCCGGTGATATTCTTATTATGCAAATCCACCAATACCAGGTGGTTGTCTGTGCCGCCGGAAACCAGGTTGAAGCCATTCTCCATCATCCGCCCCGCGAAAGCCTGAGCGTTGTCCAAAATCTGCTGGCAGTACACCTTGAATTCAGGCTGCAACGCTTCATAAAACGCCACCGCCTTAGCCGCGATGACGTGCATCAGCGGACCACCCTGAGTGCCGGGGAATACCATAGAATTCAGCGCCGCCCGCAACTTTTTAGGTTCGCTGAAACCGGGGAGATAAATCTCGCCCCCCTTGGCCGCAGTCATAATCATACCGCCCCGAGGACCGCGCAAAGTCTTGTGAGTGGTGGTAGTAACCACGTGAGAATAGGGCACGGGACTGGGGTGAAGCTCCACCGCCACCATACCCGCAAAGTGCGCAATATCCGACACCAGGTAAGCGCCAACCTCGTCCGCAATTTCCCGCATCCGGGAAAAATCCCAGAACCGGGGGTAAGCCGAAGCGCCCGCTACGATAATTTTCGGCTTCTCAGCCTTCGCAATCTGCGCCATCTCATCGTAGTCGATAGTCCCCGTCTCCCGTTTGACACCGTAAGACACTACCTTGAACATCTGACCCGAAAAATTCACCGGGCTGCCGTGAGAAAGGTGACCGCCGTGAGACAGGTTCATACCCATAATGGTGTCGCCGGGCTTTGCCAGTGTCAAATACACCGCCATATTCGCCTGCGAACCGCTGTGGGGCTGAACATTGGCCCACCCGCACTTGAAAAGCTGTTTAGCGCGCTCCCGCGCCAAATCTTCAGCCTGGTCCACGAAGGCGCAGCCTCCGTAGTAGCGCCGCCCGGGGTACCCCTCGGCGTACTTATTGGTCATCACCGAACCCATAGCCTCCAGCACCGCAAGACTGGTGAAATTCTCCGAAGCTATCATCTCCAGAGTATGGTTCTGACGCCCAGTCTCACCCTGCATCGCCCGGAAAACCTCAGTATCGGTATTTTTAAGATTTTCATACATATCTATTTCCTCCGTAGAGGTATTATCAGGTAGTGGTTGGATTTTGTGAAAATCATAACTTATTCAAACACAACAATTTCTAAGATATCCATTCGTTTCCGCACTCCGGCGTGGGGATACATACCGCACTTTTATTCCCCTGCCGGGGTAACGAACTAATAAGGGTGTGTTGCCCAAATCAATTCCAACCCATTTTTATAGATGGCGGGGTTGAGACAATCCCGCCTCCAAGCGGGGTGGTGGAGTCGGATTCGTCCTCGAACCCGACATATATAATCGGGAAACAGCCCCATAAAAATAAGAAGCGCGATATAAAAAAGCAAAAAAACCTGCTTAGCCTTATTAATTCATAAATTTGACATATAGTCATTCTTGAAGGGCGTGTTGCCCAAATCGGTTTTCTTTAGAAATATTTT
>CAYQZD010000095.1:0-14347 GCA_964421875.1 uncultured bacterium
ATTGATGGTGTAGGTCATCCCTCGGGAACTTTTTAACATAGGGGAATGACAGCAGAGTTAATGCTGACTTCATATCGGTAAAGTGTAACACTGAATGTAGTACACTATTAAACATCAAAGCTGAAAGCTATCAACAGTGGACTACCAGTTCGGAAATCTGAGTATTACGAGCGATGGTTTAATTCGCGACATTACAGTGAGCTTTGCGAAGCAATCGGACGATATTATTATGTAATCACCACTTACCGAATGCCGAATGCCGGATGCTGTTTTTTTAACTTACCTGGGTGAATCATGCCCTTGGAAAACGACCGCACCCTGACGGTTAAAAAACTCTACAACGACAATAGGTCCAAACTTCACTTAGAACTGTTGAACGGCGCCAAGGGTTTGGACCGGAGAATAACCGAGAAGGATATCCATCGTCCCGGGCTCGCCTTGGCCGGTTTTGTCGAACTATTTACTTACCATCGGGTTCAGGTTCTGGGAAACACAGAGACCCTCTATCTCAAGAAGCTGAACGCCGCCTCAAAAACTCAAGCGCTGGAGCGCATTTTCCGGTTTGAAATCCCCTGTTTCATCATCACTAACAACAATCTCCTGCCAGAGGATATGCACCGTTTAGCGGAGAAAAAAGAGATCCCCCTGTTTCGAACTCCGCTCTCCACCACAGACCTCACGCATCTGCTCATAGACTACCTCGATGATTGCTTTGCACCGCAAATAACAGTGCACGGTTCCTTAGTCGATGTGTACGGCACCGGGATGCTTTTCACGGGGCGTAGCGGTATTGGTAAAAGCGAAATCGCTTTGGATTTGGTGGAGCGCGGTCACCGTCTGGTCAGTGACGACATCGTGGTTTTGACTCGTAAATCGGAAGGGGTGCTTATGGGTACGGGCAACGAGTTATTGAAGCATCTGATGGAGATTCGAGGTGTGGGTATAATCGACGTCCGCCGTATGTTCGGTATCCGCGCTATCAGGCTGCAAAAGCGGGTGGAGATGGAGGTTGAGTTGGTGGAATGGGACCGTAATGAAGCTTACGAAAGGCTGGGAGTCGATGAGGAGAAGAAAGAGTATCTGGGATTGGAGATCGACTATGTGAAACTCCCCATCTATCCGGGAAAGAACATCACTGTCATTGCCGAGAGCCTTGCGCTCAATCTTCATCTTAAAGTTTACGGATTTCATCCTGCCCGAGAGTTCAACGACCTGTTGCTGCGCACTATACAGGACCGTCAGAAAATAAGAAAATACCTGGAACGCGATTTGGAATAGCGGCGATGGTTCAAATGTTAATAATCGGTCACGGGGATTTCGGCCGTTCTCTGCTGGAATCCGCCTTTAATATTGTGGGTACTCAGGAGGGCGCCTCCGCGCTGTCCAACCAGGGGCTAAGTCTGGAACAGCTTAAACGTAAGGTGGCGGATTTTGTCGCAACCGACCTTCCTACCTTAGTCTTTGTCGATTTCTACGGCTCGACATACACCGCGGCCAAGACCGGCGGAGGCGGCGCGCCCATTATCAGTGGAGTCAATCTGCCTATGCTGCTTTCATTTTTCAACAAGCGCAACAATCTCTCTTTCGAAGAATTAGTGAAAACCGTGGCTGAGGATGGGAAAAGAGGGATCAGGCACTAATCTTTTGAATACTGAATGATGAATACTGAATACTGAATGCTGAATACTGAATACTGAATTATGAATACTGAATACTGAATGATGAATGCTGAATACTGAATGCTGAATGCTGAATACTGAATACTGAATACTGAATACTTAATACTGAATGCTGAATACTGAATGCTAAATGCTGAATGCTGAATACTGAATGCTGAATACTGAATTATGAATACTGAATGCAGGTTACCGGCTGCCGATTTATGGAACTGTTTTCCGGAAAACGTCATATAATACCGATGCTGCGTATCGACGATCGTCTGATACACGGTCAAGTTGCCTTTGGATGGGGCCATAGATTAGGACTGCGCCGGCTCATTCTCGCCAATGACGGCGCGGCGGATGATGAGTCTCTGCGCGAAGTATATCTTTCACTCATCCCCCCCGAAATCGAGGGTTTGGTTCTGTCCTTAGACGAGACCATCGAGTACTTCAGGAAGCATCCTGACTGCCGTAAAGTAATGGTGGTGGTCGATTCTCCGAATGATGCGCTGACGCTGGTGCGGGGCGGACTGCGCCTGGAAAAAGCGGTGATTGGCGGGCTCCATCACCGTAAAGGCTGCCGCGAGATTCTTCCCTATGTTTTCCTGGATGATGAGGACTTTCGGCAACTCAGGGAATTGAAGGAGTTAGGGGTGGCGCTGTTCTGCCAAGACCTCCCCACCAGCGCGGCTCGTGAATTGACCATGGGACATTTAACTTAATTTTCAAAGCGTATAAAACCATATACTTAAAGCACTAATGGAAACCAAATTCGCTCAGACTAAAATCGGAATAATGGTATTGACCGGGCTGGTTATCGTCATCGGCGCCATAATCTGGGGAAAGAGCATATCCTTTTCCCGGAGCTTTCACAGCTATCGAATCTTATTTCCCAATGTAATCGGATTGGACAAGGGCGCTAATGTATTGGTTAATGGCGTTCCTCGGGGCCGGGTGAGCGATTTTGAACTTCGTAACGACGGTGTTATAGTCATTGTCAATGTCAAGGAGAATGTGGAGATTTTTTCCGATGCTTACGCTTTAATCGAAACTCCGAGTTTGATGGAATCCAAAGTGGTGGCGCTGGCGCCCGGAGCATCGGGCCAGCCCTTGAACGGGGAAGGGCTAATCCCCGGCCGTCCCCAATTCAGCTACAACCAGATGGTTACTACCGCCGCCGACATTGCGGAATCCATTACTTCCACTTTGGATGAAATTCGCGAGACAGCCGCCGCCCTCAAATCGACGGTGCAAAATCCCGGTCTGGTCGAAATAGTGGATAACCTGAATGCGAGTTCCGGCGAATTACGAGAATTAATCGCTCACAGCCGGCACAGCCTGGACAGCACGCTTGCCGGAGTGAATAATGTCACCGCCAGCGCGGGGAAACTTATAGACAGTAACCGGGCAAATATCGACACTATTCTCAGCAATTTCAGCGCTTTTTCCCACCAGATGAGGGGGATAGCCGCGGCGATGGACACCATCGCACAATCTGTCACCAACGAGCAGGGCACACTGGGGAAACTGGCAAAAGACGACGAGCTTTATTTGAATCTGCTCAAAACCCTGGACGACCTCGATTCACTTATTATCTACATTCGGGAACAGGGAGTAAAAACCAAATTCAGCCTTTTCTGATGAATCCTCTATATTTTCAGGGAATCATCCTCGCCGCCGGAGCTTCTTCAAGGATGGGAAGGATAAAATGGAGCCTGGAAATAGCGGGAAAGACTTTCCTGCGCCATATAGAAGACTGCTATCATCGGGCGGGGGTTAAGGATGTTTTCGCGGTTTTCCGCGAAGGTCAGGCAGCGGAAGGCAGTTTCATCCCGCTGATTAATCCCGAACCGGAACGGGGTCAACTCTCTTCGCTGAAAGTAGCTTTGGAAGCTATCCTACCTCAATCTCCTTTCATCATGCAATTGGTCGACCGGCCCTTAGTCGAATCCG
The DNA here is from genome assembly GCA_964421875.1 of uncultured bacterium. Taxonomy (GTDB): domain Bacteria; phylum Electryoneota; class Tariuqbacteria; order Tariuqbacterales; family Tariuqbacteraceae; genus CAYQZD01. The sequence continues at coordinate 3,615 of CAYQZD010000095.1, forward strand.
GCACTTTCACCTCAATGATGAAATCTTATGACGGGTCTATCGTTATCCCCACCTTCAAAGGCAGGAAAGGTCATCCGGTGATATTCCCTCCGCCTCTACGGGAAATCCTGCTGGAAACCGACGATGCGCTTGGTATCAGGAGTGGAATCGAAGCTTGGAAGGGGGAAATCAAGCTGCTTCCGGTCGATGATGAGTCTATATTATGGAATATCGATACTCCGGAAGCGTTGGAAAAGTATTCTCGCGCTTATGACTTAAACCTCGGATGACACCGACCTAACGATTGAGCTTGAAACTAGCGCCCGAAAAATTTTGGCAGGTTTTTTGCTCCTTTATTTATTATAGAAGTGGATTGGTGAGGATTTCTATATAGTCATTTTCCGCCTCAAGGAGATGTATTATGCAAAAAATGCGCTATTTCACTCTTGCCGCAGCGCTTTCATCGCTTCTCCTACTGCATCAATCCCGCGCTCAAACCCACATCCAGGGTATTCAAACCGGCACACTGGGTCCCGGCGCCTACATCGTGGACGGGAACATCGAAGTGCCCTCCGGTTGTCAATTGACGGTGACGCCCGGAACCGAATTCCTTCACACCGGTTACTTCAGATGGACAATCCGGGGTGAGATTATCGCGGCGGGAACTGAACAATCACCCATTCGTTTCGACCGGCTCTCCCCCATCGAGGACCATAAGTGGGGAAGTATTCATTTCCTCGAAGGCTCCTCCACCCAGAGCCTGCTCCAGTATTGTGTACTGGACTATTCTAAAAACATAGAAGGCATTTCGTCTTATCGAGACGGAGGCGCTATCCACCTTGAGGGTGTTGGTATAACTATCAGGAACTGCACAATCAGTAATAGTTATACCAGCGGCGAGGGTGGCGGGATATTCGCACGAGGCGCGGAGAATATGTTGATAGAAGGGTGCCGAATTATCAACTGCCGTTCCGATGTCAATGGCGGAGGGATTTTTATAGGCTGGACCGTAACCTGTCAAGTAAAGGAATGTGTTATAGCTTACAATTCTGCCGCACTTGCCGGCGGTGGATTTTACTGCCTCTGGACCAATGTGGAAATTGACCATTGTTTAGTGCAATCCAACACATTCTCCACCGAGGGCGGCGGGCTGTATTCCAATAGTTGTTCTCCCCAAATCACAAACAATACTATCGTTATGAACCTGGCAGCGGGAGCCGGGTCTTATGGAGGAGGACTTTACGCCTATCTGAGTTCCGGATTCATCGGCGGCAACAATATCGTCTATTATAACAATGCGCAGACCGGTCCCGATATATACGGGTCAATCGTAAACCTAAACTATAACTGTATCTCCACCTTTCTTGCTGGAATCGGGAACATAACCTCCCCTCCGATGTTTGCCGATACTGCCAATTTCGACTTCAACCTGTTGAGCGGCTCACCATGCATCGATTCCGGCGACCCTTTGAGCCCGCCGGACCCTGACAGCAGCCGTGCCGATATGGGAGCTTTCTACTTCGACCATCATCGTTTGTTCATTACGCTGACTCCCGCAAATCCTCCTATAATTATTTCCTCGAACGGCGGGAGTTTCACTTATGATGTGGAACTGTTGAATAATACTCCCCGCAATATTCTCTGCGACGTATGGAATTATGTGAGAATGCCCAACGGTCAGCTTTATAGGTTGGGATTGCGGGAGAATATAGTGCTCACTGCCTGGTCCGGAATCACCCGGACTTTACATCAGGATGTGCCGGGGACCGCGCCGCCGGGAGAGTATAACCTAATAGCCAGCGCGGGAGATTTTGGTGTCAACGCAGCCGCTTCCGACAGTTTCATTATCTCCAAGCTATGGGAAATCGATAATTCAGATATTATTTCAGGCTGGGACAAAGAGCGATTATGTGAGAAGTCTGAATGTGGAGATATAAAAGACATAAGAGACATCATATTATCACCAAATCCCTTCAATGCCGTGGTTACAATCAGTATGATACTTAATACTGCCAAAGAAGTCGAGTTATTGGTGTATGATATAGGCGGAAAAGTTATTGCGACACGCCGGTTGGGGTATTGCTCAGGAAGCCACACATTTAGCTTCGACGGTAGGGAACTTTCCAGCGGGATTTACTTTATCCGGATAACAGCCGGGAATTCTTTTAAAGTCAGCAAGGCAATACTGTTGAAATAAACGGAAGAACAAATTGTTTAATATTTGACAATAGTTGCATTTTAGCGAGAAAATCATTACTTTGCAGTATGCTTTTAGCTAAGAATCTGTCATCAGCCAGCTAAGGAGAATGTTATGCTATATTTATATAGGATACTGCTGGTCGGACTCGCTCTCGCGTTGTTCCTACCTTCGACTGTTAGAGCTCAGCAGACCGTGCACGGGACTCTCAGCGGTTCGCTGGGTCCGGGGACTTACATTGTGGACGGCGATATTCAGGTCCTGGCAGGGCAGTCCCTCAACATAAATCCCGGAACCACTTTCCTCCATTCCGGGCATTACACCTGGACTATCAACGGAGAATTCAGCGCAATAGGTAGTGAGAGCCAGGCGATTCGTTTCATCCGCCAGTTCCCTTACGAAGCGCACAAATGGGGCGGTATCCGTTTTCAACCCTATTCTACAAGTCAGGGCTTGGAATGGTGTGAGATGGATTACTGTAAGAATTACGCCTATCCCAATACTTATGGCGGCGCAGTTTATACATACCTCGTAAACAATATCAGTATCAGAAACTGCACATTTACCAACGGCCAGGCTTATAGCGGTGGCGCCATTTACTGCTATTATTCTAATATGATCATCATTGACAACTGCACTATCGCCTACAATACCGCCAGCAACGGAGGCGGCATATTTTTTAACCAATGCAACGATGCGGTAATAACTAACTGTCTGATAGTGGGAAACTCCTCCACCAACACTTGAGGCTCCTGCGGAGGCGGCGGGATCCGCTGCGAAATGGCCGATGCGACCATTGAACATAACATCGTTTATGATAACACCGCAGCCTATCGGGGCGCGGGAGTTTTTGCATATTATTCTACACCTAACCTCAATAACAACACTATAGTCCTGAACCGTTCCACATACACCAGCAGTAACTCGCGCGGAGCGGGAATTTATGTTTATTCCGGCGCTTCAGTGATAGGTCACAACAATATCCTGTATTTCAACACAGCCGTCAGCGACCCGGAATACTATGGCACGGTCAATTTAACCTATAGTTGTGTCTCCACCGGGATGAACGGAACCGGGAACATCACCGGCAATCCAATGTTCGCCGATACTGCCAACGCTGATTTCCATCTGACGCAAACTTCCCCCTGCATCGACACCGGAGATCCCGGCAGTCCCTTGGACCCGGACAGCACCAGAGCTGATATGGGAGCGCTCTATTTCAACCAGAGCAGCGGGGGTTTGTCCGTAACTTTGACTCCTCACAACCCCCCGGTTCAAATACCTGCCGCAGGCGGCGGCTTGACCTTCGACGCCGCCATTCAGAATACTTCCGGGAGCGCGGTCACAGTCGATGCCTGGACTGAAGTAGTGCTACCTTCCGGGAATACTTACGGACCCCTAATTCTACGCAACGGTCTTAGTATTCCCAATGGCGCCACGGTGATGCGGACTGTTTCCCAGTCTATCCCCGGCACTGCGCCTGCGGGGAACTATTCCTATGTAGGGAAAATCGGGATCTATCCCGGCAGGGTCGAAGCTCAGGATGAATTCCCCTTCGTCAAGTTCCCCGGCGAGGGATTACCCTCACGCTATGATAATTGGACCGTTACCGGCTGGGACGAGGGAGGGGAAGTTCTGTCCCCGGATAAATTCATAACAGTATCAGCCTATCCCAATCCCTTCAACCAGCATTCGCTGGTCTCCCTCAATGTAAAGAGAGAAGGGTATGTGGAATTGGCGGTGTATGACATCTCCGGCAGGGAGGTAGCCCAATTGGCGGAAGGATGGCATTCGGCGGGAATCCACCAATTCACCTGGAATGCGGCTGGACTTTCCAGCGGCGTGTATTTCATCCGCGCCGATATTGGCGGTGAAACGGCTGCCTGTAAGGCGCTGCTGATTAAATAGTATCCATAACAGACTGATGATTTCGTGCGGGAGTCCCAGTGACAGGGCTCCCGTTTTTATTTGACTTTTCCCCCGGATTTGATTAGATTTAGTCCCCTCAATCTTGCCAATCAACAATTATTCAAGGCAAATGAAATGCCCAATGGGATAGACTTCGTTTTCGCCGTGCACAACCATCAACCGGTGGGGAATTTCGATTTTGTGATTGAACAGCACTATGAAGACTGCTATGAGCCGCTGCTTTCCGCGCTGGAAAAACACGAAAATTTCCGAGTGGGGCTGCACTATTCGGGGCACTTATGGGAATTCATCCGGGAGCGCCACCCCGACTTCATCGAACGACTGGAGGCGTTAGTCGCGCGAAACCAGGTGGAACTGCTGGGAGGGGCGCGCTACGAAGCCATCCTCCCCACCCTGCCCGACCGGGACGCCGACCTGCAGCTTACATCATATAAGCGCGAGATGGAGAAGCGTTCCGGCGCGGAAGTCAAGGGGATGTGGCTGGCGGAGCGGGTTTGGGAGCCGGGGCTTCCCACTATCCTTGCCCGCAGCGGATACAATTACACCTTTCTTGACGAATCTCATTTTTCCGCCGCGGGAGTCCCGCCGGAAGCTATACACGGATATTACCTCACCGAGGACCGGGGCTCGGAGGTGAAAATCTTCCCCATCGATAAAAGCCTGCGTTATTTAATCCCCTTCCGGCCGGCGGAGGAGATAATCATCGAGGTTGAAGAGAGGATGGAATCCGGTGTGGAACTGATAACCTACGGCGACGACGGGGAGAAATTTGGCGGCTGGCCCGGCACTAAAAAATGGGTTTACGACGACGGGTGGCTGGAAAGCTTCATAAGCGCGGTGGAAGACTGCGAACGGATACGGATGCTTCTGCCGCGGGAAGCCGCCGCAGAGCGCGCCCCTCAAGGGCGGGTTTACCTCCCCTGCGCTTCCTACGAAGAGATGGGGGAATGGTCGCTCCCGCCAAAGATGCAGGTGGAACTGTTTCATATGAAAAGTGAACTCGATAAAGCTGAACTGCTGGCTCAAACCGCTCCTTTCCTCCGGGGAGGGTTTTGGCGGCAGTTCTTAGGCAAATACCCCGAATCCTGGCGGCTTTACCGCCGGATGCTGCGCGTGAGCGAGAAGGTTTCCCGGCTCGACCGGAAATTCCAGCGGCGGGATGAAGCGGAACAAGCGCTGATGCGGGGGCAGTCTAACGACGCTTACTGGCACGGCGTGTTCGGCGGTATATACTTACCGCACCTGCGCTATGCGGTGGAAAGCCAGCTCATCCGGGCGGAGGCGATCTGCGGCGAAGCGGGAATCGGAAGCGCGCGCAGTTTGGAGGGGGAACTGGAGCTGTGTAACGATTCACTGCGGGTGACGATTGAACCTGCGCTGGGAGGCGGGATATCCGCCCTCGACGTCCAAGCCGCAGGGTTGAACTTAGCCGGCGCGATGACCCGTCGGCGCGAGGCTTACCATTCCCGGCTGGAGGAGGCGGAATCCAGCGATGCTGGCGGACATCGCAGCATCCACGACCGGCTGGAGGTGAAGGAAGAGGGGCTGATGGAAAAGTTAGCATTCGATGAGCATCAACGGCTTTGTTTCATCGACCGCTTCCTCAAGGCGGACTTTACAATTGATGAACTGGAATACAACCGGGGAGTCGAATTGGGGGATTTTCTGACCGGGGCTTATACGGTCAGGGATTTCAGCGATACTCAAGCGATTCTGGAGCGGGAAGGGACAGTCGCCGAGCGGGAACTGAAGTTGGTGAAGCGTTTCAAACTGTCCCCGGAGGCGATGCGGCTAGAAGTCGAATACACGCTGGAGGGAGATTCAGCGGGCTTAAACGGCGCGCTTTTCGCGCCGGAGATGAATATCAACCTGATGGCGCCGGATGCGCCCGACCGCTATTTCCTGCTGGACGGGAAACCGTTCAAGGGGAACCGCTTAGGCGGCAGGGGGGATGTCACCGGGGTGAAGACGCTGTCGCTGGTGGACGAATACCTGAAAGTGCGGGTGGACATTGAAGCCAGCCCCGCGCCGCGGTGGGTGTGGCATCCGGTGGAGACGATTTCACTGTCTGAGGGGGGTGTGGAGCGGGTGTATCAGGGGAGCGGGGTGATGGGGGTGTGGGGGGTGAAAAAACTAAAAAAAATCATAGGGGAAATCCTACTTAATATAGGATATTTGAGCTAGAGAATTCACTAATATAGATAGTGGAATTCTAAGTCATAATTACCGGTATTTCAACTTTAGCACTCTCAGCTAACTTCTGACAAGTTACCTCATTAAAATCTCCGTAGACATTAACATGGGCTTTATCAGGTCCCTCTTGTCTTGGTTTTAAATTTAACTCGAATACTATCTTAACCTTTATAGATACAACTCCTGTATCTTTATGCCTTGACTTATTCTTAACTTCTATAGCTGTTATGTAATATGACCAAAAAACAGATAGGGCTTTCTCATTCTTATGTTCACGTAACCTAAATACTTCAGTTGTCGGTCTTTTTAGTTTATGATTCCAGAATTTCCTAAATGAATTTACCCATCTATAAAAATCATGGTTTGCTTTAAATTCCGGCATTTATTTACATCCCTGATAACAGCCATGAAATAATAGTATCGAATTCATTGAATTCAATTTCTTTAAACTCATATTTCTTTTCATAATTCACTACATCAATTTGTATAATTTTTAAAATTTCGTTGGGAGGTTCAATCCATAAACCTATTTCTTTGTTTTTATATGTAATTTCATATTTTATGCCAGATTTGATTGTTGGGCAAACCCAAATAGTATCTAAAGATTTATTGAGTTTATCTAAAACATCATACATATGAAATAAAAGGACTATACCTTTTTCAATAGATTTCCTAGATATAGCTTCACACCCGATTCTATCCCAATTATTTTCTAATTTACTAATTTCATTGATTTCTATTAAAATATCATCATCAGGCAATTCAAATAAACGAGATTGACTAGAATTTAAATTGTCGAATTGTATTTGTAAGGTCTCAGTTTCATCATTATTTCCATCAACATTCAGTTTATTTATTTGACTTCTAATGTAGTCTATTGACATCTCCTCATAAAGCCATTTAAACTGATGCGATGGAGTGGAGTCTATATTACTCATATGTATTTTTAAATTCTCAGTTTTTCCATTGATTTCATCGATATCCAGCTTATTAGATTGGTTTGGTGATAAGTCTTGCTCAAAGAAGGTGCATTCGGAGAATGCAGAATCATCCTCGTATTCTACCTTCTCAGCTGAATATGGATCAGAATAAGAAGACTTCATCAATTGGAGTAATATAGAAGCGTAAATATTTGGGCTGACTAACATATCTATTAATCCTCAATTGGAAAGTATCCTTTAAGTATTATTTCCATCTCCTTCAGGGCAATAGCTAAAAACTCATTTATTTCTTCCAAACTATAATCTGATTCATTTGTATTTTCTTGTGGCGTATTTAAATCCTGTTGAACAGTAATGATATCTCTGGATAATTCCAAATAGGATTTCTTTACATTACCAGTACTTTTTATCCAGGAATTTACTTCTGGAAATCTATCATTAATTTTATATCTTTTAAAAGCGTTTAATTGAAATTTTTCTGGTCTATTTAGTACAGTATTAATCCATTGTCCCTTACAAAAATGCTTAGCCAGTTCCAACCCAGAATTTTCTATATTAATTTGCCTTTCAACTACTACCGCAATTCTTCCAAATGGTATTTCTAAAATACTTTTATAATTAGAAAACACTTTATAAGCAAAATCAATAAATGTGTAATTGTTAATTTCTTCATTCTCGTTTTGTGTTAAGTCTGCTCTAACATTGATACGAATATTCGAAAATTCTATTTGCCATATCTTATTTTTGCTTTTTAAAATTACTCTTGGTAAATCTTGTGGCGCTCCCTCAGGCAATGGTATTACCAAAGGTTCTCCATCGCATTGGTCTCTAAATTCTCTCATAGATTCAGCTAGAATTTTATTCGCATCAAAATAGTAGATCGGCGTAAAGACCGATGCAAGGTATTTTATATCTGTGAATTGACTATATTTCACCATGAGAATATCCTGTAACTCATTATAATACAGATTATTACAATATCTAAGATTCCCTTATTCTGAAATAATATGTTTTAATCTCACGAAAACCACTACAAAATGTAATAAATTATTTTAAATATTTCAAGTAAATGGCTGATAATAATTCTGTTCTATAATTCCTGTTTAAAATTAATAAAAACATAGAACTTTCTCCATATCTCATAAACCAGTATAGCATATGTATATTATATTAATAATAACAAGTACATACGCAAGTATATCTACGGCCTAAACTCCTCCTTCGCCTTGCCTGCCAATTCCTCTATTGTGTTTTGCGCCAAGCCGTCGAATTCCGGGGATAAATCCTCCGTCCCTATCTCCACCTTTCCGCTGGAACGTTTGGTCTGTTCGATTTCCCGCTTGCCCGCCAGCTTCTTGCTGAAGAGCGTGTCCCCCGCGGCGGTAGTGAAGGTGATTTCAATCCCCACCCGCAGCAGCACTTTGTTTTTGAACTCGCCCGACTCCACTTTGTAATCCGCCAATCCCAGTCTGCCGCTGACCAGCGCTTCCGGGAGGCGGAATCCCTGGTAGATGATTTCCCCCTGACCGGCGGTTTCGAACTGCCCTAAAGCCAATCCTACTTCCGCCGTCCCCATATCCGCTTCGCGGAAATTGGGGGGCAGCAGGCGGTAAGCTCTGGTGGCGAGCAGCGCGTCGTGCAGCCATTCGGTGAGGCGCGGCAGGGAATAGCTGTATTCCCCGCTGACTTTCCCTTCGGCGCGGAATCCGGTAACCTGGCACAGCTTGCCCCGGGGCATATGCTGCGGTTTGCCCTGCATCCGCAGGATGTCGCCTTTCTGCACCGTAGTCTTCCCATCGCTGACCACAATCCGGCACATTTCTCCCAAAGCCACCACCGGAGGCAGCACTTTGGCGATACCGTAATTGCGGTAGAGCGCCCCCAAATCTTCGCCTGAAAGCCCCTGATACCGACCTGTTTCCCGGTAGAGGCTTAACATATCGCCCTGACTCGCATTCTGTAACATCAACATCGCTACAAACTCGCTGTCGGACATCACACTTATCACATCGCCGTCCAGCGGATATGGATGGTATTCCTTTCCCACCTTTTCCGCCGCTTCCCGGATGACATCCTTGCACAAATCCCGGAAGGCGGCGGTGAGGTCCACATCGCGGTAGGTTTTGCCTTTATCCTTTACAACCTTTTCCACGCGCCGGCCGGAATGCTGGCAGGAATAAAGATAATCGCGGGTTTTGCGGTCGTAAAACTCCAGCGACACACCCACCTCCAGGATTTTATTCACCGCGCCGGGAGTGGTGAACTCCTGGATGTCGGCGTGAGTGACCACGCCTTTTATCAGCACATCGGGGAAAGCCCGTTTCCCCATCGCCGCCGACTGGGAGAGTCCGCCGAATATCGAGAAACTTAACTGCGCCTCCCACAACGCCTCCTGCGCCTGAACCGCGCCCTTCTCATCCAGTTTCACTAACAGCGGCGCCAGCATAAACAACTCGGTCTTCGAAGAAAGCCCGTCGTGCAGCCACTGCCCCATACTCTGGCTGTCGATGATGAAGTCCGGGTGAACGGCGGCAGGGCTGGAAAGGGTGAACTGCGCCACCATATACCGGGTCTGCCCCTTCTGTCCCAACAGCTTGTTGACGCCGAAACTCTTCACCGCAGTCCCCCGTTTTGGCGGATTCCCCTGATAAAACACCATACGCGCGGGGCAGATATTTTCCTCCGGGGACTCGGTTTTCAGCAATCCAGCAGGATTACCGGAATCATCGTAGCAGTAGAATGTCATCCCCTGATACAATCCGCCGCTCCGTCCCAAATCGAGTACTACGACGGAATCCTCCACCGCGATAATATGCCCCTCAATCACGCCCGGCTGGTAATCCTCCCCCACCCGCTTCACTAAAGCCTCGACCGTCCCCTTTAGACACTGGCTGAAGTAATCCCGCTTCTCCATAGCGGAAGGGGGGCTGTTTTTCGGCTTTTCCAGGTAAGCTTGACCGGTCAGGGTTCGGGTGTAATAGACCTCGCCGGAAGCCAGGTCGAAAAACTCCAGCGTGGCGTTGACGCTGAAAACAAACTCATCGATGGAGAAATGCTGAACCTTTTTAATATCGCCGCGGGTTACCAGTCCTCTGATGAATATGGCGCCGGGGTCAACTTTGGCCGAAATGCCGGTCTTCCCGGTGATACCGCGTTCCAGCGGGATGAAATTCAAGCGCTGGACGCCCGCCAGCGCCGCCTGCGCCCAATCGCCGGCCTGCAGAGCGAATTCCGGATTAGACCGCAGCGCGTTGAAAGCCGGGTCGAAATCAGTCTGCGCCCCTCCCATAAAGAAGCTGGTGAAACGGGCGCTAACTTCGGATTGCGCAAATGTTGTTACAGCACAGGCGGCCGCAAAAATCGCAGCCGCAGCTATATAGAAGGATAATTTGTTAATCATAATCTAAATTACCATGGTGTCGAGTCTCCGCACTCGACACCAAGTATTTATTATTATATAATATGCTGTCGACTGCGGAGAGTCGACAGCACAA
>CAYQZD010000096.1:0-14332 GCA_964421875.1 uncultured bacterium
AATCAAATCTCATATGGAAAAATAAGCTACTTGCACCGGGACTATATAACAATATCCCGGATATATCACCCGGAACGAGTGAAGGATTTATACTTCTTTCAACGTTAAGATTCTTCATACGCTTTATCGCGGATTCAGAATGACAATGTTAATAACAAAGCAGCAATAGAATCACGCTTCCGATTTTTCACCGGCTTCATTTAAATCGACCGCAATCGAATCCTCCCCCGCGCGCTCCTCCGTAACCGCTTCACTCGCCTCGGGCTCGGTTTCAACCAACTCCACCGGCTCTTCTTCGAGAGGGGCTGCCAGGGATTTTTTGGTCACCCGCAGGCTCTGGTATTTGCCGATACCGGTTCCCGCCGGGATGAGATGCCCCATAATTACGTTCTCTTTGAGTCCCTGCAGAGAATCGGTTTTATGCTCGATGGCCGCCTCAGTCAGGACGCGGGTGGTCTCCTGGAAGGAGGCGGCGGAGATGAAGCTGTTAGTGGAGAGTGCGGCTTGAGTGATACCCAGCAGAATGGGCTTGGAAATAGCCGCTTTCGCCGGCCGGATTTCAGCTTCATTCAGTCCCTGGTTACGCAGTTTCCGATTTTCGCGGCTCATAGTCATTCGGTCCACCAGATTACCGGCTTCATACTTAGAATCACCCGATTCCTCCACCACTACTTTCCGGACAATTTTTTGGTTGGTGGTTTGGAGGATGTGCCCATCGACCTGGTCGCTCTCAAGGTATTCCGTATCACCCGGGTCTTCTATCCGCACTTTCTGCATCATCTGGCGCACTATAACTTCGATGTGCTTATCGTTTATTCTCACGCCCTGGAGCCGGTAAACATCCTGAATCTCATTTACCAAATACTCCTGGACTTTTCCGGGACCGAGGATGTTCAAGATATCCTGGGGAGCGATGGAACCTTCCGAGAGCCGTTCACCGGCGCGGACAAAGTCTCCATCATGAACCAGGATATGCTTCCCGTAGGGAATTAAGTAACGCATTTTTACTTTTGAAGTAACCGCGGAGACTATGATTTCCCGCACTCCCCGCTTCAGAGCTCCGAATTTAACATAGCCGTCGATTTCGGATACGATTGCCGGCTCTTTAGGACGGCGGGCTTCGAAGAGTTCCGCCACCCGGGGAAGACCGCCGGTGATGTCCTTGGTTTTGGAGGCTTCTCGGGGAATTTTCACCAGAGAATCTCCTGCCGTGATTTCGTCGCCGTCATTCATCAATAATCTTGCGCCGACGGGGATGATATAGGCGCTAAGCTTATCGCCGTCTTTATCGACAATCAGAATTTGGGGATTCAGGTGCTTTTTCTTGGTCTCGATGATGACCTTCTGTTTCATCCCGGTGGTGTCGTCGACTTCTTCCCGGGAGGTCACCTCGTCTCTGATGTCCACATACTTTACAAAGCCGTCGTTGGTTGCGATAATGGGCGCGTTATAGGGATCCCAATGGAACAGAACCTCTCCCCGCTTGATGAAATCCCCGTCTTCCTTGTTAATGGAGGCTCCATAGGGAATGGTGTATCGGGAAACTACTCGATTGTCTTTATCCAGAACCTTAATGACTCCGTTGCGTCGAATAGCGATGATTTCGCCCGCTTCTGCCTGAGCTTCGGAGTCTTCAGACCGCCTCCTGATGGATTCCACGTTGTCAAACACAATCTTGCCATCATGCTTGGAAACAACTTGCGATTGAGCGGCGATACGTGAGGCGGTCCCGCCAATGTGGAAGGTTCGGAGCGTCAACTGCGTGCCGGGTTCTCCGATGGACTGCGCCGCCATCACACCTACAGCTTCTCCATTTACCACCACCTCTCCGGCGGTGAGGTTAACACCGTAACACTTGGCGCAAACTCCCTGCTTGGTTTCGCAGGTGAGAACCGACCTGATTCGGACTCTATCCACACCGCTGCGTATGATTTTATCAGCCTCTTCCCGGCCAATCAGAGTCCCAGCGGTGACGACTTCAGTATCATCATAGGGGTCGATGACATCCTCGGCGGCGACACGGCCGATAATTCGTTCCACCAACTGTTCGGCGACCTCTTCGCCTTCCTTTTGAGCTTCGACCTCAATACCGCGCAAAGTTCCGCAGTCAGGTTCTCTGATGATGACATCTTGAGCGACATCGACCAGACGTCGAGTGAGGTAACCGGCGTCTGCGGTTTTAAGGGCAGTATCCGCCAGTCCTTTACGGGCGCCGTGGGTGGAGATGAAGTATTCCAGCACGGACAGCCCTTCTTTGAAGTTGGCGGTAATGGGCGATTCGATAATTTCGCCGGTTTGACCGGTCATCGTTTTCTGAGGCTTGGCCATCAAGCCTCTCATACCCGCCAACTGCCTTATCTGCTCCTTGGAACCGCGCGCTCCGGAGTCTGCCATCATATAGATCGGATTGAATCCCCGCTTGGAAAGCCGCAGGTGGCTGAACATCGCTTCAGCCACATCGGAAGTAGTGTGAGTCCAGATGTCGATGACCTTGTTGTAGCGCTCGCCGTCGGTGATTACGCCGCTTTCATATTGTCTTTGAATCTTCTCCACTTCGCTCATCGCCTCATCCACCAGACTAATCTTATCCGGTGGAATCTCCACGTCGTTCATACCGATGGACAATCCGCCTTTAGTGGCATAGTAGAATCCCATATTTTTCAGGTTGTCCAGAAACTCCACCGTAGCTCGGTTGCCGACCTGAGTATAACATTGGGATACAATCTCTTCCAGCCGCCTTTTGGTGAGCAACTCGTTGAAGAAGGTTCTCTCTCTGACCTTTTCAGGCATGATGTTGTTGAAGATTATCCTTCCGGTGGTGGTCTCGATAACCTGACCTCTGATGTGGACTTTGATTCCGGCGTGCAGTCCGACGATTCTCTGGGAATAAGCCACAATCAACTCCTGGGGAGAATAGAACTCTTTTCCTTCGCCGGTGTCCCCCTCCATCAGTTTTGTGAGGTAATAGCATCCCAGGACCATATCCTGGCTGGGGATGGCGATAGGTTTGCCCGAGGCGGGATGCAGGATATTCTTTGAGGCGAGCATCAGCAGCCAGGCTTCAGCCTGCGCTTCGAAGGAAAGGGGCACATGAACCGCCATTTGGTCGCCGTCAAAGTCGGCGTTGAAGGCGGCGCAGACCAGAGGGTGAAGGCGGATAGCTTTGCCTTCTATCAACAGCGGCTGGAAGGACTGGATGCCAAGCCGGTGCAGTGTGGGGGCGCGGTTCAACAATATTGGATGGTCCTGGATGATATGTTCCAGGATAGGCCAGACCTCTTCGGTTTTGCGCTCCACCATACGTTTGGCGGCTTTGACGGTTTTGGCGTGTTCGCCCTCAATCAACTTACGGATAATGAAGGGCTTAAACAGTTCCACCGCCATTTCTTTGGGGATACCGCATTCGTGCAGTTTAAGTTCGGGTCCCACCACAATCACGGACCTTCCGGAATAGTCCACGCGTTTGCCCAGGAGGTTCTGGCGGAAACGTCCCTGCTTGCCTTTGAGGTTGTCAGAGAGAGATTTCAGGGGACGGTTGCCGTCCGCCGGAGTGGCTACCGATTTGCGGCTGTTATCGAAAAGGGAATCGACCGCTTCCTGCAGCATCCGCTTTTCATTGCGCAGAATCACATCCGGAGCTTTGATGTCGATAAGCTTTTTCAGGCGGTTATTGCGGATGATGACGCGGCGGTAGAGGTCGTTCAAATCGGAGGTGGCGAACCTTCCGCCTTCCAGCGGAACCAAAGGTCTCAGGTCTGGGGGAACTACGGGAACCACCGACATAACCATCCATTCGGGACGGTTGCTCTCCGCGCCCTCCCGACTCTTGAAGGCTTCAATGACTCGGAGGCGTTTGATAATTTCGTTTTTCCGCTGTTGTGAAGTTTCCTGACGCACCTGCTTTCGCAGGTCTGATGAGGCTTTGTTGACATTCACCATCATCAATAAGTCATGGATAGCTTCACCGCCGATTTTAGCGATAAACTTGTCCTTATGGTCCGGCGGCAGATTCTCATTCTCCGAGCCCAGTTCCTCGATGATTTCCTGGTATTTGTCGTCGGAAATCAGCTCGTTTTTGCGAAGGCCCGATTTTCCGGGATTGACAACGATGTAAGATTCATAGTAGACAATCCGCTCCAAATCCCGATTGGTCATATTCAGGATGTAGCCGATTTTAGAGGGCATAGAACGAAAATACCAGATGTGCACCACCGGCACTGCCAGAGAAATATGACCCATCCGCTTGCGGCGTACATCTTTCTTGGTGATTTCGACCCCGCATCGGTCGCAGATAATCCCTTTGTAGCGGATGCCGCGGTATTTACCGCAATGGCATTCCCAGTCCTTGACCGGACCGAAGATTTTTTCGCAAAAGAGACCATCCTTCTCCGGCTTGTAGGAGCGGTAGTTGATGGTCTCGGGTTTGACGACTTCACCTCGAGACCGAGAGAGGATGGTGTCCGGGGAGGCTAAGCTGATGGTTATCCGGCTGAAATCTTCCTTGTCGAGCTCATGCGGCCGAACAAAAATGGAAGAACGGCTGCTGTAACCAAACCTGTCTTTCCCCCCACCCGAAAATGGTGTCCAGGCGCTCAATTTTCCTCCCGGCGGTGCTTATGCGCTGTAAGCGCCGACCGCGCGTTTATAGTGGAAGTTGAATTTGAGACTGCCATAATATAACTCGCTTGATAAACAATCATTTAAATACTTAACTAATCTCATCAAATCTCTGTTTTCCGACATAGCGTCCATTCCCGTCCCCCGGCGATGGAGAATACCTTGACCACTCTATACCCTATTCCATGCAGTTGGAAGCTGTCGATGGTCCCGCCGCTATCTTCGAATATTTCTTCCAGCTTGTAATAACTCTCCAGCAGATAATCCGGCGCTTCGGCGCGCCAGACTTCCCTCAAAGCCGGATGCTGAGGATAATCGAAATCGCCCCCGTTCTGTTTGACCAGACGGGCGACGGTTTTGTCTGTCAATCCGAATTTAAAGTCGAATACATTCTTCTTTGAATAGAAGGAAACCGCCCCGATACGCTGACAGGCAATGACAGAGCCTTCCGGCAGATTCTTTCCCATCCAGCGGGAAGGTTCCACCAGACTTTCGCTCAACATAATGAACATTGGGTTGCCTTCGACGCTGGCAGGGCTCAGCGCTGAACCCGTTCTAACCAAACTCCAGAGCATCAGTAGCGCTGCGATACCGACGGTTATATATCTCGCCGTTCCGGCGAAACGCTCTGCCTTCAACAATTTCATCAGCCCGCCTTGCAGCCCGGTCCATAAGAGGACGAAGGCTAAGGGGACGAAGGGGGCAAAATAGCGCGCGGTGTCGGTCCAGTCCGGTTTGGCGTATATACCGAATAACAGTCCGGTCAGAACCGCAGCGGTGAGAAACGCCGCCGGAAGCGGATATTTCCGCCTCGAGACAACCGCGCCATATACCAGTAAAACCGCCCCCCAGGGGCCGCTGAAAACCGCCGGGATATTGACATTGAGAGCGAAGCTGTATTTAGCGGCTTGCCTGACAATCGAAAGAACACTGGCGCTCTTTGCGTGGAAAGTATTGGGCGCCAAATCGTGGAAATACCAATACCGAACCGCGGTGAAAGCCAAGATCAAGAGGACGAACAGCAGGCTCGGTCCCCGCAGTTTTTTCCATTGAACCGGAAATACTCTGCCTGTCAGCAGTACCGCCAGAGGGTATATCAGCAGGCATTCAGGATGAATTAAAAAAGCGTAAGCGCAGAGCGCCGCTATCAGCAGCCAGTGTCTGTCGATGACGACCAGATAAACTATGAAACAGAGCAGCGCGGCTAAAAACGCGGTTTCCAAACCGCTCTGCGCATAAAAAATAAAATCGAACTGGGTTATCACCAGCAGCGGAAGCGGCAGCGCCAGAATGAAACCTGAGTTATCACCGGTCAATCTGATAGCGATAAAAAAACTTAAGACCGCCGCGGCGGCGGCAAAGACCGCACTCAGAATCACCGAAGCTGTTTTCACGCCGAATAACAGCGAAAACGGAGCCAGAAACAGCGCCCAGCCGATGTTGGTTATACCTTCTACCCGCTGGCCCGGGTTGAAAACCAAACCTTGACCCGAAAGCAGATTATCGACATAGCGGAATCCGATATAAGCGTCATCCATAAAATAATCGTGCCGGAGGTGCATATACCAGGTCAAAGCGGCGGTATAGAGAATAACCGCAGCGATGATGTAAAAGAGCCCGGGGCTTACATAATGGTTTTTCAGACTCAACCGTCTATCCAACGGTTATTTCAAGGTTCGACACTGATTCGACGCTTAATCCAGTTCGACGTTGAGTCCCAGCCCTTGAAGCTCGTTGATGAGCACATTAAAGGATTCGGGAACTCCGGGCACCGGGAGGTTGTCGCCGCGGACAATGGCTTCATAGGTTCGGGCGCGGCCGTTGACATCGTCGGATTTCACGGTGAGGATCTCCTGCAGGACGTGCGCCGCGCCGTAGGCTTCCAAAGCCCAGACTTCCATTTCGCCGAAGCGCTGGCCGCCGAATTGGGCTTTGCCTCCAAGGGGCTGCTGCGTGATGAGCGAATATGGTCCGATAGAACGGGCGTGGATTTTATCGTCGACCAGATGGGACAGTTTCATCATATAAATAAAGCCCACCATAACCTTCTGGTCGAATTTGTCGCCGGTGAGGCCGTCGTAGAGGTCGGCTTTGCAGTCATCGGGCAATTCGGCTTTCTCTAATTCAGCCTGCACATCTTCAAGGGTGGCGCCGTCGAACACCGGGGAGGCGTAGTGCATCCCCAGTTCGATCCCGGCATAGCCAAGCATAGTTTCGAAAATCTGCCCCAAATTCATTCGGGAGGGCACTCCTAAGGGATTGAGGATAATGTCTATGGGAGTGCCGTCTTCCATAAACGGCATATCCTCCATCGGCACCACTTTACCCACAACGCCTTTGTTGCCGTGACGGCCGGCCATCTTATCGCCAACGGAGATTTTACGCTTTTTAGCGATATAGACTTTTGCCAACTGCACTATGCCTGAGGGCAGTTCATCCCCTACCTGAAGCCGGTGCTTTTCATTACGGTATTCGTTTTCGAGCTCATCCCGCTGATTGCGGTACTTATCGAATATCAGCTCGACCAATTCATCCGTCTCGGGGTCTCCGCTCCATTCGAAGTTGTTTTCCAGCTCGTCCAAATCGAGGTCCATCAAGAGTTCACGAGTGAAGGTGAGGCCTTCGGGAATGATAATTTCCCGAATGGTTCGGTCGTGGATTCCCTTGGAAACCATCCCTTCAAGCACTTTCACCAGCTCATTCAATCGGGTCTTCTTGAGCTGGTCGAGTTCCTTTTTATGGTTGGCTTCGAGTTCAGTTAGTTTGGCTTTTTCCTCTTTCGCCATACCGACGCCGCGTTTTTTTCGGGAGAAGAGTTTGGTGTTGATGACGATACCCTGCAGTCCGGGAGGCGCTTTCAAAGAGGCGTCCTTCATATCGCCGGCTTTATCGCCGAAAATCGCTTTTAGCAGTTTATCCTCGGGGGTGAGGTCGGTTTCTCCCTTAGGGGTGACTTTGCCGATAATGATATCGCCGGGATGGACTTCGGCTCCGACGCGAATAATTCCGTTTTCATCGAGGTCTTTGGTGGCTTCTTCGGAGACATTGGGAATTTCCCTGGTGAGTTCTTCCTCGCCGCGTTTGGTTTCGCGGACCTGCAATTCCAACTCTTCTATATGGATGGAGGTCAGTACATCGTCCCACATTAGACGCTCGGAGACGATAATCGAATCCTCGAAGTTATATCCGTACCAAGGCATAAAAGCCACCAGCACGTTGGTTCCCAGCGCCAGTTCGCCCTGTTCGGTGGCGCAGCCATCCGCTAAAACCTGTCCGGTAATCACATTTTCGCCGGCAGAAACGATCGGTTTCTGATTAAGGCAGGTGTCCTGGTTGGTGCGGACGAATTTCCTCAGGCTATAAACTCTGTCTTCGATTATACCTTCCGCGGCTTCGGAGGCGCCCTTACGCTTGGGCCGCACCACTATTTTATTTGCTGAAACCGAGACCACCGTCCCAGCATCCTCCGCCACCACCAAGGTGCGGGAATCTATGGCGGCTTTCATTTCCATCCCCGTCCCCACAATGGGGGTTTCAGGGGTGAGGAGCGGAACCGCCTGACGCTGCATATTCGATCCCATCAAGGCGCGGTTGGCGTCGTCATGCTCCAGGAAGGGTATGAGGGAAGCCGCTACAGAGACAATCTGGTTAGGGGAAACATCCATCAAATCCACTTCAGTGGGTCTGAGCACAGGGAATTCGCCCTTCAGTCTGCTTTTCACCCGGTTGCGTATGAAGTAGCTGTTATCATCCAGAGGCGCATTGGCCTGGGCGATGCGGTAATGGTCCTCTTCGTCCGCGGTTAAATATATAATTTTCCTGGTGACCTTAGAGTTGCCGTTGGTCTTTTCCGCTTTCACCTTGCGGTAAGGGGTTTCCACGAATCCCATATCGTTGATGCGGGCATAGGTGCAGAGGGAGGAAATCAATCCGATGTTGGGACCTTCCGGGGTTTCGATGGGGCAGAGCCTGCCGTAATGTGTGTAGTGAACGTCGCGGACTTCAAAACCGGCGCGTTCCCGGGTCAATCCGCCGGGACCGAGTGCGGAAAGGCGCCGCTTATGGGTGAGTTCGGTCAGAGGATTGACCTGGTCCATAAATTGGGACAACTGATTGGTGCCGAAAAAGGTGTTTATGACCGAGGAGATGGTGCGCACGTTAACCAGGTCCTGAGGGGTCATATGCTCGGATTCCCGCAGGTTCATCCTCTCTTTGATGGTTCGAGCCATCCTGGAAAGGGCGACAGAGAACTGATTCGCCAATTGCTCGCCCACAGTTCGGATGCGGCGGTTGCCAAGATGGTCGATGTCGTCGGTGAATTCCTTCTCCTTACGCATCGACAGCAGCCGCTCGATGATGGCGACGATATCTTCCGTGGTTAAAGTGGTTATCTTGGAATCGATTTCCAGTTTGAGCTTGTTATTGATGCGGTAACGTCCCACCAAGCCCAGGTCATAGCGTTTGTCATCGAAGAACAACCGCGTCAAGAGCTTGCGCGCGGTTTCGACATCGGGCGGGTCGCCTCCGCGGAGTTCACGGTAGATGGATTCCAGGGCGCGGCTGGTGTCGCGGCTGCGGTCCTTCTGTAGAGTATTGTAGATGATATCGAAGCTGGGGTCTCGTCTCCGGGTTTTCAGCAGCGAGACGCGTTTGACCTTGGCCTTTTTCAGAGTTTTTTGAAGTTCCTCGGTGAATTCGGATTTCTCCTCGGCGATAACTTCCCCGGTGCTTTCGTTGAAGATATCCTGCACCAGTATCCGTCCGAAGAACTTGCTCACGTCCTTGCGCGAAATCGAGATATCATCGATGAAACCGAACAGATTCAAGATGTCGTAATCGCGGGAAAATCCAATGGCTCTCAGTAATGTAGTGACGGGGAATTTTTTCCGGCGGTCGATATAGGCGTAGAGGACGTCGTTGATGTCGGTGGTAAGTTCAACCCAGGAACCGCGGAAGGGTATAATCCTGGCGCTGTAAATTTTGGTTCCGTTGGGATGCATCGATTCACTGAAGAAAACTCCCGGTGAGCGATGAAGCTGAGACACAACCACTCGCTCCGCGCCATTGATGATGAAGGTGCCCTGGGGAGTCATCATCGGGAGCGAGCCCAAATAGACCTCGCTCTCAATGGTGTTGTCGAAGGGCGAACCTTCTTCCATCTCTTCCTTGCGGGACAAGCGGAGTATGGACTTCAGGGTGGCGGCGAAGGTCACCCCGCGTTCCTGGCATTCTTCTACGGTGTATTTGGGCATTTCCACCGAATACTGGGCGAATTCCAGAATCAGCTCTTCCCGATTGTCGGTAATGGGGAAGATGTTTTCGAAAACCGCCTGTAATCCTTTTTTCTCGCGCTGGTCCGACTCAACCTGAATCTGCAGGAAATCCTCGAAGGATTTGAGCTGTATATCGAGCAGGTCGGGCAGTTCGATTACAGGACGAATCTTTGCGAAAGAATGCCGTTTTATATTTTTCTTCCGCTTCACTTTGAGCCCCCTAAAATTATAACCATCGTAGATGGCCTCCTTGGTGACCATCCATTACTACTCCCTCATTCGAGGGTTTCGACCGCTACCTCGCAATCCGAAGCATGAAAATGACATCTAACGAGGAAGCGGCAGAGTAAAAAAGTAAATATTCCCTGTCTGCGCTACTTGATATCGACAGTGGCGCCGACTTCTTCCAGCTTGGCTTTGATTTGCTCGGCTTCTTCCTTGGGAATAGCTTCCTTTACGTTATTGGGAGCTTCGTCCACTAGCTGCTTGGCTTCCTTGAGCCCCAGTCCGGTGACGGCGCGGACTTCTTTGATGACCTGGATTTTCTTATCGCCGATAGCCGTAAGCACTACGGTGAACTCGGTCTGCTCTTCTTCCTTTGCCGCTTCGCCGGCGTCAGCCGCTGCGGGAGCGGCCATTGCCATAGGCGCCGCGGCGGTTACACCGAATTTTTCTTCAAGAGCCTTTTTCAGTTCCACCAGCTCCATAACACTCATTTTCTCGATGGCTTCAACAATGTTTTCCACTTTAGCCTCCTGGTAGAGTATTTTTTAATTATTATTTTCGTTGATATGTTAGATAGATTTCAGAGATTTATAGCCCTGCCTTGAAGCTTCTTGCAGGTTGTTTTGTTTCCTAATTTCCTTGCTCCGCCTTTTTCTGCTCGATGACGGCCTCCAGGACAGCGAGGAAACTCCGGACGATTTCGTTCAATACACCCACGAGATTAGCCAGGGGAGCCTGGACCTGAGTCACAATCTGGGCGATAATCTGGTCCTTGGTGGGCAAATCCTTAATAATTTTTATCTTATCCGTCCCGTAGAATTCGCCTTCGAAGATACAGCTTTTAATCTGCGGCTTATCATGTTCTTTGGCGAAATCGAAGATAATCTTGGCGGGGACCGCGGGATCTTGATGTCCGAAGGCGAAGGCTGTAGGCCCGGCGAGGGATTCATCCAGAGTAGTTATTCCACTATTATTCAGCGCAATTTTCGCCAAGGTGTTTTTTATGACAAGGAATTCCACGCCTTTTTCCCAGAATTTATCGCGGAGTACATTCATCTTCTCCACATCGATACCGACGAAATCGGCGAGGAAAATACTGTTCGAATTCTTAATCAATTCTTCAATCTGGGCAATTCTATCAACCTTGGGCTGAGGATAACTACGCTCTGACATATTTGCACCTATATCGAAATTGTGTGGTTTAAAGTAAGCGCCCGGTTCATTTAACCATATTCAGCACGCTGGCGCGGCTCAGCTTAATGCCGGGTCCCATTGTGGAGCTGACAGCAATATTCTGAAGATATTGCCCCTTGGCGGTGGGAGGTTTGGCGCGCAGCAAAATGCGGATGAGCGATTCGAAATTATCTTTGAGTTTTTCCACATCGAAGGAGGACCTGCCTATTCCGACATGAATGTTTCCGGTCTTATCAACCCTGAAACTAACCCTGCCCGCTTTCAGTTCGCGCACAACGTTACTCACCTCCATAGTGACTGTCCCCACCTTGGGATTGGGCATAAGCCCCCTGGGACCCAGAATCCGGCCCAGTTTCCCTACTATGGACATAACATCGGGAGTGGCGACAATAACGTCCACGTCGACCCATCCTGACTGGATTTTCTCGACATAGTCTTCCAAACCGACCATATCGGCGCCAGCGGCTTTTGCTTCCTCTTCCTTGACAGGTTTGCAGAGGACCAGCACCCGCACCTGTTTTCCGGTGCCGTGTGGCAGGGAAACCGCTCCCCGCACCATCTGGTCGGATTTCCTGGGATCCACACCCAATTTCACCGCGGCTTCCACGGTTTCATCGAACTTTGCCGAAGACAACTCTTTAAGCAGGGCAAAACCCTCTTCGACATCGAATTCTTTGGTTTTATCGTATTTAGTTACGACTTCGCGATATCTCTTAGATCTTTTCATAACTTTAACCTTTCGGATGGATGAACCATCCTCCCCGACATAGATTGATAGTGTTATACCGCCGGGTGAGCGGCGTTCAATTATATTAAAAGTTGAATCCTGACGAGCGCTTATGGACAGCGTTCAGCCCTCCATTACAATCCCCATACTCCGGGCGGTTCCGGCGATAATGTTCACCGCATGGTCGACATCCCGGGCGTTTAAATCCACCATCTTGAGTTTGGCGATTTCCTCAACCTGCGAGCGGGAAACCTTCGCCACCTTCTGCCGATTGGGTTCGGGCGAGCCCTTTTCCACACTGGCCGCCTTTTTTAACAGCACAGCGGCCGGAGGAGTTTTGGTGATGAAAGAGAAGGAGTGGTCAGCGTAGACCGTTATCACCACAGGGATTATCAATCCCTTTTTATCTTCGGTGCGGGCGTTAAAAGCCTTGCAGAACTCCATAATATTGACCCCTCGCTGACCCAGCGCCGGACCTACTGGAGGGGAAGGGGTAGCCTGTCCGCCAGGTATCTGCAGTTTAATGTATCCCGCAATTTTTTTCGCCATCTTCGCCTCTGTATCCTGAGTTTATAATTTTCTCGTTAATTAATAATGAAGATTCATTAGTTCTTGAACAAGCTACAATTACATTCCGCTTTTGATAGCATAGTAACACTTTACTAATGTGAAACACAAAGGTCATTCTGGCTGCGAAGCAGCCAGAATCTTTCTTCTCCGGAAGGATTCCGGCTTTGCCTGAATGACGATTGGATTATTGCTTCACAAACCTAAAGTGATACATAGCATATAATTAAATCTTTTAATAATATTGAATTTATTAACGTTATCGATAAGGATACTACTTGCCCAGGTCAGTCGTAACCTGCAAAAAATCCACTTCCACCGGTGTGGAACGACCGAAAATTGACACCATAACTTTAAGTTTCCGCTTTTCGGAGTTAATCTCCTTGATAAAACCGGTGAAATCCTTGAAGGGCCCGTCGATAATCTTGATGCTGTCATCCAACTTGAAGGGGACTTCCACCAGCTTCTGCTCGGAAACTTCATCCACTTTGCCGAGTATCCTGTCAATTTCGTGCTTTTGCAAAGGCACCGGACGGTTACGGGGACCGACAAAGTTGATTACATTGGGAGTGTTGAGAATGAAGTGTTGAGTTTCCTTGTCAAGGACCATCTCTATCAGCATATAGCCCGGAAAGAAAACCCTGTTCTTCAAACGCTTTTTCCCGTCGCGCATCTCTATCACTTCCTCGGCGGGAATCAGGATTTGGCCGAATTTTTCACTCAGACCAATCCGTTCTACCTCTTTATCCAGGAATTCTTTAATCTTATCTTCCTGACCGGTAAAGACATGCACTACGTACCAGCGTTTCTCCAAGGTTATCCCTATTTTATACCTTTATGGAGGACCTCAATCGCGCCTCTCCAAAATAAAAAATGATATCTTTCGGCTCGCGGGCAGCCGCGGCCGGGTAATTACACGAAAATTATTTGAACAGTTCCCGGACTATCCGAGTCAGAATAGTATCTATCACAAACATATACAAGGATAATATCCCCGACACGACCAACACAATCACGGTGGATTCTATCAGTTCTTCGCGGGTGGGCCAAGACACTTTCGACATCTCCTGGCGCACGTCTTTAAGATAATTAACCGCTTTACCAATCATTTGACTCGGAATCCAGAAATATTAATTTATATCCCGATTAGTTTCCATCCCCAAACTGGCAGGCCAGGAGGGATTCGAACCCCCATCATCCGGTTTTGGAGACCGGCGCTCTAACCGTTGGAGCTACTGGCCTGAGATAACTCTAACGGGTTTCCTTATGTTCGGTGTGCTTGTTGCAGTAGGGACAATATTTTTTGAACGCCACCCTGCCGCTGTGCTTGCGCTTATTCTTGGTAGTGGTGTAGTTCCGTCTTTTGCATGCTTCGCACGCCAAAATAACCAAATCCCGCATTTATAGCACCGTCAGTAATTCGTTAAGAAAATTAATAGTTTAGGTTATAGTTATTCAATAATTTTGGTCACCATTCCGGCGCCGACAGTCCGGCCCCCCTCGCGAATCGCGAAGCGAAGCTGCTCCTCCATCGCGATAGGGGTGATAAGCTCTACATTGATGCGAACATTGTCACCCGGCATCACCATCTCAACTCCCTCAGGAAGCTGAACCGAACCCGTTACATCCGTCGTCCGGAAGTAAAACTGAGGACGATAACCACCGAAAAACGGAGTGTGACGACCACCCTCCTCCTTAGACAAAACGTAAACCTCGCCCTCAAACTTGG
>CAYQZD010000097.1:0-14022 GCA_964421875.1 uncultured bacterium
GTTATTTCCCCCTTTTTTAAAGGGGACGCCGTTATTTCCCCCTTTTTTAAAGGGGACGCCGTTATTTCCCCCTTTTTTAAAGGGGGATTAAGGGGGATTATATAAGCTCTGTATTTGCCTGAAAATTACTAAACTGGATATAATAAAACATCTTAAACATTCTTCAAATTTGAAGGAAAGAACCTTCAATATCACCCTCCTGCCCGAAGGGCGGGTCATCGATTGCGGTGCGGATGAATCGCTGCTTGAGGCGTTTCACCGGGCGGGAATACCCTTCGTCACCGACTGCGGCGGAGCGGGGAAATGCGGCAGATGCGCGGTCAAGGTTTTATCCGGCGAATACACCTGCAAACCCCACCACCGCGGCGCGCTGGAAGAGGGCTGGACATTGGCTTGCTTGACCACGCCGGACAGCGGCCTCGAACTTTACCTCGCGCCGGACCGGGGGCGGGTTACGGTGTCGGTTTCGCCGGAGGAATTCGCCGCCGATTTTTCCGCGCCTGCGGTATCGAGTCCGCTGGCGGCGGCGGTCGAAGTCGAAGTTCCCCCGGCCGACGAATCCGACAATTCATCGGACCTCAGCCGCGCCTCAAAAGCGCTGGAGCGGGCGGGACATCCCGGAGTCGATTTCACTCTGGAGGCAGTCAGGAAACTGCCGGGGCAGTTGCGGGAAGCGGGAAGGATTGTCTGTTCGCTTGACAATCTTCACCGCCGCGTGTTCGACATTATCGACGGCGGCTTGCCGAAATACGGTTTGGCGGTCGATTTGGGGACGACTACGGTGGAGGCGTTACTGGTGAATCTGGATGCAGGGGAGCCCGTCGCGCGCGGTTCGACTTACAACCTGCAGATGTCCTACGGGTCGGACATAATTCACCGCATTATCGCCGCGGGGAAGAATCCGGAACGTCTGCGGGAATTCGCTCTGCTGTCGATTGAAGATATATTGAAGGAGATGTTGTATCGGACAAAGCTCAAGCGGCGGGATATTATCGCCGCCAGCGTCGCGGGGAACACCACGATGACGCACCTGCTGCTGGGAATCGACCCGGCAAACATCCGCCTGGCGCCCTATGTCCCGGTTGCAGTTACGTTTCCGCCTATGACAGCGCGGGAGATTGGCCTGAAGATTCACCCTGAGTCGCCGGTGTCGATTGCGCCGGGAGTCGCCAGTTATGTGGGCGGGGACATCGCCGCCGGGATGAGCGCGGTGGATTTCGCGGGGAAACTCACGCTGTATATCGATTTGGGCACCAACGGCGAAATCGCCTTAGGGGATGGGGAATGGTTCGCGGGATGCGCCTGCAGTTGCGGGCCCGCCTTCGAAGGGGGCGGAATCGGCTGCGGGATGCGCGCCGGAATCGGCGCGGCGGAGCGGGTGAAGGTTTTGCCGGGGGGGGAAGTGGAATTGGAAGTTATCGGCGGCGGAGAGGCGCGGGGGATTTGCGGCAGCGGGCTCATCGACATAATGGCGGGTCTGTTCCGGCAGCGAATTATCGACGGGAAGGGGCGGTTCCGGGAAAACGCCGCTCCGGGGAAAATTATCCCTGTAGGAAGGCGGAAAGCGTTCCTCATCCCGGCGGGAGCGGGGCGGAACCTCAGCATAAGCGAGGCGGAAATCGACAATCTCATCCGCGCCAAGGGGGCGTTGATGGCGGGAGCGCGCTCGCTGCTGAAGGAGCTGTCGCTGGGAATCGAGGCGGTGGAACGGGTGTTGGTGGCGGGGAATTTCGGGCGGCATCTGGATATGGAGAACGCGGTTGCTATCGGCTTACTACCGGATTTGCCGCGGGAGCGGTTCGAATTCATCGGCAACGCCAGCCTGCGGGGGGCTTACCTGTCGCTGCTGTCGGGACCTTACCGGGAGCGCGCGTCGCGCCTCGCGGGGATGATGACCAATATCGAGCTGTCAACTTTGCCGGGCTACACCGATGAATTTGTGGCGGCGAGTTTTCTGCCGCATACGGATGGGGGATTGTTCCCATTGTCGGGGCGGGGATGAGAAAAAAATCCTCCGATGTGCCCTCCGTCACCTCTGCGTTGAAACAGTATGGTTAAATTAAAGCAAAACAGTATTAAGCGCAGAGGTTTATCTTGATAGTTACGGTTTTAATCGCGCTGACAGTCCCCCTCACCGCCGTGTTCGTGGCGTCTATGGTGCGCAAGACTTAAGGGACGATTTTATATAACCATTACCCTCCGAACGGGAGGGCAAAAGCGGGCGAAATGTCCGCTTTTTTGTTTTTCGGTTCGAGATGTAGAATGCGATTATTTGAAGTGTATAGGTAAGTAAGTAGGCGAGAGATTCGTCACGCCTATTTAAAATGGACAATATAGAAACCGTCTTTTGACGCAGAAGGTTTGATTCTACACTCTTTTAGAGGAGGATTAAGACCATACACAGATTTTGTCTTAACGCCAAAGGACTTAAGTTCTTCTTCTAGTTTATCAAAACTACTAACTAGAGAAGAGTCAACTTTGGGGTTTCTCTCCAAAATCTCACCTTTGTTAAGGGATGTCTTTTCCATTGTTAGAAGAACTTTCTTGTATGAATGAAAGCAGGAAAATTCTGCCTATTAATATAATCTTTTAGTAAATCGAAGTACTCATCTATAACATTTGTCAGTCCTTCAATCGCGTGGTAATCCTCGATTTTTAATCTGACTTCCTCAATTAGAGTATACATATCTATACTTCTTCCATGAGAATGCCAATGATCACTATCACTTAACAGGTCTGCTATTTCTTCCGCTCTTTCCCTTTTAAACTCATCTGTTACTTCAATTCTTCTGGATTCAGTTTTATCCCATTTTTTAAATTTATATCTACAAAGCCATTTAACTATCAATTCCTGTGTTAACGCTTTAGCTTGTTCATACTGATATAATTCACCCAAATCCATTTTTGTCAATAGTGCATATTCTGCAGAAGTTAATTGACCTGTCTGAGATTTTTCTTTGAGTTTTTCAAATTGATTTAAGTATGAAAGAGCCGGCACTAATCTCTCATCCTTTATTACCTGAGGGTCAATTGGTCCAAGGCAAGCAAAATAATTCATTAGAATTCTATCACCAGAAAGTGCAAATACTGTGCCTGCAGACATTGCTCTGTTAGGGATAATAAATACAACCTCTTTATAAAACCTTCTTACAATTTGGACAATTCTCTCGGCAACTTCAATTAGTCCTCCATCTGTTTCTAAAATAATACCAAGTGTTTCATTCTTATTCTTGGGTTCAATTTCCTCGATGGCTTTTTTGACTTGAGCATCTAGCGGTGGGATAATTAGACTTACAATAGTCAATATATCCAGTTTGAGGGTTTCTTCGATTTTATGTAAATGCTCATTGAGTTGTGTCCGGATATAATTATCCAGTGGCTGCAATTGAAATTCCTCCAGTAAACATTTTGATTACTGGTTGTAATATACACACATTTTGTTGATTTTGTCAAATTCATTCACAGATTTTTTTAAATTCCTTTCTATAAATCGATTCATAAATCTCTCCCCCCCATCACCACATCCCCCACCCGAACGACCACTTCAACCGCGCGTAATAAAGCTCCGAATTGTCGCCGAACTCCGTCCCGGCATCGCCGCCGTAGGTCATCGCGGAAACCGTGAGGTCGAGGTTGGTAATAACCGCCCACGTTACCGTCGGCCCCGCGTACCAGGAACCGTCGTAGGGATTGGCGATGCCGAAAATATCCGCCCTCACCAGCGGGTGCAGTTCCTGACCGATCTGGGCGAAGAGCGACAGCTTCGCGGGGGTGAGCCGCCGGTCGAGCAGCGCCTGGTAGAGGCGTAGCCCTCCGGCGTCTTTAGTGGTTCCGCGCTGGTTGTAGAGGATTGCGCCGTGAAGGTAGAAGGAGTTTTTGAAGGTGTAATCGCCTGAGACGCAGGCGGTCAGATTTTTTTTATAAAGGTATTGGCGGTGGAGGGGAGTCGAGTATGACTGAATGTCCGGTCTTAAATGCTTTCTTACGCTGTAGAGGATTTCCCCTCTGAAACCTCCTCCGGCGATGTCCCCCGCCCAGGCCGCTCCCAGCGCCTTTACGTCCTTGCCCAGCAATCCGCCCATCAGTATGAAGTCGTAGTCCCATTTATTGACTTTTGTCAGGAAAGCCACGGTAGCGTCTTCGGTCTCCTTGCGCGGTTCGACCGCGAATTCGAACTTGGAAGCGGGGCCGGTGTACCATTGGAGCCTGAAAGCGTCGGTTCCGGGCTTCTCCTCGTTGTCGAAATCCAGGGGGGAGGAGGAGTTGAAGATGTCGATGGGATTCCAGACTAAATTAGTGCCCCAGGCGATGCGCTGCCGCCCCATCGTTAGTTGGACTTCGCCGATGAACAGGTCGAGCCAGGCGCGGTCGATGACGCTGGCGACCACCGCATTATCCTCTTCTATGAAAGTCTTGTCCCAATCGAAAAACGCCGCCTGCCCGAACACATCGGCGGCGGACAGAAGCTGGTTTGCATTGTCGCCGGTGAAGGCGCGGGTTTTGAATTCCAGCCCGAGGGTCGCCCAGTTGGAGGGGTACATCTTGAGGTTCTGCCGCGCGTGGAAAATGGCGTTGCGGTTCCATTCCTCGCCGCCGTAATACAACGGCTGCTGTTTCCAATAGACCGGCATCGCCTTGAAATAGCCCCGGATGTCCGTATCGCAAGCCGCCGCCGCAATCGCGGCAGCCGCGATAAGAGCTGTCGATAGAGTAAGGCGCCGCATTATCATCCTCCGTTCTGCGCCTCATCGGAAAAGACTTTTCCATCCTCCAGGGTTACCACCCGCCGGGCGCGCTGCACCACCCGCGCATCGTGGGTGGAGAAGATGAAGGTTATGCTCTTCGCCCGGTTGAGCCGCTCCATTATGTCCAGCAGGTTCCCGGCGGCAGTGGAATCGAGGTTGGCGGTGGGTTCGTCCGCCAGCACGAATTTGGGCAGTGAAGCCAGCGCCCGCGCCACCGCCACCCGTTGCTGCTGACCCCCGGAAAGTTCGGTGGGACGGCGTTTCATATGTTCGCTTAATCCTACGGAATCAAGCAATTCCTTCGCCGCTTTACGGCGCTCCGCTTTGGCGCGTTTCTGCAGCAGCATAATGAATTCCACATTCTCGCGGGCGGTCAGCACCGGGATGAGGTTGTAAGCCTGAAAGACGAAGCCGATGTGGTTGAGGCGGAACTCAATCAGCTCCCCCCGCTTCATCCGGGTGACGTCCTGCCCCTCGATGATGACCTGCCCCTCAGTGGGTTGGTCTAAGCCTCCGATGATGTTCAGCAGTGTGGTTTTGCCGGAGCCTGAGGGTCCTACGATGGTGGTGAACTCGCCCTGATCGAATTCGAGGCTGAGGTCCTTCAGCGCGGTTACCGGCACGCCGTGGTCGGAGTAGATTTTATCCACGTTCCGGACGGAAATGATGGGCATTTATATGTCTCCTAATCGTGTAATAAATCAATATATAGTCTTCAAGTCGGCAAGTCTGCAGGTCTGCAAGTCGAAAACATTGTGCCGCAGAGTCCCCGCACTCTGCGGCATTCCCTGAATTCTTCGTCCCCCGTTAATAAGTCCTGATGGCTTCCACCGGATTCATCCGCACAGCCTTGATTCCGGGGTAGATGGCGGCTATCAAGGCGGTAGCCGCCACAAGCAGGGCGGTCTTAAAGTACTCTGCCAGGGGGAGCACAGGGTAGAGAATCGCGCTCATCCCGAACGCTTCCATACCTTCGGATACAGCGGAAAGGTCGATTCCGGTCTTTTCCAATATGGCGACGGTAGGGATGGTTATCGCCACCCCCAAGATTCCTCCGATAAAGGTGAGTAATATGGTCTCCAGCACAATCATCGAAAATATCCTGCCCCCCTTCATTCCCAGCGCCATCACCACGCCTAATTCCCGCACCCGCTCCAGCACACTCATCAACATTGTGTTGGTGATGCCGAAAACCAGCGCTAACAGAATGAACACCAAATAGATGGCGAAGTAGAGCTCGCTGTTGTCGTTCATCATTTCGAGTTCGGGGGCGAGGTCTCCCCAGCCGCTGATGTTGAGTTTGGGATAGTTCGATTTCAGAGCGGCTGCGGTGACTTCCAGACGCTCGACTTTTACGAGGTTCAGGGCGATTTCGTGTATCCCGCCGTTCAATCCCAGCAGGCGGTCGATATCTTCCCGCTGGGTGAACACCGTCATCTCGTCAAACATTGAGTTGACGGTTTTATAGATACCCACGATTCTGAAAGCGCCGGCGTTGATGTCCCCCTGCCAGTCCTGGGCGGTGAGGACGATTTTATTTCCCAGCCTCACATCCAGCTTGTCCGCAAGCTTAGCGCCGACGACCACCGGATTGCGTTTCTTGGTCTCGAAGTATGTGCCTTCCTTTATCAGCGAATGGATAGAGGTCACCTTCGATTCCATCGCCGGGTCGATTCCGTAGATTACGACTCCGGTTCCCGAGGAAGCTGAGCTGGCCATTCCCTGAACCACCGCTCGGCCGGCGGCGGCTTCGACTTCAGGCTTCGCTGAGATTTCAGCCAGCGCAGCCTCACCGTCGTGGATGATCAAATCGACCTCTTTGTGGTCTAAAAATCCCGGCGCATGGATTTGGATGTGGGACAGGCTGGTGCTGAGGGCTGAATCGATAACCTGTACCAGCATCCCCATAGTCAAGGCCCCGGCGATCAGCCCCGCCCATAGACCGAAAGCGATGGCGCAGAGGATGACGGCGCTGCGTTTGCCGTTGCGCCAAATATTTCTCCAGGCGATAGTAAAAAGCATAATAACTTTGGTTTAGAAAAGGATATAGAGATTCTGTAGGGCGGATCATTTAGATCCGCCTTTTGGTTATAATAGTCACGGTTCTGTTGTCGGCTTCAATTAAGCCGACTTACTGCTTTGCTTCTCTCTTGGCGAGCAGATTGTAGAGCCAGGCGAAAATCAATCCTCCGATAAAACCGTCCGCCAGCGCCCAAAGCAAACCGATGACGCTTCCCAAAGGGCTTATATTGTATCCCCGATAGACCAGACCGATGAAAGTGGGCTCCCCGGTGGCGCCCTCGAAAACCATAATCCACCAGGTAATCAGGAACAGCAAAGCGCCCCAGAACAATCCGCAGGTCAAGGCGAAGGCTCTGATATTCAAAAGTTTCATTTTTATTCTCCTCCGGTTCAGTTAAATTATAAAAAGTATGACCATTCAGTTAAAGTTGTAGGTCGGCATATTAAACGCCGAAAAGTTCATTTATAAGGCTCTTTGCTGACTTGTATGGGTAATGACAATCATAATTGAGGATACAGGGCATATTTTAACACATATAATCCCCCTTTTATCCCCCTTTAAGAAAGGGGGATAATCCGTTTTTTCCTCCTTCTGTCAAGGCTGCCCCACAATTCCCCCCTTTTCTAAAGGGGGGCAGGGGGGATTATAGAAATTGGAGTAGAACCAAAACGAATTTCATATGCCTTAAAAAACGTATCAATTACCAACACGAAACAGCGATGAACCATTTATAATAGGGTAGTCCAATTCTGAATACCCCGTTCGGCAAGCTATCCAAATATCACCCGCTGCGAATAGCCTGCACCGGCTTCAACCGCGATACCTTCCAGAGCGGATAGAGCGAGGCGACTAATGCAATGATAACCACTACCAAAGTCTGCCACCAGAAAATATTGGGGTCGAGCGCGAACTTGAGCAACGGCTCGAAACCGAATTTTTCCCAGGAATCTCCCACCGTGCCCCCCATCCGGATGGGATTATAATACAGATAGATGAGGATGGGCAAACCCACGATTATTCCGGCGATGGCTCCTATAATGGACAGAAACACACTCTCCAATGTGATGACTAAACGCAGGCGGCTGGAATGCATACCGATGGCGGTTAAAATTCCAAATTCCCGGGTCCGTTCCAAAGTCATCATCAACACTGTGCCTAAGATACCGAATCCGATTACAATGTAAATAATCCACAGCATAATGATGCCGCTGGCGTCGTCGGTTTTGATATACTGGTCGAGTTCGGGCAGCAATTCCTGCCAGGGCATAACCTCGTAACTTTCGTCGAAACAAGCGTCAAGCCCCGCCTGCACGCTCGGCATCCGGTTCACTCTGTCGATGACCACCGCCAGAGAGGTTATCCTCCCCTCCGACCAGGTGAAACGCTGCGCTTCCCGCAGCGACAGGTAAGCCAGCGAAGTGTTGAGGTTGGGGACGGGGAATTTGAATACCCCCTTCACGCGGTATTTTCCGGCGGCGGTGACTCCGTGATAACCCTGTCCTAAGAGGATAACTGTGTCGCCCGGCGCCATCCGAAGGTGCTTCGCCATCCCTTCCGCTAAAAGAATTCCTTCGTCATCCCGGCTGAGATATTCTCCCTGGACCATTTTATCCGCCAATTTCGTCATCCGGTGTTCGGTCTCCGGGTCGATTCCAATCACCATCGCCACATCGGTGATATTGCCGGATGAAGCCAGCGCGAAACACTCCAGCCGCGGCGCCGAATAGGCGATGTGCTTGATACTATTCACTTTATCCGCCAGCGAATCGCGGTACACGAAACTGTAGTCCAGGGATTTTTTGTCCCAGTAACCGGCGGCGTGAATCTGGAAATAACCGGTGAAGGTCGAAACCGCGTTGTGCACCATATGCCGGTAGGAGCCGACTTGCATCGACCGCATCCCCAAAGCCACCACCACCGCAAACAGCACCGAGGCGATGGAGATGAAGCTCCGCTTCTTGTTGCGCCAGATGTTTCGCCATGCGAGGTTTAATAACATTCCCATTTCGAATCGAGAGTTGGATTTATTATTTAGGATGTAGGGCGGGTCATTTAGACCCGCCATTGGTCTGTATCTTTATCGCGCCCGCTTCATATTACGTTCGGAAAAGAAATCATCGGAAATGCCGATATCGAATTCCATCTTGTGATATTTTATTTCGGTCCACTGATTCTTTTTTTCCACCGGAATCATCTTCATACGGGTAGGATTCACCCGGCCCCCCATTTCCATAATTTCGGAAAGCTCCATAATGTTCACCAGCTCTTCATCCTCGTCGTAATATTCAATTCTGAGCTGGAGGTAGCCCTTTTTACTAATCCAGATGATGACTTTTCCCCAGACCACCGGAGCTTCCGGTTTGGGGATAAGTTCGATAATCCAGCAGACGCGGTTTTCGACGGTCTCCTCACCGATAATTTTCTTGGTGTAATCCTCCACGACCGAGGATTCCTTCACCAAATCGTCGTTGGTGAAATCCGATCCCATCCAGGACTGCATCATCATTGAGGGGGGGATTTTTATCACCTTTTCGATGGAGGGAATCCAGTTCCAAACTTCGTTGCCGCGTTTGAGGAAGGCAGTGCCTCTGTCCCGGGCCGGGGCGGTGACCAGTATCAGCGAGTACTTCGTTCCCTTGGACCAGGCTTTCATACTGACTTCCCGCGACCAATCCGGTTTCTTGATGGCCATCGTCATCTCCGTTTTGCTGGTTAAGCCGCGGAACTGCTCGTCAGCCTTTCTCACGATTTCATCCGGATCCTGAGCGAAGACGGCGCTTACCAATAACATCATCGCCGGGATGATTATAATACGGTGGTGTTTCACATTCCTCTCCTTTGAAGGATTTTTCATAGTGTTGATTCCGGCAATACCGGTCAATCAACGCTTTTTTGACTTCCTCGACCGGAAATTTTTCATCATGGAGTAAGTAATTCACATAAAGCCCGTCGAAGGTGGCTCCGAATATCAGGGCTTCCGCCAGGGGATTCTCATATCCCGCTTCTTCGAAGACTTTGACCAGGAATTCTAATATTTTATGGTATAGACTGACAAATTTTGACATAACTATCTCCATTATGTCAGGCTGCAATATCAAACTGAAAAACAAGCGCCAGAATTCATCCTTCAGAAATTTCTCCGACAGGTAGTAATCGATGAGCTCCTCCAGTCTCTGCCGTGGATCATCCGGCAGGCTGTCATTTCCGTCGTCAAGCTGCATCATCGAGGACATCTTTTCCAGAATCTCCTCCAGCAGTTCATCCTTGCTTTTGAAATAATTGTAGAGAAGGCCCTTGGAAACTCCGGCTGCCTGAGCGATTTTATCGACGGTGGTCGCTCTATAGCCTTTCGCAGAGAAGAGCTTCAGCGCGGCCTTCATTATAGCGGAGCGGCTTCTTTCTCTGATTTCCTGGTATTGTTCCGGCGTTCTGGGCGACATAAGAAGCGGGCGATTTATTATTGACTGAACATTCAGTCATAATATATTACATTTTTCTCATTTTGTCAAGAGTTTTTTTTAGTATTTGTCTAATTGACGAATAAGAAAGGTTTTTGTTGTGACGAAAATGGTCGGGAAAAAAACTGCATATATTATCGCATTTTGTGACGGAAATCACCGGCGCAATTTATATCCCCTCTAAACTTGATAATATCAAATTTAATGTTTTATTTATTCCGATAATCAGACCGGATGTTATCACGAGATTTGAGGATTTAGGCGCAGCCGCTTCTGTGATCATTATTCGATAAATCCTAATATAAGAGATAACTGTATGGTATGTTGCTGGTTAACAGTAAGTTGTCGCCAGCAATTCACCGATTTGCAGCCGGTTGGATTTAAAAATTAAGTACTAAACGGTTGATAATTGCTCTGAACACAGTATTGGGCCCCGGATCGTTTAATCATCAAATCGCTGAGGAATTCAGGGGAATGCATATTCCGAATTACAAACGGAGAGGGATATGAAACCCAAACCTATAATTTTTTCCTTAATTTTAATCGCAGCGCTGGCGGCCGGAGATTTATTTTCTGCGGAAGTGGATATATTAGGGGACAGGAGAGGTGTTATTAAGAAGAGGGAACTCTTCATCAAAATCACTTTAACCGACGCCGCTGGGAAACCTGGTCCGTCAAATGAAGCCGTCTATGGGTCTGACAAGTTATTTTTCTCAATTTCCCCTGTAGGGGAATGGGAATTCGATTCCGGTTACCTTGAACGCCTGCTTCCCAGTATGAGCTTTGTCCAGCTGAACAAGGTCTGCAGAATCCAGCAGCAAACGCCGATTCTGGAGGAGGACAAGATCGCCTGGGTCTTGATTCAAATTCCTCGGATTTTCGACCTGACGCAACCTTTCACCATTTCGATTCAATTGAAGGGAGTCGAGGGTGAGGCGCAGATGCAGCTTCCGGAGCAGCTATGGCCCGATTATACACTGCTTCAAAGCGAGTTTAACCTGGCAAATATGGCGAAAGAAGCCAATAACCCTGCTGTCGCCTTCGAGAAACTAACTAAAATGTCAGAGAATCCCAATCTCCCCCGGCTTTCATTCTATAAAGATGTAACCGAAATACGTAAAAAAATCTTCAACGACTATTTCCAGGCTATTCTTTCCGATTTCACTCGAATCCGACTGGATACAACGATTACCACTGACACCAAGCTTAGTTCTCTGAACCAATTGATGACTCGGTTCGACGTGCTTTTGGATACGATGCGTTTCGACAGCCTGGCGCAGACCCCCGACGCCGCCTCGCTTAAAGAGATGCGTGCTACCGCCAAAAACAACCGGGACCAGCTCCGGGATTTCATCAACAACACCAGCCAGGCCTACGATATGTCTCTGGTCGATTGGATGGAGACAGCGGGTGCGCATGATTACCGGCTCTGGCTGATGGTGAAATCAGTGTACGCGATCTTCAAAGGGCAGCGCATCGGCGGCGAGTGGAATATCAATGTGGATATCCCCGATTCCATTACCCAGAAACTTGAAATGGTGAACCTGTCTAAAAACCTGGCTGCGATGAAAAGAATTATCGAATGCAATCGCGCCAAAGGCGGGAATCTGCTGCCGGATAGAATGATCAGGAATCTCAGGGGATTTGTAGGAGCCTTCAACAACGAGAAAGCCAATGTCACCCAGCCTTATGTGGAGGCGGTGTTGATGGCTGATTTCTTCTTCAAGGGAAAACTGGATTCGACCGTGGTCTATCTCGATAAGGCTATCGCCGCCTCCTGCGATTTGGATATGAACGAATGGCTAAGCCAGATTGAAGCGCTGGTGAAGCCGGGTAAGGTGGTGGACCCTCAGCCGGTAAAAGAGTTGTCGGAGGAGGGCCGCAGACTGCTGGAAAACGGCGATTTGGAGGGGGCAATGGAAAAATTCCAGCACGTGGAGTTGATGGCGCCCAATTCACCCATAAACCTCTATCATCTGGGATTGTACAACCTTTTAAAAAAGGATACCCTGAAGGCTATCACCTACTTTGAGAAGGCTATAGCCGCGGATTCGTCGCTGTCCATAGTTTACCGCAAACTGGGGGGATTATACATCAGCGGCAAACAATGGGAGAAAGCCGCTACGCTGTTTGACAAAGCAAAGCGAAGTTCCAACACCTGGGAATTCAATTACTTCCTCGCGGTCAGCCATTATCAGCTTGGCGATTATTTGAAAGCGATTGAAAGCTTGCAACAGGCGGTTAATTTAAACGGTAAAAACTATTTCCAGTATATTTTGTTCGGCGATGTCTATCAGAAAAGCGGCAATGCGGCCGGAGCCAAGTTGCAGTACGACCATGCCCGCCAACTCGAACCCGACCGGCCAGAAGCCTACGAAAGAATCAATGCTCTTGAAGGAGGAGGAGAGTAGGGGGGAGGATTGAATAGAAAATGAGATAGTCCTTTTTTTATAAGAGAGGGCGGGATTCAATCCCGCCCTTTTTAATCTGAGAATAGCGGCAGAGTCAATACGCGAGCCGTGAATTTTCATGTTTCGTTGTGCGAGGTCGCGAAAGAGACCCTCTGTGAGGGTTTACTCTTTTTCCCGCTCTTTGCTCATCCTGTAATCCAGCAGGGCGTCGATGAAGAACTGTTTGGAGGGATTTCTCCACTGCAGGCGGATGGTTCTCAGTATCATCTTCTCCTCGTCGGTGATGCGGTATTTCATCACTTCGCGGGGGTCCTGCAGCAGTTCCGCCAGGCCCGGGTAGAGTCCGCTTTCCCCGGCGGCGATGTTTTCCAGGAATTCGCCGGTCCATTCCAGCTCCTCCGGGGTGGTGTCCAAGGCCCGGGCGATTTCCGCGATGGTCTTGCGCGTGGGAAGGTGTTCCCCGGACTCTATCAGAGACAGATGGGAGCGGTTGACTCCGGCGCGTTCCGCCAGGTCTGCCTGCGTAAGGCTTAACCGCCGCCGCCGCTCCCGGATAGCGGCGCCTAAACGGCGTTTGAGTTCTCTGCGTTCACGGTTCATTTTTTAATAAGTGTTCAAGTGTACAAGTGTACAAGTTTGCAAGTTCCCCCCTTATTGCCTCCCTGTTAATTTATCGTTTCCACGCTCCCAAGCGGGTATATTGGTTCCAGCAACAGCATTATGTCAGGTCTTTAGCGCAGCGGAGACCCGACATTCCTCGTTCCCATGCTTCAGCGTGGGAATGCATATCACCATTTTTCATTGCGAACCCTGTAGGCGGGGGATTTATTCCCCCGCATCGATGCGCTCGCCGGATCCCCGCGCCCGGCGGAAAATGCAGGGCGGGTTCTTAACCCGCCCTAGGTCGTTCCAGCGCAGCCTGAATCCATCTCCGTAGGGGCGGTTCGCGAACCGCCCTTGTCTTCTACCTTGAAAACAGCGGCAGCGTTAATACGCGAGCCGTGAATTTTACCGCTGTACAGCGGATTGTGCGAGGTCGCGAAAGAGGCCCTCGGATGAGGGTTTATCCGGGCGTTCAGTTGAACGCCCCTACCGGCGACCGGCAACTGGCACATTTCGCGTTTTTATGCTCCCACGAAGGAATGTATGATCCTTCCGGTGTTGGTATCGCTTTGTACAATGGTATTTTCGGTTCAATTCATTCGCTCATGCTATTTTATGTTATTCGAATTTTCTGGTTTAGAAGATATCTATTCACCTTTGAAAAGCTCTGATGGAAGTTTAAAATTCTGTTGTGATTCCGATAACTTCTTAATTATATCTTTTCTTAGTATTTGTCAATTGCAAACTAAAAGTGAGCCACTATTGTAAAGTAAAATTGAGCC
>CAYQZD010000098.1:0-13997 GCA_964421875.1 uncultured bacterium
GCCTGGGAAAACTCGAATTACCAGACTTTGAGCCACAAATTCACAAATAGAGCCTATTATAATAGTCTAAATGTACTCCAACTTCACTGCAACAGATGGTGTTATTCATTATAGTAGCGTAACTGCCATTGGATACGAAAACTGAGATTATAGGACTATTTATAATTATATTACCAAATATATTTACCTCGGAATTCATATTCACATATATGCAGTTTGCATTGTTCAGTATATTATTCTTAATCTCTGCATTCGAATTGTAAATTGTAATAGTAGAAATATAGACTTCTGGGTTATAAAAAAAGTTATTATCTATTTCAACCCTAGAATTTTCACACCATATAATTTGACAGCGGAAATCCTGAAAATTGTTGTCATTTATTGAAATATTGGCGGAATCAATAAGGAAAACACCAAATTCTCCTTGATTTATAGTATTTTTTTCTATTATTAAGGATGAGGAATTATCAGCGAATACTCCTCTGTTAACATTCGATATAACTGAATGCGACACTATGCTCGTCTCACTGTTACAATGATAAAACTTTAATCCAAACCAATCCCTATAATATCCTGGATTATTTTCAGAATTAAAATAAATCGAATCTTCCTCCGTCCCCACCGCAGTCAACTGCCCATAGACATTGAGGCTGGCTCGATGGACCACCTGCTCGTGGTATTTTGCCTTCAAGACGCAGCCGGGCTCAATCACCAATGAACTCCCCGCCGGGACAAACACGCTGTCCACCATCAAATAGGGCGAACGCCTGACCGGCAGGAAACCGTAATATTTCCCGTCAGCACGGTGTAATCGGTGGCTTCCACCTCCACCCGCTCGGTGTCGCTCTGGGCAATGCCGTCCTCGGCGACCACCGTAAAAAAGAAATCGCCGCCGCCCGCCAGAACTTCGCCGGATACCGTTAAACGGTCATAGACCAGTTCCGGCGGATTCATCGTCAGCCAGGAAGGCAAATCAAGGAAGGAAAGATTCAAAATATGCCCATCGTCCACCGCTAATGCAGTGTAGCTGAACTCGAAACCCCGCTGAGCTAAACCGAAGGTCGGGGAAAATATCACCGGCGGATGGTCGATACGGTGGTCGAAGAAAGCCCAGCCCCGGTCGCAGCGGCTGCCGTCAGGGTCGCTGGGGTCGTCCGGGTCGCCGCTGTCGATACAGGGAGAATCGGGGCGCAAACCGTAATCCCCCTCCTCCGCATCGACGAAAAGCGGGTCGGCTATGGTGTCGCCCACAGTCGGCGAACAATCGATATAGGGTGTACCCAGATTCCAAAAGGTGTTGTAAGATATCTCACCATACTGCTGACCGTGATTGTACACTCCCACGCATTCACGCCCGCTGCCGTAAAATATGTTGTTCCTGATAGTCGCACCGCAGGTATAATCCAGCCGAATCATCGAACCCGCCCCGCTTTCATTGAGGCAGACCAAGGTGTTGTTCACCACTGTCGCCGGACCGTCGTCGATGCAGGTCCCGCCGCTTATTATCAGATTGTTCCTGATATAGGCACCGCCCCCATGAATGCCGATAGCGCCCCGAATCTCGTTGAATTCAATGGTGTCGCTGCAACTGGCAAGATTCAAACCGCCCCCGATGAAGTTGTTCACCACCCGCACATTATAGGCTATCTCAAGTCCGGCGTTTGCGATAATGTTGTTCTCGAATAAACCCGACCCTTGAATGTAACAACCGCTGATGAATTTGTTGCCCCGCACATCTGCTGAGCACCCAAGCAAATCCAAGTATGAGATTAGATTGTCCCGCGCTTCACAGGTCGAATACTGGATGTTGAAATGAGCGTAAACCTCACAGTTCCGTAGAACCGCCAAAGGGCTGTAACGAACTCTGACCGACCTACCTGAATGTAGATAGCAGTGGTCGAAAACAAGGGCAATGTTGTCTGCATCAAGAAGTTCATAGCCTGAAACAACACTGCAGTATTCCATCCGTGTATTTTGAGAAGCGGTTGAATAAAATTTTAATCCGCTCCAATCCTGGCCGTAAAAGGTTATGGAATCGGTTTCCGTCCCCCATGCGCGGAGCTCCCCATAAACCTTCAAGGTGTCATGGTATCCGGGAAAGCGCACATCCACCCCGGGCTGAATAACCAGCAGGCTGTCTTGATGGATGACGATGGTGGAGTCAGCGATGTAAGGGCTGCCCGCCGGTGTCCAGGCGCCGGAGACATAGCCGGAGACATAGGTCTGCGCCGTCGCATTGATGGAGAAGAGAAACAGGATTGTGATAAGGGTAAGGGATTGACGAAAGGAAACCATAGTGATAACCACTTTCATAATTAACTTCAAATCTATAATATGGCAAGCCTTAGGGAAAGGGAAAATTCGTGTTATCATTGGGAAAGAATGTCGGGGGGTGTTCCGCCTCCCTTTTGAAATATGATTATTTTTTAGATGATTGTCAAGTCCTGGAGTTGTTAATACCCCGAATATCGGTGCTATATCGGACTTGGGCGCTTTCGGGCATGAAAAAAGGCTTGCGAAATCGGGTAAAATTGTTTCGTAAGCCTTTGTTTTTTAAAGCGGAGAGACAGGGATTCGAACCCTGGGAAGCATTAAGCTTCACACGCTTTCCAAGCGGAATTTCTATGTTATTGTAACCTTATGAAATACATTCACTTGCATCGTAAGCCTTTGAACCTTCGGATGGTTGGACGCCGTCCCATTGTGAGCCATTGTGAGCGGATGTGAGCCATTGTATGTCAGTTTTATCGGTGCTATATCGGAGTTGAAATAAAAACTGATGGATCTCAGAAAAATATTCATGTTCAGAGAACCTTGCTTGATCATGATGCCAGAAAGTCATTCAACCTCAGGTCTCTAGTCTCGACAAAATTGCCTCTGTTTTCATGAGTCGCTCTGACCATTCAGGATGAAAGTTAATTTCCAAAACGATTCAGCTGCATGATTTATTGTCGGAGGCATTAAAATATCCGAGGAATGCATCTACACCGAGTTTAGAAGCTTGCGAATATATGGATGTAATTGTTTCGATGAAACGCTTTTCTCCCCGCCAGAAGGGGAAATTCCCCAATCGCTTCGGCAAGGCGGCCGCTATGCGTGGAATTATTGCCGCGCCGAATATATCGTCTGATAAATCACCTCCGTCCCAAAAACTTTTTTCATCGGGGGGAATCGGTTCGGGCGTTAAGGGTTCTTCATTTATATCGGATGTTGGAAAATCGCCCGGTTTCGATAAAGAAGCGCTTCCCCCGAAAGCGGTGTTCATAAGTTCGATAAGTTCCTCGCGAGTAATCCCCCTCAGCTTGAAAATAAGGAAGGGGTCACGGTCGAATTCCTCACCCAGTAGATAATAAACCGCAGCAATGTGCTTGCAGGGATTGGACCAATCGGGGCAGGAACATTCAGTATGTAAATCGTCCTGCTTCTCCGGGAAAAGCGAAAGATTGAGCTGCCGAAATGCATCTTCGATATTTTCCGGCATTTCACCGGTTAACAATCTGGCGGCGAAGATAGCCTGGCTGGCGAACACTTCGGCGAGTTTCTTCCATTGCGCCAGCGTGAGGGTTTTGATGGAAATGAAGATATCATAGGGTTTGCGCTGGGTGCCCTGGACTTCAGCGGTCACCATCCCTTGCTGAATATCGATGGAACGCACCTGGCCTTGACGGGCATACGCGCGTCCCCTGCCCAAACGAGCGCCGATATTGAAGCTTTCCAGCA
Source organism: uncultured bacterium (assembly GCA_964421875.1). Lineage (GTDB taxonomy): Bacteria > Electryoneota > Tariuqbacteria > Tariuqbacterales > Tariuqbacteraceae > CAYQZD01. The sequence continues at coordinate 3,721 of CAYQZD010000098.1, forward strand.
CACTAATCCAGCGTTGCGCCCACCAATGCTGACTGAATTTGCCCCGCTGTGATTGAGCTTTTATACCACCTTTGACCGCGATTGGCGTTGCAGGCGGATAATAAGGGAAATCATGGTAATAATATCGCCGGGACATGTTTTTCCTTGAATATAGTCATAACTTGAAGCGAATTATAGGCCTGTTTTTTCATACAACACGACAATCTTATCGGGCGCTAATTCTTCCGGGTCGATAGAAAAATTTTCATACAACTGGAGGAACGGAGTCTTACCACAGTTTTCCACCAAGCATTCGGTTTTTCCTTTAGGGCAAGTATTGAAATTACATAGTCTTCCGAGATAGCAGTTTGATTCAAGTTCTATGATGAATACATCGACCTGGTGGTGGGCGACGCCGATACCCTCATTCTGAAAAAGCCGATTTAATGTTCGGCTGATTTCCTTGCGGAGCAGGTTTAAACATACAAGGTCATTCAGCCAAACAGCGAGGTCTACATCCTTGCATTCATGCCATACTTCAATCCCCGCCCGGCGAAATTGCCTGAACCGGGGCGCTTCTTTCTTTAAGGGTTTAGCGACTGAGCCGAAAAGCGCCACTCGTTCCACTTGTGGAAATATTCTCCAGGCGGAGGCAATCCATTCCGCTGCAATTCGGAAATTTCGCTGTTGTTGCAGGAGGTATTTATTCTGCTCTCGTATTTCCTTCGGGGTAGGCTCTTTGAAGTCATCCCTCCAATGTTCTTCTTGCCATTCTTAAATCATATCGACCTTCAGATTTTAGTCTTCAACCGCTTCACCACGGCGCAGGGCGAATACTTCTTTCAGTTCAGCCGTGGAGAGTTCGGTCAACCATCCTTCACCGGTTCCCACAACCTGGGAAGCGATTTCCTTTTTGCTTTCAATCATTTCGTCAATCTTTTCTTCCATCGTACCTGAGCAGATGAACTTATGCACCATGACATTTTTAGTTTGTCCGATGCGGTAAGCCCGGTCGGTGGCTTGGTTTTCCACCGCCGGATTCCACCACCGGTCGAAATGGAATACATGACTGGCTTGGGTCAAGTTCAATCCGGTTCCACCCGCTTTGAGGGAAAGGATGAAAATGCGCGCATCTCCGTTCTCGAATTGAAATCGTTCAATCATCTTATCCCGCTTTTTCTTGCTGACTGCGCCATAGAGGAATAGTACTTCTTGTCCGAAAGTCTCCTGCAGATATCTTTTTAGAATATCACCCATTTCAGCGAATTGAGTGAAAATCAGCGCTCGGTTGTCCGATTCCAGTAATTCTTCTAACATTTCAGTCAGTCGGTTAAGCTTGCCCGAACGCCCAGGTATCGAAGAGTTATCACCTAAGAATTGGGTGGGATGATTGCATATTTGTTTGAGTTTTGACAGAGTCGCCAGCACCAATCCCTTCCGTTGGATTCCTTCGGTCTCTTTCAATGATTTCATAGTCTCGCTCACCAGCGCTTCGTATAGCGAGGCTTGTTCTTTGGTCAAGGCGCTGAAGACTTTCATTTCCACCTTTTCAGGCAGGTCGGAAATGATGCTTTTGTCGGTTTTCAGTCTTCTGAGTATAAACGGACTCGTGAGACGCTTGAGGCTTTCAATAGCGCCAGTATCGCCTCGGGTCTGAATGGGTATAAAGAATTTTTTTCTAAATTCACTTTGTTTTCCCAGGAAATCCGGGTTCAGGAATTCCATAATCGACCACAAATCGCCGACATTGTTTTCCACCGGAGTGCCGGTCAAGGCGATGCGATATTGGGCGTTCAGGGCGCGCGCCGACTTCGATTGTTTAGTTTCCGGGTTTTTAATGTTCTGCGCTTCATCCAAAATTACTCCAGCCCATTTAACTGATTTGAATGAATCAAAATCGCGATGCAATAGCGCGTAACTGCTGATGATAATTGATTGTTTCATCGCTTCTTTCTTGAAAGCTGCGCCTTTTAACCTATCCTGTCCGTGGTGGACAATTACCGGCAGTGTCGGTGTGAATCTATTCGCTTCCCTGCGCCAATTTTCCATCACTGAAGTGGGACATATAAGCAGAATGGGATGCTTGCTATCGGATTCCCAATCGCGCTGGATTAGCGCTAAAGCCTGGATAGTTTTTCCCAATCCCATATCATCCGCCAGGCATGCTCCTAATCCCCATTGACGCAGGAAGCTTAGCCAGGAAAATCCACGCGCCTGATACGGCCGCAGCAGGCCTACGAATCCTTCCGGCGCCTCCAATTCTTTCAAGGAAGCTTCGGCGGTCAGTTGGGATAAGAAATCTCCGACCTTTCCTTGGGCTTTTACCCCATCGAATGCGATTCCACCAGGAGTTTGCGCTTTTCCCAGAGACATTTGGACAACTTTCAATAGAGTCGATTCATCGGATTTCTTCTGCCAGAAATCGATGGCGGCTTGAATTTCAGCGGAATCGAGCTGAACCCATTCTCCTCTTACTCTGACCAAGGGGGCCTTGAGTTTTGCCAACTGCTGGAGTTCTCGCAGGGTCAGTTTTTCTCCGCCGAGGGCAATTTCCCAATCGAACTTAACGATGGATTCCAATGTCAACCTGCCGCCTCCCTGCATTTTCGGACTTTTAACTTTGGCTTGAAGCGTGAGGCGCTGTTTCGTTCCTTTGCGCGTCCACCATGCGGGTAGCATCACCACAAAACCCGCCTGTTCCAGTGCCATTGCGCTTTTATTAAGAAATTCGTAAGCTCCGGCGGGATTTAATTCGTATCCGACCGGAGTTGGCGCTTTCAAACTGGATTCAATACGGGGACAGACACTCATCGCCTGTCCAAGTGTGAACAGCAGGTATTCCTGCGCATTGAAATTATAGTCCTTAAATATGGACTGCACCTTCCTTTTTTTTATGTTCCAGGCATCGTTAGCGGAAATAAGGAGGCTTGGATCATCGACGGCTTGCAGGAGATATCTAACATGCCACAATTCATTTCCTACTTGTATTCTGCGCTCATTATCGGAGGTTGCGGGCTCTTCCAGCCGGAAACAAAGCCGGAATGGCACTGCTGCAGTTATATAAATCGGCCGGCGCCACATTTTTACCTGATGGGCGAATAGCGTCAGTTCCTTTGCATCACCTTCAATCGCCCCAGCAGGCGATTGCAAAGCATATAACCATTGGTCGTGAATGCTGTCGAAGGAGGGGGATTTGCTCTTGCGTCCTTGTTTTGCTTGAAATTGTATGGTAGGCGAATTGGAGGAGGAGCGGGCGAGATAATCGACTATTTGTCTAATAAAGTTCCTTAATGCAATCTTTGCTGGCGCCGACGGCGGTGAAGCGTTATCCCCGGTCAGGGCGCGGCAAACGGCAGGCATGGCTTTTGTCAATGCTGTCATGCGATTCAGGTCCTGTCCCATGACAATTGGTTCCCAGCGAGCGCGAAAGGTATGTTTGTCCTGAAAGATATCCGGCAGGAAGCGCTGGCGCGCCGTCAGTGAACCTGCAAAGCGCATTGCCACCGTCCAAAACGCCAAATCCCTGCCCACAATTATTCCCGGCGCAAGTATATGCTTGCCGACGCAGGCGCAGAGAAGCTCTATTACATTCGGTATGGGCAGGGGGAGCCCGGTAACCTGCCATGGAGTCAGAGTAGGTTTGGCGCGGGAGTTGGTATGTTCGGCTATCATGGGTGAAGAAACAGTAGGTTTGCCTGTTATGGTGGGAATCCAGGCGGTTATTCTTGAACTTTCAACCCTATCGGAAATGTTTTCAAGACCTGCTACTTGCAGGGATTTCTTGAGTTCGACTTCGCCTGGGTCGAATGGTAAAGGATTTGCGGGGGGAATTTTGGGTTTTCGTCCTCGCTGTTTAGACAGAACTTTTGCGGATTCTTGGGGAGTTTCACCCCATAGGATTAATCCATCACCCACTAAACCTGCGTGCAGAATAATCATAAAGATTGTTTGTATTCTTCTTTATAAATTTTAGAAAGCCGTTCTTTTAACTTCTGGTTGTCTTTGTGAATCTGTGTTACGAATTTTGGTATCACTTTAGCTTTGTGAAGTAACTACCCACACCGTCATTCCGGCGCAGCCGGAATCCCTCCTAAGAAGAAGGATTCTGGCTTGCTTTGCAGCCAGAATGACGCCCGCGCTTCAAATCGGTAAAGTGTTGCGAATTTTGAATATTTTTAATATATATTCTTGAATATTAAGGGGCAAACACGGATTTTATGGGTGTAAGTTTTAACCATAAATCCGTGAGGGTCTTATTCAGATCGAATCGATTATCCGAAGTACCTTTTCCCTGAAAGGTTTCAAGCTTGGCGAAGCGAAACCGGTCTTTGCTAAACTGCTGTTGGTTCCCATCCTGCCCCATTTGCGGTAAGCGGGGGCCGGTTTACGATACCCTGCGTAAACGCAGTTGGAGGCATATTGCCGGGTATCTGCCAGGCAAAGTTGGACAGTTTTAGGTGAAAAAATAGCGCTTTGATAGGTTCTTGTCAAGTTTCGGTGGATTGATCCAGACTTCCCTTCTTAGTTCGGGGGCTTTAGGGATTTTCCACTTGAATCTGTCCGGATGTTCAAGAAAGGCTTTCAACAGGACTATATTTTTTTTCGATCACTTCCTCAGCTTTTTTCTTAGTGACCTATTTCCAGGGTCAGCAATGCGTGGCTGGTATAGCGGTTTTCCTGATTATACCTGTTGAAGAATTCCCGGCAGAAATCCCTGGCGTCTTCGATGGGGCAGAATCTTTCAGGGAATACCGGTGTATATTTCAAGGTCTCGAACTGTGATTTGGAGTAGGAATTGTCGTTGTTGTAATTAAAAAATGAGAATGGTTGTTCAATTTAAGCGGTCTTTATTCGAAAGATTCTCATTAACTTATGCAAAAATAATTCCTTTCCATCTGTCATCTCTCGACAAACTCACGCTTTAATTCTCCCTTTATCCCCCCTTCAACCATTCTATACAGTCCATTGATTATTGAACGACCCTTATAATCTTCACCAGTTTCTCGACCCCCATAAATATTTTTTTCACCGAAAATTAACCATAAAATGTCATATTCATTTTTTAATAGAAACTCGACTAATTTATCTTTCCTTATTAACAATGCTCCGGGGCCTTTTTCACTCACTGATGGATCATAAGCCATCAAGTTCCCTTCTTTATTAGTAAATTTCCCCGCTCCACCTCTCCATTTTAATCCTAGTTCTTCTATCACCCATTTAGATGGGAGATTGAGGTTTATCACATCATTAACCGAACAGTCGTACTCATTGTTTCCCTGATTATAATCTGCGCTTGTAACTAAAAACTCCTTGGTGAGCTTATCGCAACTCCAATATTCACCCTCATTATATTTTCGACACCTTTCATAGACCTTCCCCCAGACAAGCTCACCTAACGGAATATTACTATAGTCCATAGAATTTAGAAAATCAAAAGCATATACTATATTGTTTTTAAACCAATTAATGATTTCATCCGTATCACCTCGTCTTACCATACAGCTTTTTAGAGTGTACCAAATCACTCGATAAGGTATCTCCCGCCGATTTTTACCATATTCCCGAGGTTGTTCCCATCTAAAATGTGAATCCATTGCTAACCATTCCGAATTGTCCTCAGTTTTCCGCACATCTATTAGTCTAACCGCTTTGGGAAGGTCATCAGTCTTCTTCAACCAGGCAATATCATCCATTTCTGAAAACCAATCCTCGTGTTTTTCAGTAAACCACCAAGTGTTCGTATGAGCACGCCATCCTTCTCTCGCTGTTTGATTAATCATTAGGGAAGGATCGATGTCAGGAAGTAACAACTGCCAGGGACCTTCATATTTACCAATTTTTTCATGATTTGAATCACCCCAGAACTCGAAATTGTCTGCAACACGAGCCAGGAATTCATGGTAAGCCAGCCATTGGTATTTCTTGCCTATTCGTTCAGGCTTATGAGCATCCCTGCCTCTATTATAATATCTTCCAATGTTCTTATCAAATTCACCAAGTCTTTCTTCTGTCCAACCAAGTTCAAATACTTTCCTGAAAATCCAGCGTTGAGCAATTGAAAGATCAAATTCATGTCCTGAATCCCACCGAGGAGAACTCTTAAGGTACGGAATAATAAAAGCATCCAATTTTCGTATTTTCTTTTGACCTAAAGAATTCCTAAATTTAATTTCTGCTTTTTCGCAATCTTGAACAGCTTCCTCCCACTTATTATTCAAAGTATCTTCATTATCTTTATACTTGAAATAAAAATTTACATAAGTCAGGTTATTTCTCGCATCATAAAAAAGATCCCATGCTTCTCTTTGGCTTTTGGTAAGTGAATCGACAAATAATTCGAATCGCTCGATAGGGAATAACTCTCGCTTCTTTCCGATTCTAAGGGAAGACCATTCAAAGTGCGGAGTGTTTGTTCCAATGATATAGCGAGCGAAATCTCCAAATCCTGTTACGGAGTCTTCTAACCAATAAAAATCTCCAACTTCATCTTTCTTTGATTCTTTCCATTTTTCGAAATCATCCTTTGAAGGGATATTTTCTGGAAATCCGCTTTTATAGGGAGGGGCTATTTTGTCTCCATCTATTTCCAATGGAATACCACGATCAAGCGCAACTTCGATTGTGCTTCTTGCATAATGCCTCAACAAAATATGGACAGGAGGATTACCCTCTTTGAAAACCCATTCATAGATTCTCTGCGCAAGTCTCCCCACCATTATATCATCATGACTTCTCAAAGCTACACCATAAGCTACAGCATGAAGTCGTTCTAAAATATAAGGATCGTTCACATTTATAAATTTTTCAATTACCTCAATTAATGCTGATATTCTGGGTGTCATTAATGCAACCATTGCTTTTGTGGCTCTGTCGCGGAGAAAACGATGGGAAGTGGTAAAAAACCACGCTAACACGATTCCAGTGAGTCGAATTGATTCATCATTAATGTGGCTTTTATCTTCTTCTGACCAAGCCCAATCGATAAGTCTATGATTGGAATTTCCTATTTCATTTTCCGAATAATCTCTATTCTCATAATGTTCAAAGAGGAAAATTGACCACCAAGCATCCCTTTTAGCCAAATCGAATTGTATAAGATGATTATGAAGGAAATCGGCGTTATAAGGATGAGTAGGAATTGAAGATATGGACAAGAGTGCGTCTAAGAATTTATTATCCAATTCTATGTATCTGATTATATATTTATTAATATAGTCCAAAGTTGATTGATAAAATTTGCTGTGTTTTCTCCATAAAATACTATTGATGAAAGCCTCCCGACACAAACGGAATTTTACACAATCGGGTGCCAAATCAAAAAGCTCTTTCTCGATGAGTTCAGGTATTTGAACCATTAGAGCTTCGATAATGCCGCTGTTCATCCAGATTTGACACTCATCACTTAAAATACGGCTTAATGGTTCTTCTGGTTTAAAAGCATTCGTAGGTTCGTTTATATCAAGATACTTATTCAACATACATTTCACAATCAGATGATGGGCAAATCTCTGGTATCCAAAATGCACAATTTCTTTATGCCCATTCCCCTCATCCTGATATAATACAGATCTGATAATTATTCCTTCACTTTCTAAGCTCCTGAAGAGCGATTTTTGGTATCCGTCTGAAGGAAATATTTCTTCAGTAAACTTTTTTACCTCGTCAATACATAGCCAGTCCTTACCCACTTCTGCCATAGCCTCAGCTAACTTAGAAACTGCCTTATGGATAACTCTTTCTTTCACATCTAAATCAAGATGTTCAGGTCTGCTAAGTTTCTCATTAACCGAGTCAAGGTAAAAATCGAGTATAGTAGTTATACCTTGTAATCCGTCCGGAACTCTGGTTAATCTTTTGTTTTTTAGTCCTTCGCAGAACTGTTTCAGAAACAGGGGATTATGGAATTCCGGCTGAATGGGTGGAATTCCCGGTAATTCTAATTTGTAATTCTTGAAGAAAATCTTGATTGCTTCGTAGGGTTTGTAGGCGAATCCATAATGTTCAATTCTAACTAATTCTTGCGATTTTATATTCTCAGGTACAATCAACTCTTCGTATGAACTGCGGACGCTAAGGGCAATACTAATCCAGGGATAATTGGAAAGTTTCCTCAACATACCAGCCAGGTATTTATTCCATAATTTACATCCTTCTCCTTCATTCAAAGCATCGAGCATTATCATTGCCTTTTGACCACGCACTTGCGCACAAGCTTCAAGAGCGCTAAGGAGTTCTTCTACACTACATCGTAAGTTCAATTGCTCAATTATCTGAGTCCACGGTTCCCTATCGGTGAAATTAATCCCAAATAATAAGACAGTTGGTAGGCTGTTTCTTATTCTCCTCTCGGCAATATCACAAAATAGATGAGTCTTCCCGGTTCCGGCTTTACCTAACACTAAAATCGCGCCAACATTAGATAGTTCCGCCTTTTTGCTCTGAGATAGACTTAAAAATTCTTCGAAAAATTCCCGAAGTCTTCTTAACTTATATTTCTCGTAGTTGTATTGATCATTTCTTTGAATTTTAGATTTATCGTCGGTCTTTAATTTTTCACTCTTTTCTTCCTCTCGCAACTTATCATAACAGAGATCGATAATCTCAATTGTCTTTTCAGAAGAATCAGTAATTAAATTAAAATCTAATTTCTCTACACTGTTTTCTCGAATACTTGTTATTATTTTTTCCAGTCTTTTAATAATTTCCTCGATTTGATTTATCTCAGTCACGATTATTTCAGGATCTCGATGCATGAAATGTTCGTAGAAATCGATAATAATCCCTTCAAACTTTCTCTTTATATCGCTGATAAAGGTAAAAGTTCTGCCTAAACCCTCAAAATACTGTGCGATAGGGAGTTCAACATTCAATTCCGGTGAATATCGCGGCCCGGCGTTGACAACAGCCTCTTCTATGTGAGATTTGAACCATCTCTCACTTAGAAATTCTTTATCGAACCACCATTTATACCTTCCGGCGTGTTCTTCGCGGGATAGTCGTTCGAATATTTCATGCTCTCCCCAAAATTCGAATTCAACCGTCATTCCCTCTGTTTGAGCTATTTGTTTCCATTTTACGACATAATCGTTCCAAACATCCATCGACCACTTCTCAGAGTTTATTTGCGGGTCCGCACGGTCAACTGGCGCACAGATGATATATTTCGTTAATCGCGTATGTTTTCCAATTGCGGTCTGAACGGAAGCGTTTATTTGGTTCCATTGCGTGGTATCTCCGCTATTAAGCGAAGAGAAAAATTTAGCCTGCCAGCCCCATTCATCGCCATTCGGGAAAATCCAGTAGCACTCCACTCCTGCATCTGGGTCACCCTTAGCGGTAAATTTCGATCCTTGCGGAACAGGTTCACAATTGGCTAATTGGCAACAGAGTTTTTCAAAACCCGTCCGCTGAGAACCATTCCAAGATCGTAAATTTTGCCAGTTAATGTTCATCTATAATTCCTGGTTCATTGCTTAGTTTCTCGAGTCGTCTATTATAAAAACCGGTTTCCCCATTTCATAATCATCTCCAAAAATTCTATGGTTTTACCACCTTCCGCTGCATACCCCACCACTACTTCCTCCGCTAGCTCCGCCGCAAACAAATTTCTCCGTATCGCTAAATCCTTCCGCAACCGCTTCTCACTTTCGGAAAACGGCGACAGCAACAGCAGTCTCCCCTCCCTTATCATCTTCCGCCATTCCTTTGAAATCCGCATTCCCTCCAACCCCCGCGCCGGGCAGATGATTATCGGCTGATTTCCCCGCATCAGGATATCCAGGCACTCTTTCTCCACCGGGGAATGAAAGCCGCTGATGAAAACTGTTCCTTTGTCCCGTTGCTCCCGGACATAATCGAAAGTCTTGATGATGGCGCTGCCGGGGCATTTGCGGGAACAGAATAACGCGTTTTTTCTTTTTTTCAGGATTTCAAGGGAGCCAATCGCTGAAATATGCGGCGGCGGTTCAAATATAGGGGAGGCGGTGAGTGCAGGAGGGTAGTCAGGGTGGTCCGGCTTAAGATATACTATTTCAATCGCCGTCTTCTTCATTCTCGGCGCCTCCCGAATGCAATCCCATCCGGTATTTTATATCATAATTGATGATGAAATCCAGCTCCTCATCGGTGAAACCGTAATGCTCCGCCAGCAGGCAGTCGATTTGGTCAATGATGGGTTTGGATTTTTGAACTTTAAACGACTGGGTTTCTGTTCTGCCTGTTTGTTTTTGTTCACGAACTTGAATAATACCTTAATTCTGTGTTAAAACAAAATACCTGTTGAGTTTCTCCTGGTATCT
>CAYQZD010000099.1:0-6160 GCA_964421875.1 uncultured bacterium
GGGAACTTTTATAACAACAAGATAGTATCAAATACTAAATTAAAGTATAAGGAACGAACAGTTCCTTATATTTTTCGTCAACATTAGCACTCACCGCGACAGAGTGCTAACAGACATTACACTAAATAATCTGTTAATATACTTAATTTTATTATTAATAAGTAATAACAAACGTGAGGAACAAAAATGAACCTGAAACCGGTTGACGAAAGGGTGCTGATCAAGCCCCTGGAAGAGGAAGAAAAGAAAGTCGGATCGATTATCATCCCCGACACCGCTAAAGAGCGTCCCCAGATGGGCGAAGTTGTCGCTCTGGGCGACGATGTCCCTAAAAAGGAGGGCGGTAAAGTTCTGTCTGAAGTCCTTAAGGTGGGCGACAGAGTAGTCTATTCCAAGTACGGCGGGACCGAAATAAAATTCGAAAATGATGAGTATCTCATTGTTTCGCGTAACGATGTTTTAGCCGTAATCAAGTAAGATTATCATCAAGTAACAAAAGAAGAAAACTCAAGGAGTAAATAAATGGCTGCTAAGGAAATAACTTTCGATTCCGACGCCCGCACATCGTTGAAAAAGGGCGTGGATATGATGGCAAATGCGGTGAAGGAAACTTTAGGTCCCAGAGGCCGCAACGTGGTCATCGACAAAAAATGGGGCGCACCCACCGTCACCAAGGACGGCGTTACTGTCGCCAAGGAAATCGAGCTGGAAGATCCGGTGGAGAATATGGGCGCGCAGATGCTCAAGGAAGTCGCCTCAAAGACTTCTGACGTCGCCGGAGACGGCACCACCACCGCCTGCGTCCTGGCGCAGTCCATAGTGCATGAAGGTATGCGAAACGTTACCGCCGGAGCTAACCCTATGGACCTCAAGCGCGGTATTGAGAAGGCGGTCGGCGTCGCGGTCGGTGAGCTGAAGAAGCTCTCCCGCGAAGTAAAGGACAAGCAAGAAATCTCATATGTAGGGGCTATTTCCGCCAATAACGATATGGACATCGGAAACCTCATCGCTGACGCGATGGACAAAGTCGGGAAAGACGGCGTTATCACCGTCGAAGAGGCCAAAACTCTGGAAACCACTCTGGAGGTGGTCGAGGGTATGCAGTTCGACCGCGGCTATCTCTCACCCTACTTTGTAACCGACGCCGAGAATATGGACGCCAATCTTGAAGAGCCGATGATTCTGATTTACGATAAGAAAATCTCCGTGATGAAGGACCTCCTCCCCATCCTGGAGAAAGTGGCTCAAATGGGTAAACCCTTGCTCATCATCGCTGAAGATATCGAGGGCGAAGCCCTGGCGACACTGGTGGTGAACAAGCTTCGCGGAACCTTGAAGGTCTGCGCCGTGAAAGCCCCCGGATTCGGCGACCGCCGCAAAGCTATGCTGGAAGACATCGCCATCCTCACCGGCGGACGGGTCATCGCTGAAGAAGCGGGATTCAAACTGGAGAACGCGGTTCTGTCCGACTTAGGAACCGCTAAAACCGTCACCATTGACAAGGACAACACCACCATCGTCCAGGGCGGCGGCAAGGCTGACGACATCAAGGGACGCATCAATCAGATTAAAAAGCAGATTGAAACATCCACTTCAGACTACGACAGCGAAAAACTGCAGGAACGCCTGGCGAAGCTGGCTGGAGGTGTCGCGGTGCTGAACATCGGAGCCGCCACCGAGGTCGAGATGAAGGAGAAGAAAGCCCGGGTCGAGGACGCGCTGCACGCTACCCGCGCCGCGGTGGAAGAGGGCGTGGTTCCCGGAGGCGGAGTCGCCTATCTGAGGGTTCTGCCGGCGCTGGAAAAACTTACACTGGAAAACGACCAGCAAATCGGGGTGAATATCGTCAAACGCGCTATGGAAGAGCCTATCCGGCAGATCGTCAACAACTGCGGTCTGGAAGGATCGGTTGTGGTACAGAAGGTGAAGGACAAAGAAGGCGGATTCGGTTTCAACGCCCAATCCGAAAAATACGAAGACCTGGTCGAAGCCGGGATTATAGACCCCACCAAGGTCTCCCGCACCGCGCTGGAAAACGCCGCTTCCGTTGCCGCGTTGCTGCTGATGACTCAGGCCACTATCAACGATAAAAAAGAAGAAGAAAAGGCTCCCCCGATGCCCGGCGGTGGTATGGGTGGAGGAATGGGAGATATGTATTAGACAGGATACGGTAATCGGGATTCAGGATTCAGTTTCCTGGATTACAGACGATACGATAAGAATAAAGGGCGTCCCAATGGGCGCCCTTTTTTTGATTTTTAGGGTAAAAATGATTAAATAATGAAAACTAATAATGGAGACATATCACTTTACCTATCTGAAGTTGTGCGGATTTTCACAAAGCTACGCTCTTATTATTTTGAAATATACTTCTAATAAATCCGCTTAATCCGCTGTGAATGTAAACTCCAAATAAACAGATATATACATATTTCGAACTTCAGAAACCTAAAGTCATGCCAATTCAGTAAAATGTTACATGGAAACAATTTGAGTATCCTAAAGCAATATTTAGATAAACTTAAACAGAAAATCGATACCGACGATTCCACTGAAGCCAGCCATCGCTCCTCCTTGGAGGGACTGCTCACTTCGCTCAGGAATGATATTTCAGCCATAAATGAACCTAAACATATAGAATGCGGCGCCCCGGATTTTATCATATATCGAAACGGAATACCCACAGGATACATAGAAACCAAAAATGTCGGCGAACCTCTGGATCCCGTAGAAAACAGCGAACAATTGAAGCGTTACCGGGAGAGTCTGAGCAGCCTCATCCTCACAAACTATATCGAATTCCGCTGGTATGTAAATGGGGAAAAGAAGATAAGCGTCATGCTGGCGGAAATCGACCATTTGGGCGGGTTAAGAATTCTAAAGGATAACCAAGAAGCGGCGCTGCGTCTCTTTAATCGGTTCTTCGATTCCGAAGCCCCTACAATCAGCGAATCATCTGAGTTGGCTCAAAGGATGGCTTCATTAGCGCGCTTCATCCGCATCTTAATCGAAAACGCTCTTCAAGGCGAACCGGAAGAAGGAAGTCTGCATTCCGATTGGGAAGGTTTCCGGGAAGTGCTGCTCCCTGATTTGAGCGTCGATAACTTCGCCGATATGTACTCCCAAACGATATGCTATGGCTTGTTCGCCGCTCGCTGCAATCACAACGAAGCCGCCAAATTCGACCGCCGCAACGCAGCCGACAACCTCCCCGAAACCAATCCCTTCCTCCGCAAGCTTTTCCATCACATCGCCGGATTTGAATTGGACGCCAGAATTGCCTGGGCTGTGGACGATTTAGCCGAACTCTTAAACCGCGCCGATATGAACGCTATCCTTAAAGACTGGAGCGGCCGCGCCCGCCGCGAAGACCCCGTGATACATTTCTACGAAACCTTCCTCTCAGCTTACGACCCGGAACTGCGCGAAAAACGAGGAGTGTATTACACTCCGGAACCCATTGTATCTTTCATCGTCCGCTCAGTGGATTTTATCCTCAAACGAGATTTCGGCCTCAAAGCAGGCCTCGCCGACCATTCAAAAATCAAAATTAAAACCAAAAACGGTGAAAAAGAATATCATAAAGTGCTCATCCTCGACCCCGCGGCCGGAACCGGCACTTTTCTTTACTGGGTGATAAATCATATCTACGAATCATTCCTTAAAAACCTGGGTATGTGGCCCGCTTATGTATCGAAAGATTTACTCCCGCGAATATTCGGCTTCGAAGTGCAGATGGCGCCCTATGCCGTTGCCCATATGAAATTGGGATTGCAATTGAAAGAAACAGGATACGATTTCAGGTCGGCTGAAAGGTTAGGTATTTATCTTACAAATACACTTGAAGAAAGCAAGAATATCGGGAAAGTGCCTTTCGCCCAGTGGATAGCGGACGAAGCCCGGGCGGCTGGAGATGTCAAAAGGAAATTCCCGGTGATGGTGGTGCTGGGAAATCCGCCCTATTACGGACATTCCTTGAATAAAGGAGATTGGATTGTCTCCCTGTTGAAGGGAAAAGACACTATGACCGGTGAAACTACTCACTCTTATTTTGAAATTGACGGCGAACCGCTGAAGGAACGGAATCCCAAATGGCTGAACGACGATTATGTCAAATTCATCCGCTTCGCCCAAATGAGGATAGAACAAACCGGTCAGGGGATTTTGGCTTTTATCAGCAACCACGGTTATCTGGATAACCCGACTTTCCGCGGAATGCGAAGCGCTCTGATGAATACCTTCGACGATATCTATATCCTTGACTTGCATGGTAATGTTAAGAAGAAAGAAAAATGTCCCGACGGCTCCAAAGATGAAAATGTCTTCGATATCCAGCAGGGGAACGCTATTGGAATTTTCGTTAAAAAACCGGAAAAAACCAATGAAACCACCGTAAGGCACGCGGAATTATGGGGGGAAAGAAAAGTAAAATACTCCCCTCTATTGGAAAATTTCACTGAAACTGTTGAATGGGAAAAATTAAAACCGGAGTCGCCGTTCTATCTCTTTAAACCTTTTGATAAAACACTCCTTTCTGAATTCAATCACTGGTGGAAAATAACCGATATTGTACCGGTCAATTCGGTGGGAATAGTCACCGCCAGAGATTCGCTCACTATCCATTTCGATGAAAAATCGCTGCTGAAAACAGTCAAAGATTTCGCTGGAATGCAAACAGAAGAAGCAAGATATAAGTATAAATTAGGGAAAGATGTAAGAGATTGGAAAGTCGAATGGGCGCAAAATGACATTAATCAGACAAAGATAAATACAGATAAAATAACTCCGATTCACTATAGACCCTTCGATATAAGATATACATACTATACCGGAAAAACTCGAGGTTTCATCTGCATGCCAAGACGTGAAATAATGCATCATTTTCGAAATATGAATTTCGGATTAATCACGGTTCGTCAAGTCGCTGAAGGAGTATTTAACCATGCTTTTGTGACGGATAATATTGGCAATTTCCGGACTACTTTGAGCAATAAGGGTGGGGCTTATATATTTCCTATCTATTTATATCCAGATCCTTCGCGCGGCGACCTCTTTCCCAACGGAAGCGCCCCCACTGACGCTCCCGGCGGGCGGAAAGCTAATCTATCCGACAAGTTCATTGCGGAATTAAGCCTTAAACTGGGATTAAACTCCACTCCGGACGGTGAAGGAGACTTGGATAAGTCCTTCGGTCCGGAAGATGTATTCCACTACATTTACGCGATGTTTCATTCACCCGCTTATCGTGAGCGATACGCCGAATTTCTCCGCCTCGATTTCCCCCGGGTACCTATGACTTCGAACCGGGATTTATTCCGAAAACTAACGCTGATGGGAAAACGGCTCACCGCCCTCCACCTGATACAGGAATATGACCTCTCTAACGATTTAGCCCTTTTCCCGGTGATGGGAAGTTGTAAAGTCGATTATGTCCGATACTCTGAGCCCGGCGCGCAAAATAAAGGCTCGGTCCAGATTAATTCTAAGCAGTGTTTCAGCAATGTCCCGCCGGAAGTGTGGGAATTCCATATCGGCGGCTACCAGGTGTGCCATAAATGGTTGAAGGACCGGAAAGGAAGGACGCTCTCCTTTGAGGAATTGGAACATTACAGAAAGATAGTCTCAGCCCTAAAAGAAACCATCGGGTTGATGGAGGAAATCGACCGCATCATCGATGAACACGGCGGCTGGCCCCGCGCCTTCGATTAACCCCCTTGACTCTCCCTCCACTAATCCCGCCGCCCCCTATTCTGCAGGGTCTCCGCACCCCGTTCTTATGCCCGCCGGATCCCCGCACCCTGCTGCAAATAGCAGCGCGGATTATTAACCAGCCGCTAATTCGTTGTGAATATATTCCTTTTATCTCATCCCATCCACCGCGTGCAAATGCAGACGATGTCCTTCTGAAATCCGTGTAATCCCTGTAATCCGTTGTGAATATCAACTCCCCATAAAAAAAACACTAAAATCATTATTCCTAATATTTTGTTAATAATACACTTACAAAATTTTTAAAAATTCTTCCCAAAAAACACTCTCAATTTCAAAAACTTCAATCTTAAAAAACACTCAAAAACCCTTCCCTTCGCCCTATCAAACAAAAAAATAAAATAAAAAAAATAAAAAATCAATAAATCAAAACAATCAATATCTCTTTCGC
>CAYQZD010000099.1:6170-13704 GCA_964421875.1 uncultured bacterium
CAAAAAACTTGACATTTGTTCAGATATTTCGCATATTACCTATGAGGGGGCATTAAAAAAAACCGCCGCCGCCGAGAGATTTAAAAATCGATTCTTCATTATCATTATCATCATTATCTGCGTTAAGGCCCCACATAGACCGCATTGTCGGTTCTACCGGTTTCGCGTGACGGTTCACCGGTGAAGGGGTTGCCGAAATCGTAAGCGGTCACCGCATACCACCGGGGGAATTCAAGCCAGTTTACACCGGAAAAAGTTATCGCATAAGTGCTGTCCGGAGTCAGAATCGCTTCGAAGCCGGTGTTTGCGCCCACCTGCCGGCGGAAGTATGTTTCACCGCCGATTACCGTATCCAGAGGGGCATTGAAGCGAGCGTCGGGGACCGTGACCATCGAATCGGTTATGCTGAAATAGGCGAAATCGATCTTATCGAAATCATAAATCAATGAAAACGCGAAATACGCCTCGTTGTTTCCGCCATAGAACCTTCTGGCGCTGGCGATATAGACCCGGTACCCTTCGAAATCCTGCAGACCGCTTACCGGATCTCTGTAATCCGGGTCTTCGGAGGGATTTCTTTGCCAGTCGAGAGTTGTCATATTAACAGACAACGAACATTCAAGAAGGGGAACGGGTGGAGGGGGATGCCCTTCAGTCTCCGCGACCGTGATTTCGACTTCATCCTCATCGAAGGTATTCCCGTAATGCACAATGGCGGTAACGGTGAACCGCCCCGTATCGCCGGGCGCCTCCCAAACCGCGGTGGGACAATGGTTTCCTGCGGGAAAGATAAGACCGTCGGAATAGGACCATTCATATTCCACTTCGCAGGTGTCCGGGAGGTTGATATTGCAGTACAATCCGGTGGAACCGGCAGGGGGGACGGTTGGAGGGTTGGCGGTGATGACCGTAATGATGTCGGTTTGCCTATCACCGTCCACTCCGTTTTCATCGGAACAACATAGAAATAAGCTGCAAACTGCTAGCGATAACAATAATATTCTCTTGAATTTCATGTCAGTTATACCCTTAAGGAAATCGTATAATCCAATAAAGCTACGCTAATACCCTCTGTTTTTATCCACAATATTTTTCAGCGGCTTGCCTTTTAGATAACGCTTCAGGTTTTCCAGGAAAAGGTCAATGACGTCGATGGTGTATTCCGGGTAATTCCCCGCGATGTGAGGAGTAAGCAATAGGTTAGGAATTTCGAACAAGGGGGAATTATCCGGCAGGGGTTCGGTTTCGAATACGTCGAGGGCCGCGCCGGCGATGCGCCCGTGTAGCAGGGCTTCGATTAGCGCCGTTTCCTCCACTATCCCGCCCCGGGCTATGTTAATAAGGTAGGAACCGGGCTTCATCAAGCCGATTCTGCGGGCGTCGATTAAACCCATGGTTTCAGCGGTAAAGGGTAAAGTCACCACCACGAAGTCCGCCCAAGCCATCAGTTTGTCGATACCCTCGAAGCCTCCGGTGATTTCGGCGAAGGGGAGTTCCACCCTCTTCGACCGGTTGATTGCGAAAACGCGCATCCCCAGCTTCCCGCACATCTCCCCTACTCCGCCGCCGATGGCTCCGGCGCCGATGATACCGACCTTTTTATCCTTGAGCAGGATTGAGGAGCGGGTCATCGGGATTTTGGCGGCGCGCCATTTGCGGTTCGATTTGTATTCGCAGGCGCGGTCGAAACGCTGGCTGAAGTGGAGCATCGCGGCGAGGACATATTCCGCCATAGTGCGGGTGTGGATGCCGCGGGAATTGGTGACGATAACTTCGGAGGCGATTAGTTCGGGGAACAGGATGTGGTTGACTCCCGCGCCGCCGATGTGAACCCAGCGCAGTTGGTGCGCCCCGCTCCACCATTCCGGCTCGAAGCGGTAGGTTAGTATAATTTCCGCGCCCCGGAGCGCTGCGGCGACATCCTCGCCCGGTTGAATATAGCGTAGTTCCGCGCCGAGGGCGATTTCGTTCAGACCATCTGCGAGGCGGGCAAGCTTCAGGGAGTCCTTGGTGGTGTGGGAGACAATTTTCATCAAGGGCAGAAGGATTAGTGATCGGGATGTAAGAATTTAGCTTTATGAAGTTGAGAATATTTATGTATTTGTATCTTTGGGGTTTATATTCACAACGAATTAAACGAATTAAGAAAAGTATACTCATTCTTTTTTTGTGTTGGGACTCTCCGCGATCGATAGCAACTAACTGATTTATAGGTATATGGCGCAGGGTGCGGAGACCCTGCGGCACGATAAAGATTGCTTCGCTTCGCTCGCAATGACATTACTTTTTTTTACGCTGCCGCAATTTTCAGGATTAATATCGCAGAGTGCGGGGACTCTGCGACACAATAGAGGGATTACGGCAACAGCTCTCCTTTGGAAATTGCTATAAAACAGAAGCGTAAACTTTAGGAATCAAGCGAATCTATGATGTTCCCCGAATCATCGAAGACTTTACAGTAATATTCCGGGTAGAGTTTTTTCATACAATCCGGGCAGATACCGTGGCTGAAGGTGGCATCGGAGTGTTCACTGATATAGGCTTCGATTTTCTTCCAGTATCCTGCGTCATCGCGGATTTTCTTGCAGCTTGAACATATTGGAAGGAGTCCGCTCAGCCGCTTGACTTCTTTTATTACGTTCTGTAATTGTTGGTTGAGTTCTGACAGTTCTTCGTTTTTAGCGGCGATTTCTCGATTTCTTATTGCTAACGCTTGATTTACCATATGTTTAGCGCGATTACTGCGATACAGAATGAATGTCACCAGCAGAATTAGGGTACAGCCTGCGATAAGTGTATTCCGTAATATGGTTTGTATCCGTTTTTCTTTTTTCAATAATTCAATTTCACTCTGTTTCTTTTCAGATTCATACTTAGCCAGCATTTCAGCGATTTGCTCCGATTTGGATTCGTTATAGATTGAATCCATCATAGTATCGAACAATTTGTAATACTTAAGCGCGTTTTGGAAATCGCCCGTCTCTCCGTATATTTTCGACAGGTTTTCATAGGCCGAGGCAATTTCCGCCCGTCCTCCAAACGGTTCGGCAACCTCCAGGGCTTCCAACTGGTATTTCAAAGCGGATTTTAAATTCCCCATCCGCAGGTAAAGACTGCTGATGTTAGTAAGGGAGATTGACAATTCCCGCCTGGTCCCCATTTCACGGTCGATTTCCAAACTCACAAAGAAGCACTCCAGCGCTTTTTCGTAGTTTCCCTGCTGGCTGTAAACCAGCCCCATATCGTGGGAAACGAATCCGATGCTGAATCTGCAATCGATTTCCTGCGCCACTTTTAACGCTTTACGATGATATTGCAGCGATTTTTCGAAATCATCGGTGAGGAAATAGACATTTGCGGTTTCGTTGAGCGCGGTTACAACACGGTCTCTATCCTTTCCCCGCAATTTTTCCGCGAATTCCGCTCCCATTGCAAAATACTGCAGCGCCTTTTGGTAGTTTTCCAGGTTGCGATGGACAAATCCGATACCGATATAACAAGTGGCGGTCAGTTTAGCGTCTTGGGTATTTTCGGCGATTTTAACCGCCTTAAGGAAATACGCGAGAGCCTTATCATAATCGGCGGCGAAAAAGAAATGGATGAAGCCGAGATTTTGCAGGGCGGAGGCAGTCATACGGTCGATTTCCTCCGTCCTTTCTGACTCAGTTTTTAATTGCTTCAGAATTTTTAGGCATTTCTCATAACGCTCAATCGCCTCTTTGTTTTTCTCCGCTCTCCGCAGGGAGTTGGCCATATTGAGCATTGCCTTGGCCTTCAGCGCCTCGCTGCCCAGTTCCTCGGCGGCTGCTAAAGCCGTTTTGCAGTATTCCAGGCTTTTTTCGGCGTCGGTTTCCAGGTATTCGCAAGCCATCTTGTTGAGGACTTCAACCCTTTCTTCGCCGGTAAGGTTTGGCAGCAGTTTTTCCAGGCTGTCAATTTCGGTATCCGCAGATGTGAGATTCATTGCCAGTAACAAAATCAAAGCGGTTATAACGCTTTTTTTCATTGGGACACTCAGTGTATTACAGAGATTTGTATCACTTCTGGTTTGTGAAGCGCTTATCTATATCGTCATTCCGGCGCACAGTCCGTCCGAGAATACGATAATTCATTCTTGTACTGTGCTGTCGACTCTCCGTAGTCGACAGCGACCAATTGATTTATAGGCATATGGCGCAGGGTGCGGAGACCCTGCGCCACAATAATTAATCACCCGATTGCTTCACTTCGTTCGCAATGACAGACTGCAGTTTTGCAACAGAAACTAATTAGTATAAGTATCAAGTGACAAGTCGGTGCTGAGAAGAGTGCTGCTCAGGACTACGGCTGAGGCGGAATAATTTGTAAATTGGTGGGTTAAGAACCCACCCTACTACTAATCACATCACCTGATTATAACGAATTTTCCGGTCTTTATTTCGCCCTTGTTTCCCTCGGTGTAATCCTCCACGGAGAAGAGGTAGAGCCCTGATACTACCTGCTGATTGTTTCTTGAATTGAGGTCCCAGGATTCGGAATATTCGGAGGCCCATCCAATGTTGGAATCCCCATCGATATTATGCGGTATGATGTTCACTAAATCGCCGGCGAGGGTGTAGATTCTGATGAGGCATTTTTCCGGCAGGTTGATAAACTCCAGCCTGCGGTCGGTATTGGGAAAGAAATCAGGTGTGCCATCATCCTGATTTTCCCAGGACCTGCTGCCTGAGTAGGTACGGGTATAATCCCTATAAGCTCGGTAGGGATTAGGCACCACCATCACTTTCTTTTCCGGGAGTCCGGAGGGAGCGACATATACGGCATTGGCGGTGGTGGCGGTTTCCAGAGGTCCGGTTCCGGTTTTGGGGTCTCCGAAATCGTATGCGGTCACGGCGTACCATCTGGGGAAGAGGGGATGGGCATGTTCGATAACGAATTCATAGGCGCTGTCGTCGATAGCTATAGCGCGGAGCCCGCTATTGTCACCAACAGGCTTTCGGTAGAGGTGTTTATTGTCGATAAAGGTGTCCGCGGGAGCGTTTGTTCGGGTATCGGGGTATGTAGCCAGGGAATCCCTGAGATTGTAGTATGCGAAATCTACGAGGTCGAAATCGGCGGTTAGTGCGAAATCGTTTTCCAAACCGGTGTTGGAGACGTATATTCGATACCCCTCAAAATCCTGTTTTCGGCTGAAGGGGTCTTGGTAGGCGGGATCTTGCGAGGGCTTCATTCGCCAGCGAAGTATGACTTCCTTTTCGGTGAGTTCATATACCATCGAGGGCACCGGGGGCGGCGGAGGCCCCTGGAAATCGGGGATTCCGTCTCCTGCGTTGAGGATGTCGTTTTCTCTCATATATCCGAGGTCGAGGGTTCCGTGCAGCGGGTGTTCGATGAATTCGGGACCTTCCCAGGAATCTTCTCCGGGGTCGAGTCTGCCGTTGCTTTCGGTGCCGTCTCTATCAGGACCGTTGTAATATCCCATAAACTGGCCGAAATAGTAAACCGCTACGCTGTCCTCTCCCGGCGGCAGCACTGCGTATAATCCATCAGAGCCGCGGTCTTCACCGAACCATCCGTCGCCGGTGTCGAGGATACCGTCGTCCTGGCTGCCGTCAGCGTCCACCATCGCGGGGTTGTGGTCGTTTCCCCAATCGTAAACGGGGGTGTCTATCATCGGATTGTCGTAAACCCAGGCCGCCCATGCGGCGTTGTATTTGAGGTCGGCGAAGTTGAATTTTGTAGGGTCGATGTTGGTATTGGACACTTGCGGATTATTCAAATCGTGAAAAGCTTCCCCGCCGACATAGGCGATGGTCATTTTGAATTTTTCGCCGGGATTGAGGCGGAAGATATCGTTACCGACGTCGTCGGTGTGGTCGAAAATCCCCAGAGGTCCCCAGGATAGGAGGTATCTGGTGTCATATCCGTCAGCGAGGTCGGGGGCGTACTGCAGGTCTTCGATTTTCCAATCGTGGGTCTCATCCACCCATTCGCCGGTGGCGGGATTTCGGTAATGTAGTTCCTGGGGGTGGGATTGCAGCCAGTCGGGTTTATCGACATAGACCTGGTCGTAGTCGAATTCCAGATTGGACATCACGAAGTATTTTCGTTCGTCGCCAATGGGGGTGCCGTATTCGTTGGTCCATCCTCCTGAGCGGTCGTCCTGCCAGGCGGGACCGAAATCGAAATTGACCGATACGTTTGAGATCCACCAGTTGAAGGCTGTTTTGAGGCGGGGATTGGGGGCGCGCACCACTCTGGTTCCTGTAACACCCGGGGAGTAGAAATCGCTGCCTGTGGCTTCGGCATAGGGTCTGCCGTCGTTGTCTGCGATGTAGGCTATATCGATGAGAGCGCTGTCGGTTGAGCCGTCGGGTCGTTGGTAGTAGTAGTAACGCTGGAAGCCGCAGATGTCATCTTCGAACCAGTGGGGCCGTTCATCGAATCTTCCCACATCGGCGTCTACGTAGAGGCCTATGTAGAGGTTTTTTAGATAGCGGTCGGCGATGTTTTCGATGGTGTAATCGATAATAATGAAATCCTGGGCGTAGTTGTAGGTCCAGGAATAGGAATTCTGCGAGATTTTAATGCCCAGGGGATAATGCGGGCCATCTATGGGGTCGTTCATCACCCATACCGGGTCGGTTAAGGTGTCGCTATAGGAGAGGATGAAATCCTGTTCCGACACCGCGAGGGGGCTGGATACATACTGGCCCAGTCGGTTGTATTGGTTGGTTCTGGATGAACGTTCGAGGATACCGTTTTCTTCGCCTTCGCCAGGATAGAATTCGTTTCTTCGGGGCCTTAGCCATCCGTCGGTTCCTACGGAGACCCGGGGGAATTCGAAACCCTCTTCCTGAACCATGGCTCCTACCCAGAGTGCGCCCTTGAACAGATACTGCACATCGGAGCCGCCGGGGAATTCGGCTTGGGGGGCGTAGGTCCCGGGATATTCGGGGTCTTCCATAGGCTGGTCTGACACGCTGTAGATGAAATAGTTTCCGAAGAATCCCCAGTTGGTGATATTCATCCAGATGTTTGAGCGTCGGTGCACCCGGTTGCGCACATTGGGATTTGCGATCTGGACTGTCCTTTCCCCGTTTTTGGAGGGCGGCGGGGAGATTTCCTCCGATTCATAAGCGAAAAGAACAGAAGTCATTGTCAGTAGGACGAGAAGAATCCGCATCATAATCTAGAATCTTGGATGTTGATGATTATTTCGATTATTAAGTTTGCAAGTTGGCAAGTTAGCAAGTTTACAAGTTAGAAAGTGTAAAAGTTAGAAAGTACAAAAGTTGACAAGCTATAATTTGAAATATCCATAAAATATTAATAATAGACAGGATTAACAAGATTAACATGATATAAGACTTTAGCTATTTAAAGTCATAAGCGAAATGGTCATTCCGGCGCAGCCGGAATCTTTCCGGAAAACAAAGATCAGCCGTACAGCTGATTACGAATACGCTTCATATCAGAAAAGTGTTATAGTATGTATTTATTATAGTATTATATTCACAACGAATTAAACGGATTAAACGAATTAACTACATAT